>JBKBRS010000020.1:13221-18904 GCA_046292095.1 Thiobacillaceae bacterium
GAAAGGGCAGTCGTGCAGCCTCTTCGAAGCGCTGGCGGTTGCCGCGGTGGTAGGCCCACCAGACGATGCCGATGAACAGCAGGAATAAGAGGACCGTGACGACGGAACCGATCAGGCCGGCATCCATGATGCGGTGCTTTGCTTACTGCAGTTTGGGCCCGGCAGTGCCGAGGACCTGCAGGTAGGCGATCAGGGCCTCCATCTCCGTCTTGCCTTCCAGCATGGCGGGGGCCTCGGCGATCTCCTCATCCGTGTAGGGATGGCCGGCCCAGTTCTTGAGCACGGTCATCTTCTTCACGATGTCCTTGCCGGTGGTCTCGGCGACCATCCTCTCGGCGAGCCAGGGATAGGCCGGCATGTTCGACTCCGGCACTACGTCGCGCGGTTGCATCAGGTGCACGTAGTGCCACTGGTCGGAATAACGCCCGCCGACCCGGTGCAGGTCCGGGCCGGTGCGCTTGGAACCCCATTGGAAAGGCCGGTCGTAGACGAATTCGCCGGCCACGGAGAAGTGACCATAGCGCTCCGTCTCCGCGCGGAAGGGCCGCACCATCTGCGAGTGACAGGTGTAGCAACCCTCGCGGATGTAAATATCGCGGCCGGCCAGTTGCAGGGCGTTATAGGGTTTCAGGCCGGGTACGGGCTGGGTGGTGGACTGCTGGAAGAACAACGGCACGATCTGCACCAGGCCGCCGATGCTCACCACGATGAAGGAGAGCACCATCAGCCAGCCGATGTTCTTTTCGAGTGTCTTGTGCGAGAACATGGTGTGTGCTCCTCCTGATTAGGCATGCACCGCTTCGGGGATGCGCGCATCGTTGACGATGCGGCCGGCGGCGACGGTCTTCCACACGTTGTAAGCCATCAGCAGCATGCCGGCGAAGAACATGAAGCCGCCGACCAGCCGGATGGTGTAGAACGGATACATCGCGTTGACCGACTGGGCGAAGCTGTAGGTCAGCGTGCCGTCGTCATTGGTGGCGCGCCACATCAGGCCCTGGGCCACGCCGGCGATCCACATCGAGGCGATGTAGAGCACCACACCGATGGTCGCCCACCAGAAGTGCACGTTGATCAGGCGCACGCTCCACATCTCCTCACGCCCGAACAGCCGGGGGATCAGGTAATAGAGCGAGCCGATGGAGATCATCGCCACCCAGCCCAAGGCGCCTGAGTGCACATGACCGATGGTCCACTCGGTGTAGTGGGAGAGGGCGTTGACGGTCTTCACCGACATCATCGGCCCTTCGAAGGTGGACATGCCGTAGAAGGACAACGCGGTGATCAGGAACTTGAGGATGGGATCGGTGCGCAGTTTGTGCCAGGCGCCGGACAGCGTCATGATCCCGTTGATCATGCCGCCCCAGGACGGCGCGATCAGCATGAGCGAGAAGACCATGCCGAGCGACTGGGCCCAGTCAGGCAGGGCGGTGTAGAGCAGGTGGTGCGGACCGGCCCACATGTAGATGAAGTTCAGGGCCCAGAAGTGGACGATGGACAGCCGATAGGAGAAGATCGGGCGCCCCGCTTGCTTGGGCACGAAGTAGTACATCATGCCGAGGAAGGCGGTGGTCAGGAAGAAGCCCACCGCGTTGTGGCCATACCACCACTGCACCATGGCATCCTGCACGCCCGCGTACATGGAGTAGGACTTGGTCAGGGTGACCGGGAATTCCATGCTGTTGACGATGTGCAGCAGCGCAATGGTGATGATGTAGGCGCCATAGAACCAGTTGGCGACATAGATGTACTTGGTCTTGCGCTTCATGATGGTGCCGAAGAACAGCACCGCGTAGGCCACCCAGACCACGGCGATCAGCAGGTCGATGGGCCACTCCAGCTCGGCGTATTCCTTGCTGGTGGTGATGCCCATGACCAGGGTGACGGCGGCCAGGACGATCACCAATTGCCAGCCCCAGAAGACAAAGGAAGCCAGTCCGTCCGAGAGCAGACGGGTCTGGCAGGTGCGCTGCACCACAAAGAGCGAGGTTGCGAACAGGGCCGAGCCGCCAAAGGCAAAGATCACTGCGTTGGTGTGTAGCGGCCGCAGGCGTCCATAGGACAACCATTCGATGCCATAGGTGAGATCGGGCCAGATGAGCTGGGCGGCGATGATCACGCCGACCAGCATGCCGACAATGCCCCAGACCACGGTCATGATGGCAAATTGTCGGACGACCTTGTAGTTGTAGGTAGTCGCTTCCATACGGGTCTCCTTCGCGCAAGATTACGGGGTGGTGCAATGAAGGTCGTGTAATACGACCCAGGTATCCTAAATAGCGGTTTGGACCGTGTCAACGCGTCGTGGGCCTACTTTCGCACTTTGTCTCGCTCTTCTCCTTTCGTGTCCACCTCGGGCAGGTCGTCATCCATCAGGATGCGGTGGGCGGGGCCCTCCATGTCCTCGAACTGGCCGGTCTTGACGGCCCACAGGAAGAAGGCGGCGATCACGGCGACGAAGACCAGGCTCAGTGGGATGAGCAGATAGAGGATCTCCATGGTCAGGGTAACTATTGACCATTTCGTCGGGCATTGCAAGCCACACCCCCGCTCAAGTCCGCGCGGTCTTTGCCAGGCGCAGGGCGTTCAACACGACCAGCAGGGAAGACAGCGACATGCCCAGCCCGGCGAGCCAGGGCGTGACATGGCCCATGGCGGCGGCAGGCAAGGCCAAGACGTTGTACAGGACCGACCAGGTCAGGTTCTGGCGGATGACCACGCGCGTCCTGCGCGCCATTTCCACGCCATCGGCCAGGCGCATGAGCTCGCTGGAGAGCAAGACCATGTCGGCCGCCGCCTGCGCCGCCTCGGCCCCCTGGTCGATGGCCACCGAGACCTGGGCCTGGGCGAGCACGGGGGCGTCGTTGACGCCGTCGCCGGTCATCACCACCACCCGTCCCTCGGCCTGCAGGGCCTTGACCGCGGCGAGTTTGTCCTGCGGCAGCATGCCGCCGCGCGCATCCTCGATCCCCAGCTGCGCCGCGAGTGCCGCCACGTTCTCCGGCCGGTCGCCCGAGTAGAGGTGTAGCTGCATGCCCAGCCGTTTGAGTCGCTCGACCAATGCCTGTGCTTGCGGGCGCAGCTCGTCGCCGAGACCGAACCAGGCGATCACCCCTTGCGCATCGGCCAGGCCGACCGCGGTCAGCCCCGTGGGCAGGCCGGTGTCCTGATTGCGGGCGACGTACTCGGGCGCACCCAGCCGATAGGACACGCCATCGATCACCCCTTCAACGCCCTGGCCCGGTACGTTACGCAGGTCCGTGGCCTGCAGCGAGAGCGTCCCGGCCGCCGCGCGCAAGGCCTGGGCAACGGGGTGGGTGGCCCCCTGCTCCAAGGCGGCGGCGATGGCCAGCGCCTGCTCGCGGCTGCCGCGCAGGATACGCGCTTCAACCAGCCTGAACTCGCCAGTGGTGAGCGTGCCGGTCTTGTCGAAGACGAAATCGGTGGCGCGCGCCAGCGTCTCCAAGGCATGGCCGCGGGTGGACAGTAGCCCCATGCGCGTGAGCCGGCCAAGGGCGGCGGTGAGCGCCGCCGGGGTGGCCAGCGACAGGGCGCAGGGGCAAGACACCACCAGGACGGAGATGGTGATCCAAAAGGCGCGATCGGGGTCGATTTCGAGCCAGACGAGCGCCGTGGCCGCGGCGGCCAGCAGGAGCCCCAGCACGAACCAGGAAGCGACTCGGTCGGCCATCTGCGCCAGGTGGGGTTTTTCGGCCAGGGCCCGGTCGAGCAGGCGCACAATGCCCGAGAGCACGGTGTCGGCGCCGATTTTCTCCACCTGTACCACCAAGGGGCTGGCCAGGTTGAGGGTGCCGCCGATGACGGGGCTGCCCACCTGTTTGTCCACCGGCCTTGACTCGCCAGTCAGCAGGGACTCGTCCACATTGGAGGCGCCCTCGACCACCCGTCCGTCGGCCGGGAAGGACTCGCCGGGGCCGACCAGGACGTAGTCGCCTGGCGTGAGCTTGACTGCCCCCACCGTCTCCTCACTGCGGTCTGAAGGATAACCCGGCAAGCGGACCGCCGCCGCCGGGATGAGCTTCACCAGGCTCTCCGCCGCCTCGGCCGACTTCTTGCGGGCGTTCATCTCCAGGAAGCGGCCGGTGAGTAGCAGAAAGACGAACATGGTGACCGAGTCGAAATAGACCTCGCCCTGTTGGACCCAGGTGGCCCAGACGCTGGCGGCATAGGCAAGCCCCACGCCCAGGGCCACGGGCACGTCCATGCCCACCCGCCCCATCTTGAAGTCGCGCCAGGCGCCGAGGAAGAAGGGGGCGGAGGAATAGAATACCACCGGCGTGGTGAGGATCAGGCTGGCCCAGCGCATGAGCATCTCGATGTCATGCGTCATGGTGCCTTCCTCGGCGAGGTAAACCGGCACCGCGTACATCATCACCTGCATCATCCCCAGCCCGGCGATGGCCAGCCGCCGGATGGCGGCATTGCGCTTCTTGCGGAAGAGCGCCTCCTGTCGGCTGGTGTCGAACGGGTAGGCGCGATAGCCGATCTCCTGCACCGCCTTGAGGATGTCGGAGAGCTTGATGCGGGTGTCGTCCCAACGCACCCGCGCGCGGTGGGTCGAGAAGTTGATGTCAGCGGCGATCACGCCCGGCAACTGCTGCAGGTGGCGCTCGTTCAGCCAGATGCAGGCGGCGCAGACGATGCCCTCGAGGATCAGGCTGGCCTCGCGGATGTCGCCCTCTGCCTTGACGAAGCTCTGCTGCACCTCGGGCAGGTCGTAGAGCTGCAGTTTCTTGAGCTCTTCCAGGGCCGCCTCGGGGGTCTTGGGCAGCTCGGTGCGTAGCCGATAGTAATCGGCGTTGCCCGAATCGATGATGGTCTGGGCCACGGCCTGGCAGCCCCGGCAGCAGGCCGGATGCACCTGGCCGTCGATGCGGATCGGGTAATCGGCACCTCGGGGGACGAGTTCGCCGCAATGGAAGCAGTGGTGGGGGTCGGGTTGGGGCGGGGTGGGCATGTGGTCGGGGATTGTAACGGCTAACTGGATGTGGTGAGGGGTGAGGGGTGAGGGGTGAGGGGTGAGGGGTGAAGGGCGTCGGCTGTCCGACAATTACGTAAAATGCGTGCATGATCCCCTGGCTGTGCGCCTCCGACCCCTTCCCGCCGGTCGACCAGGCCCTGGCCGAACCTAATGGGCTGCTGGCGGCGGGGGCGGACCTCTCCCCCGCGCGTCTGATCGATGCCTATCGGCGCGGCATCTTTCCTTGGTTCAATACCGGCGAGCCCATCCTCTGGTGGTCGCCCGACCCCCGCATGGTGCTCTTCCCCGACGAGTTCGCACCCAGCCGTTCGCTGCGCAAGCGGCTGCGCCGGGGCGACTATGAGATCCGTGTGGACAGCGCCTTCACCGCGGTCATGCAGGCCTGTGCCGCGCCGCGGCCGAACCAGCGCGGCACCTGGATCACCCCGCCCATGCTGGCCGCCTACACGCGCCTGCACCGACTGGGGTATGCCCATTCGGTCGAGACCTGGATCGATGGGCGGCTGGTGGGCGGTCTCTACGGCGTGGCGATTGGCCGGGTCTTCTTCGGCGAGTCCATGTTCACCCGCATGCCGGATGCCTCCAAGATCGCCTTTGCCCACCTGGTGGCGCAACTTCGCGCCTGGGGCTATGGTCTGATCGACTGCCAGATGAGCACGCGTCACCTCGCCTCGCTCGGCG
>JBKBRS010000206.1:0-3306 GCA_046292095.1 Thiobacillaceae bacterium
AGTGTAAACGCCCAATTAATTTCCGCCTCCCCCGCGCACGCGGGGATCGACCCGGCGCTTGCCGCTGTAGCAATCGCCTAATGCCGCCTCCCCCGCGCACGCGGGGATCGACCGCTACACGTCTACCTTGCAATAACGCAAGCTTGGCCTCCCCCGCGCACGCGGGGATCGACCTTTGACGCGGCGGATATCAACAACGGGATCGTAGCCTCCCCCGCGCACGCGGGGATCGACCCACGACGCCAACCGCAGACACGCCGACGAGCGCGCCTCCCCCGCGCACGCGGGGATCGACCCAAAGGTCCGCGGCTTCCTCGGTCCGGACTCGTGCCTCCCCCGCGCACGCGGGGATCGACCTTCGGATTACTCGGATCAGACGGCGTAGTGGTCGCCTCCCCCGCGCACGCGGGGATCGACCTGCGGATGCTCTGCCCGATGGTCCGCCCCCCGCGCCTCCCCCGCGCACGCGGGGATCGACCGATCGGCGGTCACCACGAGTACCCCAAAGGTGCGCCTCCCCCGCGCACGCGGGGATCGACCGCCGTGGCAGACGACTTCACCGGAGCAAGGGCCGCCTCCCCCGCGCACGCGGGGATCGACCCTCTGGTGCCGAGACCGCGTTAATATGAGACAAGCCTCCCCCGCGCACGCGGGGATCGACCACATCCTGCCGCGATGAACCACACGTCGCCAAGGCCTCCCCCGCGCACGCGGGGATCGACCTGCTATCGCGCAGCGCAGATGTGCGTCTGCGCGGCCTCCCCCGCGCACGCGGGGATCGACCCGCGGCTGGCCATTAATACTAATACTCGCCTCGGCCTCCCCCGCGCACGCGGGGATCGACCTTAAATGGAGGTACTCATGAAAAACATTTTGACGCCTCCCCCGCGCACGCGGGGATCGACCCCCGATGACGACCGCGATAAGAACGCCGGCATCGCCTCCCCCGCGCACGCGGGGATCGACCTGGCACCGAATAAACCGGCGGCAGCCCACAGCAGCCTCCCCCGCGCACGCGGGGATCGACCCGAGGAAGCCGCGGACCTTTGTTTCAGTTGAGAGCCTCCCCCGCGCACGCGGGGATCGACCCACCGGTACCGCACGCGGTGCAGATAGGCAACGGCCTCCCCCGCGCACGCGGGGATCGACCCAAGCGCGCATGTCCCGCGGATAAGGCGGGAGCGCCTCCCCCGCGCACGCGGGGATCGACCTGACACGACTTGTGAGGGACGAGCTTATCTAGAGCCTCCCCCGCGCACGCGGGGATCGACCCCGACCAAAAGGGACCGGAATAGGGCTGCAACCGCCTCCCCCGCGCACGCGGGGATCGACCTCCTAATTCGGCGCAGCGGGAAGATATCGAGTGGCCTCCCCCGCGCACGCGGGGATCGACCCTCCCCATCGGGTCTACGGGTGACATCAATCTCGCCTCCCCCGCGCACGCGGGGATCGACCCATCCTACCACGATAACAGACCCTCCTCCAAGGGCCTCCCCCGCGCACGCGGGGATCGACCCAGATCGTTGGGTGTCATGCGCCCTCCTGGGTAGCCTCCCCCGCGCACGCGGGGATCGACCCCGTGCGAGAAATAAGATGGGCGAACCGCCAATGCCTCCCCCGCGCACGCGGGGATCGACCTTTTGATCTTGTCGCCGCGAAACATCTTGACCCGCCTCCCCCGCGCACGCGGGGATCGACCTATTTGCCCGTGGCAGGGCATGATTCACGATCTGCCTCCCCCGCGCACGCGGGGATCGACCTGCTGCCCCGACTCGTGGCGACGACGAGACCGAGCCTCCCCCGCGCACGCGGGGATCGACCTCTCGATCTTAATCATGACTTGCTCCGGTTGATGCCTCCCCCGCGCACGCGGGGATCGACCTTAACTGGGCTTTTACACTACCGTCCGGTTGCAGCCTCCCCCGCGCACGCGGGGATCGACCGCCGTTGCAACGCCAGCCTACGCTGGCGGACATGCCTCCCCCGCGCACGCGGGGATCGACCTGTCTGGATGCAGGCGATGAAGGAAGCTCAGCGGCCTCCCCCGCGCACGCGGGGATCGACCCACGGCACCCATCTCATTGACCAGTTGCGCGGCGCCTCCCCCGCGCACGCGGGGATCGACCCGCCTACCTGCGCCACCTCAAGAGCGTGGGCGCGCCTCCCCCGCGCACGCGGGGATCGACCCGCGAGCGCTCGGCCAGACTCGAGGAAGCCTTGGCCTCCCCCGCGCACGCGGGGATCGACCGTTGCAAAATACGTTGTCAAGCCTTCTGAAACCGCCTCCCCCGCGCACGCGGGGATCGACCTGTATTGTCAGGCGAGAAAGGCTCTTGTATGGGGCCTCCCCCGCGCACGCGGGGATCGACCCGCATTCGTCCGGACCACGCGCCACGGCCTGTGGCCTCCCCCGCGCACGCGGGGATCGACCTTCGGATTGCTCGTCCTCATCGTCGTCGCGCAAGCCTCCCCCGCGCACGCGGGGATCGACCTGTCAAGCCTGTGGAGAGGAAGGCTCTGGCCGCGCCTCCCCCGCGCACGCGGGGATCGACCTTATTTCGTTGCGTTGCGCTGTAGCCGTCGTCGGCCTCCCCCGCGCACGCGGGGATCGACCTTGATGGCAAAAGGTTTTGCCAGGTTGACTGATGCCTCCCCCGCGCACGCGGGGATCGACCTTTGTACTTTTGCAGGCTGTCGAGCTCTTTTCGGCCTCCCCCGCGCACGCGGGGATCGACCGTCCGGCAAAACGCCGTGGGCGACGATGAAGCCGCCTCCCCCGCGCACGCGGGGATCGACCTCTGGTTTGGTAGAAAAGACCGACGCTATCTATGCCTCCCCCGCGCACGCGGGGATCGACCTTCACCGACCCGACCCAGCGCATTTGCACCTTGGCCTCCCCCGCGCACGCGGGGATCGACCCTGTTCAAGCCCTTACCAAGCGAGCGGGGGGGCGCCTCCCCCGCGCACGCGGGGATCGACCTTCTGCCACGCGGCCCAGATAGCCCTTGCCAGCGCCTCCCCCGCGCACGCGGGGATCGACCCGAGACGTGGGCAGCGGATACATGGGCGGCAATGCCTCCCCCGCGCACGCGGGGATCGACCTTGCGCGCATGACCGGTGCTATCGCGGCGTCACGCCTCCCCCGCGCACGCGGGGATCGACCCTCGCCGGAAAAGGTCAGAAGGCAACCGGAGGCGCCTCCCCCGCGCACGCGGGGATCGACCCGCGCCCCTCGACCCGGCGCGGCGCGCCGGGCGGCCTCCCCCGCGCACGCGGGGCTCGCCCCCCCCCCAAGGAGGCAAACAA
>JBKBRS010000207.1:0-3286 GCA_046292095.1 Thiobacillaceae bacterium
GGCCGTGGCGGCGGGGACGATGTTGGCGGCCGAGCTCTCTCGCCGCCTAGGCTATCTGACCGACACGGACGTGGGCCGCATTGCCGCCCTGTTCGAACGGGCGCGGCTGCCGGTCAAGGCGCCGGCCCTAGGGGTGGAGACTTACATGTCGTATATGGAAGTGGACAAGAAGGTCGAGGGCGGGCGGCTGCGCTTCGTTCTGCTCAAACGGCTGGGCGAGGCCTTTGTCACGGCCGATGTGCCGGCGGATGTCTTGCGGGCGACGCTGGACGAGGCCACGGCTTGAACCCTTGGTCAGCGTCGCGGGCAGTAAAAAGTTCTCAGCCCAGATGGGGGCCGTAATTGGAACGATATCCAGAACGCACAGATATTCTTTGCTGCTTGGTCAGGCTACGACAGGGCGTGTTACGTTCTGGACGAACCCGGTGGGCTTGGGTTTGTGCAGTATCACACATGACTCGTGATGCACTTGCAGGAGGTCAGGATGGATGACCGTGATCGCATCACCATCGAACCCGGCAAACGGGGGCAAGCCGTGTATCAGGGGCATGCGCATCACGGTCTACGACGTTCTGGGCTATCTCGCGGCAGGCATGTCGATCGAGCAGATCTCGATGACTTTCCCGACCTCGAACGGGAGGATATTCAAGCCTGTCTGGCTTATGCGGCGGACCGTGAGCGCCATCAGTTCAGCCTGGCCGCATGAAATTGCCGTTCGATCAAAACCTGTCGCCCAAGTTGGTCAGAATGCTTGCCAAGCAATATCCCGGATCAAGCCATGTCTGTCTCTGCGGGATCGATCACACGCAGGATGAGGTTGTCTGGGAATTTGCCCGTCGACAGGGCTATGTGTTTGGTGACCAAGGATTCCGATTTCGAGGAGCTGAGCTTGCTGCGTGGGGTGCCGCCCATGGTCGTCTGGCTGAGACTGGGTAATTGCACGACGGGAAGGATCGAGGAGGTCTTGCGGCAGTATGCCGATGCGATCAAGGCGCATGCAGCCAGCGGCCAGACGGGGTGTCTGGTGATCCACGATCGATGACGGCATACCGCTTCATCCCTGTGCGGCCTGGTTGCTCCATACCCCCATGACCGTCCTTGCCCCCTACGCCGCAGACCCGGCGAGAACACGTGGCCGGCGCTATCCCGAACCGCCGGCCACACCGCGCAGCGAATATCAGCGCGACCGCGACCGCATCGTCCATTCCACCGCCTTCCGGCGGCTGGAGTACAAGACCCAGGTCTTCGTCAACCACGAGGGCGACCTCTTTCGCACGCGGCTCACGCACAGTCTGGAGGTGGCCCAGATCGGACGAACGCTTGCGCGCATGCTGGGGCTCAACGAAGACCTGACCGAAACGATCGCCCTGGCGCACGACCTGGGCCACACCCCCTTCGGCCATGTCGGACAGGATGCCCTGAACGATTGCATGCGCAGCCACGGCGGTTTCGAGCACAATCTGCAGAGCCTGCGCGTGGTGGATGAGCTGGAACAGAAATACGCCGAGTTCGAGGGGCTCAACCTCACCTTCGAGGCCCGCGAGGGCATCCTCAAGCACTGCTCGCGCCAGAACGCCGAGCGGCTGGGCGAGCTGGGCCGGCGCTTCCTGGAGGGACTGCAGCCCAGCCTGGAGGCGCAGATCGCCAATCTGGCCGACGAGATCGCCTACAACAACCACGACGTGGACGACGGCCTGCGCTCGGGGCTGATCACCCTGGAACAACTCGAAGCGGTGCCGATCTTCGCGCGGCATCTCAGCGAGGTCAGGCGGCTGTACCCGCAACTGAACGACCGGCGTCTGATCCATGAGACCGTGCGGCGCATGATCAACACCCTGGTGGTGGACCTCGTGGCCGAGACCCGTCGCCGCCTGGACGAACACCGACCCGAGAGCCTGGAGGACGTGCGCCGCTGCCCGCCGCTCGCCGGCTTCAGCGAGCAGGTGCGGGCAGAGCACCTAGAGCTCAAGCGTTTCCTGTTCCACAACCTCTATCGTCACTACCGCGTGGTGCGCATGAGCGAGAAGGCGCGGCGGGTGGTGCGCGAGCTGTTCGAGGCCTTCGTGGCCGAGCCCCGGCTGCTGCCACCGGAATACCAAAAGCGGGCCCAGGACGGGCTGCACCGCACGGTGTGCGACTATATCGCCGGCATGACCGACCGCTACGCCATCCGCGAGCACCGGCGCGTCTTCGACATCGAGGAGTTGGCCTGATCTGGATTGTCGCCTCACGGCGCATCGCGCAGCGTGCGTGCCACCACCCAGGCCTCGACGCGGGCGGCGCCCGCCTGCCGGACGGCCTGCGCGAGTGCATTGAGGCTGGCCCCGCTGGTCATCACGTCATCGAGCAGGGCGACATGTCGGCCGTGCAGCGTCTGGCCGCAGGCAAAGGCCCCGCGCAGATTGCGCTGTCTGGCCGCGTGGTCCAGGCCGACCTGGGCGGGGGTGTCGCGTATGCGGCGGCAATCGGCCAGCAACAGGGGGAGGCCCAGCCGTTGGGACAACCGACGGCCGATCTCCACCGCCTGGTTGAAGCCGCGTTCGCCCAGCCGTCGTGGATGCAGCGGCATGGGCAGGAGGGCGTCGGGCAGGGCCTCGCGGTCGATCTCCGCCAACAGCAGTTCGGCGAGGAAGCCAGCCAGCGCCAGCTCGCCGCCGTATTTGAGCCGCTGCACAAGGATGTCGGCTGGCGGGGCGTAGGCCAGCGCCGCCCGACAACGCTCGAAAGCAGGCGGCCGTTTGAGACAGGCGCCGCAGGTCTCGCCGGCCGGGGTGGGGCGGGCGCAGGTGGGGCAGCGCGGGGTGGCGAGCCTGGGCAGGTCGCGCAGACAGTCCGGGCAGAGGGGGCGCCCCAGCGAACGCGCGCCACACAACAGGCAGGGTTGGGAGAAGAGACCTGCGACTCGATCCTGCGCAATATTGATGCAGTTGTTCAAAAACGAGCGCAGCCGATTTGACAAGCTAGGGGTCCTCCCGGATGATAGCCGGCCGTATGCCGTTTACATCGACCACAGCGCCGTTCGGCAATCGCCTGCCGCTGTCTGTCCGCGATCCCTCACGATGACCGTCCCCCGCGTCCTCACGGCCGCCGCCTGTCGGCGCAGCGCCCGATTGTTCAACCTGCTCGCCGTTGGCACCACGCTGCTCTCCATCGCCTTGTTCAGCGTGGGACAGATGCTACCCAACAAGAAGATGGCCTTTCTGCCCATGGCCATGAGCCTGCCGCCGATCATGATCTGGCTGGCGGCCTCCATTTTCGTCTATGCCAGCATCGCCCACCACCCCGA
>JBKBRS010000208.1:0-3184 GCA_046292095.1 Thiobacillaceae bacterium
GGGGTCGGCCAGATGGATGGCCAGTCCCGTGGGGATGAGCCGGGTCTCGCCCGGATTGAGCGTGAGCGGCGCGTCCAGGCAGGCGCGCAGGTCCAGCCCCGCGGAGCCGGGGGTGGCATAGTGCGGCAGCTGGCTGCCGATGCGGGGGTCGAGGATCTTGAGGTCAACGACCATCACTGAGGTAGAGGTGAGCGATGTGTTCGATCAGCCGCCGCGCCTGCGTGAGCTTGTCAGCGCGGGGCAGGCGGTGCTGGCCAGCGTCGTCGAGCAGGAGCAAGGCCACCTCGTCCGTGCCGATCGCCTCGTGGGCGTCGTTGGCGACGATGAGCGGCAGGTGCTTGCGCCGGCGCTTGAGTTCGGCGTATTCAACCAGGTTTTCGCTCTCGGCAGCAAAGCCGACGCAAAAGGGCGGCTTTGGCCGGCTGGCCACATTGGCGAGGATGTCCGGGTTGGGCGCGAGCTCCAAGGTGAGGATGTGCGCATCCTTCTTGATCTTCATCTCGCTCGGATTGAGGACGTAGTAGTCCGCCACCGCCGCCACGGCGATGAAGATGTCAGCCTCATCGACCTGCGACTCGACCGCATCGAGCATCTGCTGGGCGCTCACCACGGAGATCACCCGCGCGCCCGGTGGCGGATCAAGGCAGGTGGGGCCGCTCACCAGGGTCACATGCGCCCCTGCCTCCAGGGCGGCGCGCGCGACTGCATAGCCCATCTTGCCCGAGCTGCGGTTGGTGATGCCGCGCACCGCATCGATCGCCTCGTAGGTCGGGCCGGCGGTGATCAGCACCCTGAGGTCTTTGAGCCGCTTGGGCCGGAAATGGGCGTCGAGGGCGTCGGCGATCTGTTGCGGCTCGAGCAGGCGTCCATAGCCGCTCTCCCCACAGGCCTGCTCGCCCGCCGTCGGGCCGAGCAGGATGGCGCCGTCGGCGGCGAGCTGCGCGACGTTGCGCTGCGTGGCCGGGTGTTCCCACATTTGCCGGTTCATGGCCGGTGCGAGCAGCAGCGGGCAGTCGCGCGCCAGACAGAGCGTGGAGAGCAGATCATCGGCGCGCCCCTGGGCGAGCTTGGCCATGAAGTCGGCCGAGGCCGGCGCCACCAGCACGGCATCGGCCCCGCGCGTAAGCTCGATGTGGGCCATGCCCTGAGGGCTGCGCGTGTCCCACAGATCGGTGTAGACCGGCTGCCCGGTGATGGCCTGGAAGGTGGCGGCGCCGATGAAGTGGGTGGCCGCCTCGGTCAGGACCACCTGCACCTCGACCCCAGATCTCACGAGCAGACGCGCGAGCTCCGCCGCCTTGTAGGCGGCCACGCCACCGGTGACACCCAGCACGAGGCGGCTGAAGGCGCGCTCAGGCATCGCTGCTGTCCACGTCCTCGAAGACGTCCGCCAGCGCGGCGACGCCATGGCCGTTGAGCTGGCGCATGACCGTGTCGGCACCCAGGCCCTCAGGCTGCCAGGTGACCAGGACATCGGGGTGGAAGACGGCCTGAGCGGCCCTCACCCCGAGCATCCTGTCGGCTATGCAGGCCCGGCAGGCGCTGAGCCGGGCATGAGCCTCCCCGGCCAGGGATTGGTGTTTTTCCGCCTGGGTGTCTTCCCAGGCGGTGAATTCGGCCGTGGTCATGCGCGCGCTGGCTTGGGCGTATCCCATACGATCCCCATCCTTTCGTGGCGTGGATTGTACCCTGCCAGGGCGCCTGTCAAACCGACGAGAAGCCATCCCTTACAGGCCGATCTCTGGCCGGCTTGCGCGTTACGGTGTAGATTTGTACGCGTGCGCTTGAGGGGATGAGATGGCGATCACCGATTGGCCCGAGGGTGAGCGCCCGCGCGAGAAGCTGCTCGCACGCGGGGCGCAGGCCCTGTCGGATGCCGAGCTGCTGGCCATCTTCCTGCGTGTGGGAGTGAAGGGCAAGAGCGCGGTGGAACTCGCGCGCGACCTGCTCGCCCACTTTGGCAGCCTCAACCGCCTCTTTGCCGCCCCGCAGGAAGCCTTCGCGGCGTTTAGCGGACTGGGACCGGCGAAATACGCCCAGCTGCAGGCCGTGCTGGAGATGGCGCGCCGAGCGCTCGCCGAACAGATGCGTGCCGGCGACAGTCTTGCCTCGCCCGCCGCGGTGCGCGACTTCCTACGTCTGCGTCTGGCGGGGCTGCCGCACGAGGTCTTCGTGGCCGTCTTCCTCGACGCGCAGAACCGGGTACTGGCGGTCGAGGAACTGTTTCGCGGCACGCTGACCCAAACCAGTGTATACCCCCGCGAAGTGGTCAAGCGGGCGCTGGCGCACAACGCCGGTAGCGTGATCCTCGCCCACAACCACCCGTCCGGGGTGGCCGAGCCCAGTCAGGCCGATCACTGGCTCACCCAGCAGCTCAAACAGGCCTTGGCGCTGGTCGATGTGCGGGTGCTGGATCACTTCCTGGTGGCCGGCGATCGGGGGGTGTCCTTCGCCGAGCGGGGTTGGTTGTAGGCGTTCGCACACCAGAGGCCTGGCCTGTGGCTTGCTTGAGACAGATGAACCCGCCGCTCTTGGCGAGGTGCGACATTGACACCGATTCAGACGCCCGACTTCGATTTCGACACCTGGGCCGAGCTCGCCCGCAGCGACCCGGAGGCCTTCGAGTCGCGTCGCAAGGCGCTCATCGACCAGTTGATCGGGGCGGCGCCGGCGCACCTGCGCGACCGGCTGCGCTGTTTGCAGTGGCGTATCGACGTCGAGCGCCGGCGCTACAAACATCCGCTCAAGTCCTGCATGGTCCTGTACGCCATGATGTGGGAGTCGGTGTACGGCAAAGGAGGCCTTTTGGAGGCGCTCAACCGTCTGGGCGAGCCGCTGTATACCGGTTCACCGCCGCCAGCGCCACCATCGGGGCAGGTCCTGCCCTTCCGCCGCTAGATGCGGGCTGCGTGTCGAATCTGTCGGTCCTTCGTCGTCCCGCCTCGGGCCTCCAACCGCTTTGCCGCCGTGTTGTCACGTGACCGTGTAAGCCCCCAAGGGTCGAGACGAGAAGAATCTAGGGTTCGCGCCGCAAGCGGCGCGCCGCTCACGGGGGTGGTCTGCCTTTCTCACGGTAGGAGGCCCGCTTGCGGGCCGAATCCGGGGAGAGCCCGAACGGCGCGAGGCATGCGGTCCATTGTTCGCTCGCGTCTTGGAGCTATCGGCAAGGGATTGCCGACCTACG
>JBKBRS010000209.1:0-3089 GCA_046292095.1 Thiobacillaceae bacterium
CAGAGCGTGTCAAGGCCTATTTCAGGCATCCCTTAGCCGCCTATGCAGCACAGGGTATTTAAGGGCCGGGTTAATAATATTCAATAACCGTCCCCGGCCCGGGGCCCAGTGTCTGCAACACCGAGAAGAGGAGCTTCCGCATGGAGATCAAGGCCTTTTACGACAACCGGACCAATACCGTGAGCTATGTGGTGCACGATCCCGCCACCCGGGACGCGGTGATCATCGACCCAGTGCTCGACTACGACCCGGCCGCCTCCAAGGTCTGGTCCGAATCGGTCGACCAGCTGGTCGATTACGTCAAGCAGCATGAACTCAAGGTGCACTACATCCTGGAGACGCATGCCCATGCCGACCACCTCTCCGGCAGCCAGCTGTTGAAGAAACACTGCCCCGAGGCCAAGGTGGCGATCGGCGAGCGCATCACCACCGTGCAGCAGATTTTCAAGAAGGTGTTCGACCTGCCCGAGGACTTCCCGACCGATGGCCGCCAGTTCGACCGCCTGCTCAAGGACGGCGAGGTGGTCGAGGCCGGTTCGATCAAGATCGAGGTGATCTTCACCCCCGGTCACACCCCGGCCTGCGCCAGCTATAAGATCGGCGACGCGCTGTTCACGGGAGACACCTTGTTCATGCCCGACATGGGCACTGGTCGCTGCGACTTCCCCGCCGGCAGCGCGACCGACCTGTACAAGTCCATCACCCAGAGGATCTATACCCTGCCGGACGACACCCGCATCTTCGTCGGCCACGACTATCAGCCCGGTGGCCGTCCGGTCGCCTGGGAGACCACGGTGGGCGAGGAAAAACGCAACAACATCCAACTCAAGGCCGGCACCAGCGAGGCGGAGTTCGTCGCCTTCCGCACCGCCCGTGACAAGCAGCTGGCCGCGCCCAAGCTGCTGTTCCAGAGCGTACAGGTCAACATCGACGCCGGGCAACTGCCCAAGCCGAACCAGGAGTGCCGCCGCTTCCTGCGCATCCCCATCAACGTGTTCAACCTCCAGCACCAGTTCGACTGCCTGCAGCTAGACGAGGTCAAGCGCGAGCAACAGGCCGCCTGAGTTCGGACTGAACCTCGGGATGACGGCCGGCGCGGCCGCCATCCCGTCCCGCATGGAGGAAGCGAGATGGAGAACTTTACGCCCGTGACGGGCCTGATCGGTGGCATCATCATCGGCATCGCCGCCACCGTCCTGTTGTGGTTCAACGGTCGCATCGCCGGGATCAGCGGCATCTTCAACGGTATGATCACCATACGCCGCAAGGGGGACGTGCTGTGGCGCCTCCTCTTCATCCTCGGCATGGTGGCCGGCGGTGCGATGCATCAATACCTGATGGTCGAGGAGATGACCTACCGGCCGCTCGGGGCGCCGCTGTGGCTGCTGATCCTGGGTGGATTAATCGTCGGCTACGGCACCAGCCTGGGCAGCGGCTGCGCCAGCGGACACGGGGTCTGCGGGCTGGGGCGGCTGTCCGTGCGCTCCTTAGTCGCCGTGCTGCTCTTCCTGTCGACGGGTATCCTCACCACCTATGTCGTGCGTCACTTAGTCGGGTACGCGCCATGAGAAGCGAACTGCACAAGCTCAAAATCTTCGCCTTTATCGCCGGCTTCCTGCTCAGCCTGGGCATCTCCGTCTCCGGCATGATCGACCCCAACAAGATCCTCGCCTTCCTGGACGTGGCGGGGGACTGGGACCCCACCCTGCTGGTGGTGTTGGGCGGCGCGGTGGGGGTGACCCTGATCACCTTCCGCTTCGTCCTGCGACTGCCCAAACCGGTCTTCCACAGCCAGTTCGTGCTGCCCACCCTGACCCGCGCCGACCGGCCGCTGATCATCGGCCAGATCCTCTTCGGCATCGGCTGGGGGCTGATCGGCTACTGCCCGGGCCCGGTGTTCTCGTCGCTCGCCCTCGGTTTTGCCGAACCGGTCATCGTCATGCTGGCCATGGTGGGCGGCGCCCTGCTCTACAAGCAGATCCACGCCAAGTCCTGAACGTCAGTCAGGGGTCAATGAACATGGATACGATCCGTCACATCGTCGTCCCCGTGGACGAATGGTCTCTGGCCGAGGGTCTGGTTGAGTTCGCCCGCCGCATCGCCGGCGAGTTCAAGGCCGAGGTCTCCCTGCTGCACGTCATCCCGGACATCATGTCCATGAACGCGGAGATGCGCGCGCGTGTGGTCGGCGAGGTCATGCAGTACCGTGACCAGGTGCGCACGCGGACCGGCATGGCGGTGCAGATCCGCACCGGCGAGGCCGCCACCGAGATCGTCAAATACGCCCTTCTGGAGGGCGTGTCGCTGGTGGCCATGCCCACGCACGGGCGGCATGGGCTCGACCGGCTGTCCACCGGCTCGGTGACCGAGGCCGTGCTGCGTCTGTCACCGGTGCCGCTGCTCATGTGCAACGAACCCGAACGCCAGCGCGCCGGCCACAGCCTGGACCGGCTCCGGCGCATCCTCATGCCGGTGCACACGGATGCCGCGGCAGAGCCCATCCTGCCGGTGATCGTTGGCCTGGCCCGCAGCTTCGACGCCGAGGTCCTGCTCTACCATGACGAACGGGGCGTGAACGACGTGGGCGAATCCCTGGAGCCGCCCGAGGCTGCACGTGCCCTGGAGGCGTGCGCCCAGCGCCTCATCGATCAGGGCGTGCGGGTGAGCCGCATCCAGGCCACCGGCGCACCTGTGGCCACGGACATCCTCAACAAGGTCAGGGAATTGGATGTCGACTTGGTGGCTATGACCACGCATGGCCGTACAGGTCTCATGCGCGGCCTGTTCGGCTCGGTGACCGAGGCCGTGCTTCGCCACAGCCCCTGCCCCGTCCTCGCCGCCCGCTACCAGACCGGCAGCTAGGCCTATACCCTGCGGCCCGGTACGGCCGCCCGCTCTCGCGGGCCTCTTCCGGGCTGTAGGCCTTGCCCGACCACAGCATGCGGTACGCGATTTCTTCGGCCGTTTTGGCTCCGGCCGCCCGCTCGCGCGGGCTTAACATCCGCTGCGCGGATGTTATTAACCCGGCCCTTAAATACCCTGTGCTGCATAGGCGGCTAAGGGATGCCTGAAATAGGCCTTGACACGCT
>JBKBRS010000210.1:0-3073 GCA_046292095.1 Thiobacillaceae bacterium
CAGACGACGTGAAAAATGAGATCATTCGGCTGTGCAAGTGGCGCGCAGCCGTGATCAGAGCATGTCACCAGATGAAATCAGGAGAGTGTAGGTTGTACTCACTCGATGAGTGGGTGGCCGCTGGGCGAGACCAGAAATACTGGAGGCCGCACTGCTCTGCGGTCGCCGAGATCCTCTCTAGAGAGGATCGAATCGGATGATCGACATCACCATCGACGACCGCGAAGTGCGCGAGGCGCTGGAGCGGCTCCAGCGGCGGCTCTCCGACCTTTCGCCGGTCATGCGCGACATCGGCGAGCTGCTCACTGAGCGCGCCAAGCAGCGCTTTGCTACCTCTACCGGCCCGGACGGCAAGGCGTGGGCGCCAAACGCGCCCTCAACCATCGCGGCCTATCTGTCGAGCTACGGCGGCAGTTTCAAGAAGCGCGGCGGGTTGACCAAACAAGGCGCGGCCCGCGCCGCCCGCAAGAAGCCGCTTATCGGCGAGAGCCGTGCGCTCTCGACCACCATCCACTACCAGGCCGGGCGCGAATCGGTCACCATTGGCAGCCCGATGGTCTATGCAGCCATCCACCAGTTCGGCGGCCAGGCCGGGCGCGGCAAGCGGGTGACCATCCCGGCGCGGCCGTTCCTGCCAGTCACCGCCGCAGGCACATGGCTGGGCGAAGCCGACCGCGCAGCCGTGCTCGACATCCTGCGCGAAGCCATTAATCAGGCCGCAAACCCGCGTGGTTGAGCGGTTTCGCTTTCCAAGGCCATTTTTAGGCCCGTGGAGCGGATTTTTTCGCGCGAGGCTACCTTGATATACCTCGCGCCGCTGGCAACGACTGGCAATACCATGTAGGCCCGCAGATGGGCCTTTCTGAACCCGTTCCGGCTTCGCCGTCCAGACATGCCCGCGCAAACTGCGCGGCATGACGTATTCGCACCCCAGCCTCGCCGCCGTCCATGCCGCCGTCTCCGGGCAGCGCGCGGCCCACGTCTTCGCTTCTCCTCTCCTCCCTCCTGACGGCGATGCGCCGTCCTTGCCGCCGGAATGGGTGATGCTCGTTCCGGCGGGTTCTTTTTCAGGGCGGGACGGGCGCGGGCCTTACACGTTGGACGCCAATGCGGTGCTTTCCGCCTTCGCCAAAGGCGGCATCGATCTGCCAATCGACTACGACCACCAGACGCTAGATGCGGAGGCCAAGGCCGGTCCAGTGCCGGCGGCGGGATGGATCAAGGAATTGCAGGCGCGCGATGGGGCGCTGTGGGGCCGGGTGGGCTGGACGCCGCGCGCCGCCGACCTGATCGCCGCGCGGGAATACCGCTTCCTCTCGCCGGTCTTCCGCCACGACAAGCAGGGCCGCATCCTCGCCCTCGAGGGCGCGGGGCTGACCCATTACCCGAATCTCGATCTCGAACCCGTCGCACACACGAAAGGAGACGACATGACCGATTTGACCCCCATCGCCGTGGCGCTGGGCGTTGAGGCCGCCAACGCGGACGTGGCCGCGCTCGCCGCCCATGCCGCCCGCCTGAAAGAGGCCGCCGCCCGCCAGCCAGACCCCGCCCAGTGGGTGCCCATGAGCCAGCACAAGGCCGTGGCCGATGAGCTGGCCCGGTTGCAGGCCGAGGTGGCCCGGCAAAAGGCCGAGGCCGCCGTAACCGCCGCCATGCGCGCAGGCAAGCTCGCCCCGGCGCTTAAGGACTGGGCCACGGACTACGCCAGTCGAGACCCTCAAGGCTTTGCCGCCTGGGCGGAGAAGGCCCCGGTCGTCTTGCCGCCTGAAGGCGAGTCCGCCGCGCACCGTGTCGCACAGAATGCAGACACGCTGACCGAGGAAGACCGCATCGCCTGCCAGTTGCTCGGCATGCGTGAGGCCGACTTCGCCGCCCACAAACGCACCTTGATCAAGGAGTAATCGCACATGGCCATCATCACCCCCGCACTCATCACGTCCTTGCGCACCGGCTTCTCGAAAGCCTTCCAGGACGCGCTGGCCGCCACCCCCACCGACTGGGAGAAGATCGCAACCCGCGTGCCCTCCAGCTCGACCTCCAACACCTACGGCTGGCTCAACCAGTTCCCCAAGCTGCGCGAATGGGTTGGCGACCGCGTGGTCAAGGACATGGCCGCCTCCGCCTACCAGGTGCAGAACAAGCTCTACGAGGGCACGGTTGGCGTCAAGCGCACAGACATCGAGGACGACAACGTCGGCGTCTACACCCCGCTGTTCGCCGAGATGGGGCGCGCGACCAAGGCGCATGCCGATGAGCTGGTCTTCGGCCTGCTGGCCGCCGGCGAAACCACGACATGCTACGACGGGCAGAACTTCTTCGACACCGACCACCCGGTCTACCCGAACGTAGACGGCACTGGCACGGCGACGCTGGTGTCCAACCTGCAAGCGGGCACCGACCCGGCCTGGTATCTGCTCGACACCAGCCGCGCCTTGAAGCCGCTGATCTTCCAGGAGCGCACCGCGCCGGAGCTGGAGGCGATGACCGCCAGCAACGACGAGGGCGTGTTCACCAGCGACACCTACCGCTACGGCGTCCGCTATCGCTGCAACGTGGGTTTCGGATTCTGGCAATTAGCGTTCAAGAGCAAGGCCGCGCTCACCGCCGCGAACTTCAACGCAGCGATGGCCGCGATGATGAGCGTCAAGGCCGACGGCGGCCGCCCGATGGGAGTCAAGCCGACCACCTTGGTGGTGCCGCCTGCGCTTCGTGCCGCGGCGCTCTCCCTGATCGAGGCGCAGCTCACCACCGGCGGCGAGAGCAACCCCAACTACAAGGCGGTCGAGGTCATCGTCTCGCCATGGCTGGCCTGATAGGGGCTGGTGATGGCGAAAAAGCCTGAAACCGCCGCGCCATCCACCGTGCGCCTGATCGTGCGCACGGTGGCCGCGCATGGCAATACACCGCGCTACCGCGCCGGCCTCGGCCCGTTCGGGCGCGAGCCTGTCGTGGTCGAGGTGACGCCAGAGCAGGCAGAGGCGCTTAAGGCTGACACGGCGCTGGCGGTGGCCGAGATGGGGGAGTGATCGCTGGCCTACGCCACCGCCGCCGACATGGAGGCGCGCTACGG
>JBKBRS010000211.1:0-3058 GCA_046292095.1 Thiobacillaceae bacterium
CGCCATAGGCCTCGCAGACCTTCTCGTCCTCGTCGGAGAGCAGCTCGAAGGGCAGCCCGAGCTTGGCCTTGAAACCCTCGTGCGACTTGATGCTGTCGCGCGAGATGCCGAAGACCTCGCAGTCGAGGGCCTGGAAGAGATCGTAGAGGTCGCGGAAATCCTGGCCTTCGGTCGTACAACCGGGTGTGTTGTCCTTGGGATAGAAGTAGAGCGCCACCGGCTTGCCGCGCAGCCCAGAGAGCCTGACGACACGGCCGCCAGTGGCGGGCAGTTCGAAATCAGGGGCGAGTTGTCCTTGCAGCATGGGGCTCCTCTGACAGGGGCATGGGTCGACCGGATTATCGACCAGCCCCCCACGGCCAGCAAGAAAGGGACGCATCAAGGCGTGGGCCCAACGGCGTCGGCCTCAGGCTTGACCACCGCCACACGCAGCCCGGTCACCGCGTTGGGCAGCTGGGTGACCATGACTTGATCGCCCTGCTTGAGCACCTCACTTTTCACCAATAGCATGGGCCGCTCGCCGGCCTGTTCACCCAGGACCTGAACGGGGATGGCGCGCAGACGGCCGGCCTCGACCCGGTAGACGTAACGACCGGCATGCAGGGCCGAATATGGCAGCGCGATGGCATCCTGCACGACCGGCCTTTGCAGTTGCAGGGTGACCAGGCCGCCAACGCGCAGCTGTGTGGTCGCTGACTGCACGCGGAAAAAGGCATCCAGGCCACGGGTATCGGCGGCCCCCGATAAACGGACCAGACGCAATCCGACCCGCTCGCCCCCGACATCGGCGATGGCCTCGAGGGTGCGGCCGCGGGCGAGCTCGGCCTGGATCTCCGCCTCGTACGGGGCGGGGATCTTGGCGCGCAATTCCAGACCCGCGGTGGGATAGAGGCTGATGAGCGTCTGGCCGGTGTTGACCTGGTCGCCCTCGGCCACCAGGCGTTCGGCAACGATGCCGTCGAAAGGCGCAATCACACGGCTGCGCGCGAGCGCCAGCTCGGCCTGCTCCAGGTTGGCCTGGGCCTGGGCGAGACGCGCCCTCAACTGGGCCATGCGCGCTTGGTGATCCTGGATGGCGAGCTCGCGGTTGCGCAGGTTGATCTGCTGACGCGCGAGCGTCTGTCGGCTCTGGTCGACCGCAGCCTGGGAGTAGAAATTCTCCTGCCGCAGCCGTTCGAAGCGCTCGACATCGGCCGCGGCGAACTCGAGCAGTCGGCGCTCCTGGTCGAGCTGGTCGAGGTCGGCAGCGTGACGCAGCCGCTCGCTCTCAAGGGCCGCCTGCAGCTCCTGCACCTGGGCGCGCGCCTGAGCCACGCGTGGCTCGAAATCGCGCGGGTCGAGCTCGATCAGAAGCTGGCCTCGGCGTACGGCCTGCCCCTCCAGGGCGAGGACGCGGCTCACCCGCCCGATTCCGGGCGCGGCGGCGCGCGAGAGCGCCGGGCTCTCGACGCGTGCGTTGAGCGTCAACATCGGCCTGCGGGCGGCCGGCTCGACGCTTACCGTCTCAACCCGCCAGATCTGTTCCTGTGGCGCGGCGGCGACGGGTTTGGGACGGGTGGCCTTGAGGGCGGCAAAGCCGCCGATGCCGAGCGCGAGCAGGAGCAGGGGCAGGAGGATCTTTGTCTTATTCATGCAGCATTCAGGGTCTGGAGAGACTCAGGACGTTTAGAATTCCGGCCTCGGGCCGGGTTGTCGGATTGTCTCCCGAAGTCCGGCAGACCGCATAGTCCGGGGTCACCACAGACCAGGCCGGCCCGTGCGGCGCGGATGTCATCGGGCAGACGCGGGATGTGGGGGCGCTCGAGGTTTGCGTTGCAGCGCTTTTGCGACACAATCTCGGCTTACAGCCGTGCGGTTGCCTTTTCCCTCACACGGGGTCGTCTTGGACATCTTGATGAAGGAGTCGATCATGCGCAAATCTGCCTTGGTGTTGGCCTTGACCTGCCTGCCCCTCGCCGCTTTGGCCAACGAAGCCCAGTTGTTGGAGAGTTCCCGCCAGACCGCGCTCAAATTGCAGCAACAGTTGGGCGGTGAACTGCAGAAGCAGCTCGCCGCCGGCGGCCCGGAGTCGGCCATCAGCGTCTGCCGTGACAAGGCGCCGGCCATCGCCAGCGAGTTGTCGCGAAGCACGGGCTGGCGGGTGACCCGGGTGAGCCTGAAAACGCGCAACACCCTGCTCGGCACTCCGGACGAATGGGAGCAAGGTGCGCTCAGGATCCTGGAGAAACGCCTGGCGGCGGGCGCCAAGCCCGAGACCCTGGAGTTCGGTCAAGTGGTAGAGGAGCCCACCGGCAAAGTCTACCGCTACATGCGCGGACTGCCCGTACTGCCCCTGTGCACGACCTGCCACGGGGCGCCCGAGGCCATCCCAGAGGCGGTCAAGGCCCGCCTGGCGACGGAGTACCCGCACGACAAGGCCACGGGCTATGCCCCTGGCATGCTGCGCGGCGGCATCTCCATCAAGCGCCCGCTCTGAACGCGCGCCGCCATCGCCGACCCCTCGGCCGGCGACGCTCGGCTTGACCTTCAGGCGACCTGCACCGTGATCTTGCGCGGTTGCAGGTGTTCGGCCTTGGGTATGCGCAGTTTGAGCACCCCGTGCTGGAACTCGGCCGTGACCTTTTCGCTGTCGAGCTCCTTGGACAGGGTGAAGGTCCTGCGGTAACGCGGCAGACTCACCTCGGCATGGGTGGCCTCCATGCCCTCGGGAATGGTCAGGCTCAATTCGCCCTCCAGCGTGAGGGTGTCCCCTTCCACGCGGATGTCCAGCTTGTCCTTAGGCACCCCCGGCAGGTCGGCATACAGGGTGATGCCGCCCGTATCCTCGATCACGTCGACCGGCGGCAGCAGGGCCGCCTCCTCGCGGGCGGCGCCTTCGCGTTTGACAACTTGGTCACTCATGGTCCTGTCCTCCGTCATTGAATGGTGATGCGGCGCGGCTGTGCGGCCTCGCGGCGGGCCACACTCACATGCAGCACACCGTCGCGGTAGGTGGCGCTGACCGCGTTCGGATCGATGTCGTCGGGTAGGCTCACGACCCGGCGGAAGCGTCCGGCGA
>JBKBRS010000212.1:0-3053 GCA_046292095.1 Thiobacillaceae bacterium
CGGTGTTGAGGGCGCGGATGAGTTGGTGCAGCGCCTCCCACACCGGCGTGCGGGCGTCGGTGTCCGGCGACCAGTCGTCAGGATACTCCCGCCAGCGCAGCAGCCGCAGCTTGCCCGCGGCGCTCTCCACCACCCCTGCCTCCTGCAAGCCGCCGACGCTGGTGCCCTTGGCGCGGGCCAGCACATCGGCCTCGCCGTATTTGCCTTCCGCCCAGCCCTGCTGCTCGAACCATGCCAGACAGAACTGGGTGTCGTGGTCGAAATCGTCCTTGGCCAGGAAGCGGTTGATCAGTTGCAGCGCGGTGCGCACGCTCATCGGCGTGCCGTCGGCTTCCAGCACCGCGGCATACTGGCTGAAGATCGCCATGCCGGGGCCAATGATGGCCTGACTCAAATCCACCGGTGCCACGGGTGAGTTGACCCCGCCGCGGGTCATGGCCTCCAGCGCCTCGGGCAACGTGGCATTCAATTCGCGCAAAAACTCGCGCCGGCTCGCTACCGGCGCATCCGCCGCGCGCGGGCGGCAGACGAGAACAATGCTAGAAGCCAGGGCGTTGGTGCCGATGCCGGTCGAGCGCGCGCTGCGCTCCGTCCGCATCGGCCAGGTGCCGGTAATGGCAAAGCCGGCGCGGATCACCGCCTCGAGAAAGGTCTCCCAGCCGGTGCTCGCGGTGCCTGTGTCGCTCTCGGTCTCGGACTGCTTGAAGGCGTAGTAGATGGTGACCGGGAAGGCCGGGTGCGCCTTCTCCGCCAAGCGGCGCATCGCCTGCGTCATGCCATCGAGGAAGAACTTCTCTGCCTTTTCCTTGCTGCCGTGGCGGTAGGGGGTGGCGACCAGCTCCTCGGCCTTCGGCACCGCGAGTGTCGCGAAGAGGTCAGGGAAAACGCCGCGCAGCGACCGGCGCAACCAGACGTAGAAGAAGTCCGAGAGATCCGCGTAGCCAATGTTGTCATAGTAGGGGGGGTCGGTCGAAACGATCTTGTCGCCGCTCACGGCTTGAGTCTGCGCGTCTGCAAGGAGTGCGCGACCACCGTTCCCGGGCATGAAGCTCTGAACAACCCTCTCGACCCATTCCATACACGTGGACGACCAGTTGCCGCCGCTGTCAGAGAACGGGCTCGGCTCTGCGAAGTCCCACACCATGGGAATGGCTTGGCGAGTGAACGCATGCGCGACGAACCCGCCGCCGGGCTCCCAGGTGGCATTCGAGTTCCAATAGTCGGCTGCTCGACTGATCCCGCAAGCCAAATACACCCCCACCGCCTCGGCGTAGGCTTGGGCGCCGGTGCCGCCGTCGCGCAGGGGCGTGGGGTCGTCGGGCAGGCCCGCGGCCAGCGCGTCGCGCCGCACTCGCTCGATCGCCTCGCCCACCAGATCGGAGAAGGTCGTCAGCGCGACCAGTTGACGGGGGGTGAAGAGATCGGCCCAAGTGAAAAAACCGTAACCGCGACCACTGACCAAATCACGCGTGTCGCGATTCATCGGCATATCCGGCCTCCAAGTCGGCTTCGCCTGCCGCGCCGCCTCCTCGTGCTCGGGTGTTGGCGGCAGATACACCCGCCCCCGCTCGCCTTCGGCAACGATGGCCATCAGCCGCGCGCCCATGCGGCCTGCCATGCTCTCCGCTTTGATGTAGGCGTCTCCAATCGGCGTGCCCGACATCAGGCAGCGGAAGTTCGCCCCGCGCGCGAGCTTGGTGCCGTTCTTCGCCGCCTGCATGTCCTTCGGCTTGCCGACCTTGACCGTAAAGCGGTAGCTGTCGCCCTCGATCACCGGCTCGACATAAGCTTCCTTGCCTGGCTTGGTGGAGAGCATGAAGGTGGAGGCAAGCGGCACGTCCACGTGGGAAAAAACCGGGTTGGGGCTTTTGACCGTGCGCGCCCAAAGCCAGGCGATCACGGTGAGTGGCTGCCCCACGAGCGGCTTCAGGTCGGGCCGCTCTTTGGCCATCTCGGCGGTCACTTCGATCTTGGGGTAGAGGTGGCCGATGCGCTCTTCGGCTTCAAGGCGCATCCACTGACCGTAGTAGCGCACGTCTTCGGCCAAGCCCTGCGCACCGCGCCAGTCGCGCGCGAACAGCTCGCCCTCACCCCGGGCCCCTCTCCCGGCGAGCAAGGGGGGGTGAACGGGCGGGCGGCCGGCAAAGCGCGGCGGAATCTCGATCATCGCCTTGTTGATCAGTACCGCGACCGGATTGAGGTCCGAGGCGTAGCTCTCCAGGCCCAGCCGCTGCGCCTCCAGCGGCAGCGTGCCGCCGCCGGCGAAGGGGTCGTGGAAGGCGGGGAGCTTGTTCGGGTTGAACAGTTCGGCCGCGCGCGGGTGGTTTTTGTTGAGTTCGCAGGTCTCGCGCCAGGAGCGCCAAATCTCGGCGCGGGCGCGCTCGAGCACCTCTTCGTTGGTGGTGTTTTCCCACTGCACCAACTCTTCGATGATCTTGAACAGGCGCTCGCGCTCGATGGCGGCTTTCTCCTTGTTCACGCCGTAGCGAAAGCCGCCGCCTTGCTGGTAGCCGGGGTCGTTGACCATCTGGGCAAAGATCACTGCCCGCGCCACCGCCAGCGGCCGCCGCGCCCACCACAGATGCAGCGTGCTCGGGTGCCCGTGGCGGATGGATTTTTCGCGCACACTCGCCGCATTGATGGCATCCAGCGGCAAGGCCACTTCGATGAGTTTTTTGGGGGATTTGATGGGGGGCATTCTCGATGTCCTTCAATTTCCTTCAACGCCAGGTGGCGGGTCGGGTGAGCTTGTCGCCATCGGGCTTGACAAGTTGCTCTGGCAGCTGGCTGGCGCGTAGCTTATCTTCACCAATGGTTAGGTAGCCGTTGGCGCAGCGCTCGAGTTCGTTCGAATAACGACTGGGCAGAAAGGCAACGACGATGCGCTTTTGGGCAAAGCGCTCGCGCACCCTGCAGGTGGGTGTCGTCAGATCGCTGTCGCCGGATAGGACGAGCGCTGTGTCGAAGGCGTTGTCAAAGGCATCGCCGAGCCACTGAATGGCGATATTGACGTCCGTCATCTTCTCTTCGTAGTCGGGCCAGCTCGCGCCGCA
>JBKBRS010000213.1:0-3031 GCA_046292095.1 Thiobacillaceae bacterium
CTGGAGCTGGAGGAGGGCACGGATCCGATCACGGCGCTGGACCAGGCCAAACAGGCGGTGGCGGAATTCCGCAACCTGCCGGCGGATGCCGAGCCGCCGGAGGTCACGCGCATCGTGCGCTACGAGCCGATCGCCCGGATGCTGGTCATCGGCGAGAACCTCGACGAGCTGCGCGGGCTCGCCCGCCGTTTCGAGTCTGAGCTGTTGGCCCGCGGGGTCGACAAGGTGGACATCTTCGGCCTGCCCGAGGAGGAGATCGCCATTGAGATCCCGGCCCAGCAACTGGAGCGCCTGGGTCTGACCCTAGACCAGGTGGCGCAACGCTTGGCGGCGGTCAACCGCGACCTCCCGGCCGGCACACTGGGCGACGCCGAGGTGCAGCGCGAGGTGCGCGGGGTGAATCTGCGCAAGGACCCGCGCGATTATGCCGACCTGCCTTTGATGACCGAGGCGGGGGCGCGGATTGAACTGGCGCAGGTGGCGAGCATCGCCCGCCAGGCGCGCGACGGTAGCCCGTATCTGGAGGTTGACGGACGCCCGGCCGTAGAGCTGCAGCTCAGGCGCGCCGAGCATGGCCACTCGCTCAAGGCGGCGCGCATCTTCCACGCCTGGCTGGAGGAGACGCGGCCGAGCCTGCCGCCCTCGGTCGAGCTCAGAGTTTACGACGAGCAATGGAGCCTGATTGAAGAGCGTATCAGCCTACTGGTGAAGAACGGCCTGATCGGACTGTTGATCGTGGTGGGCGTGCTGTTGCTGTTCCTCAACGGCCGCGTCACGTTTTGGGTGGCGATGGGCATCCCCACCGCTTTTTTCGCCGCGCTCGTCGTGCTGTGGGTGATGGGGGGGTCGATCAATATGATGAGCCTGTTCGCGCTCATCATGGCCTTGGGGGTCATCGTCGATGACGCCATCGTTGTCGGCGAGGACGCCTATGCCCACCGGCGCATGGGGGAGTCGCCGCTCGCCGCCGCGGAGGGCGGCGCGCGCCGCATGTTTTGGCCGGTGATGGCCTCCAGCCTCACCACCGTGGCGGCCTTCGTCCCGCTGATGCTGGTCTCGGGACCGATCGGCAAGATCATGTTCGACATCCCGTTCATCATGATCTGTGTGCTGCTCGCCTCGGTGGTGGAATGTTTCTTCATCCTGCCGGCCCATTTGCGTGCGGCCTTTGCCCGGGAGTCGGCCGTGCGCGTGAGCCGGGTCCGCAGCCGGCTGGAGGCGGGTTTCGAGCGGCTGCGCGACGGGCCTTTCCGGCGGATGGTGAGTCTGGCGGTCGACTGGCGCGCCAGCACCGTGGTGGCAGGCCTGGTCCTGATCATCCTGGCGGTGGGCCTGCTCGCGGGGGGACGGGTGAAATTCACCTTCTTTCCAACCCCGGAGCCCTACATGATCTTTGCCAACGCCACTTTCGCCAGCGGCACGCCGCGCGAACGGGTCGAAGCCTTTCTGGAACACCTGCGTCAGACGCTGGTCGAGACCGAGAAAGCCTTTGGCGTCAAGCTGGTGCACCAGGCAGTGAGCCGTAGCGGGGCGCTGGCGGGGGATACGCAGATCCGGCAGGGCGAGCAGTTCGGCGCCATGAGCGTCGAGCTCATCCCCTCCGACCAGCGTGAGGTGCGCACGGATGCGTTCGTGCGGGCATGGGAGTCACGTATCCGCCGGCCGGCCGGCCTAGATAGCTTCGTCGTCGCGCCGCGCCAAACCGGCCCGCCCGGCTCCGACATCCAGGTGCGTCTGACCGGACGCGACGCCCATACCCTGAAGCAGGCCGCCCTCGAGCTACAGACGGTCCTGCGCCAGATCACCGGGGTCTATGGTATCGAGGACGACATGCCCTACGGGCGCGAGCAGATCCTGTTGCGGCTCACGCCCGCCGGCGAGGCCATGGGCTTCACCCCGGAGGAGGTCGCCCGTCAGTTGCGCGCCGCCTATGACGGCCGGCTGGTGCAGATCTTCCAGGACGGGCCGGAGGAGGTGGAGGTGCGGGTACGTCTGCCGCGTGCGGAGCGCGACAGCCTGGCGAGCCTGGGGCGACTGACCCTGCGCACGCCGGATGGCCATTGGGTGCCGCTTTCCACCGTCGTCCACTGGCAGACCCGGCAGGGCTTCGAGGCGCTGCGCCATGCCGAGACGCAACTGGCGGTGGAGGTCAACGCCCAGGTGGTGAGCGCCCTGGCCAACACCAACGAGATCCTAGCTAGCCTGGCCGAGCAGACCCTGCCGGCGCTCGCCGAGCGCTATGGGGTCCGCTGGTCATTCGAAGGGCGGGCGGCCGATCAGCGCCAGACCCTGGCCGACATGCGTGTGGGGCTCATGCTGGGCCTGGCCCTCATCTACCTGATCCTGGCCTGGGTGTTTTCGCACTATGGCTGGCCGCTGATCATCATGCTGGCCATCCCCTTTGGACTGGCCGGCGCCATCATTGGGCACTGGGTGATGGGGCTCGATCTCACGGTGCTGTCGCTGTTCGGCCTGTTCGGTCTGTCGGGCATCGTCGTCAACGACTCGATCATCCTCACCGAGTTCTACCGGCAGCAGCGCGAACAGGGGGTGGCCGTGCGCGAGGCCCTGATCAACGCGGCCTGTCTGCGCTTCCGGGCGATCCTGCTGACCTCGCTGACCACCATCGGCGGCTTGTCCGGCCTGATGCTGGAGCGCTCGCTGCAGGCGCAGTTCCTGATCCCCATGGCCACCAGCATCAGCTTCGGTCTGATGATCACCACCCTGGTCACCCTGCTGTGGCTGCCGGCGATGCTCTCGTTCTACGAGTCGGTGCACGAGCCCTTCATGCGCTGGTGGCGGCCGGCAGCGGCCAAGGGCTGATGGGTTTCAGCCTTGTGTCGGCAAAGGATTGCCGACCTACGCACTTGCGCAGGACGCCGTGTCGGTCCTGGATTACCGATCCCCAAACTTGCATAGGGCGGCATTCCCATGCCGCCGTACGATGTGTGGCAAGGGATTGCCGACCGGTGATTAGTGGTTGCCTGGCCAAGAGCTGGGATTCATGCTCAGCGCTGAGCCGCGTTCAGGC
>JBKBRS010000214.1:0-3016 GCA_046292095.1 Thiobacillaceae bacterium
GCCACCGGCCGCGTGCACACCACCTACGCCCAGGCCACGGCGGTCACCGGGCGGCTCGCCAGCGTCGAGCCGAACTTGCAGAACATCCCGGTGCGCACGCCGGAGGGCCGCAAGATCCGCGAGGCCTTCATCGCCGCGCCCGGTTTCGTGATCGTCTCGGCCGACTACTCGCAGATCGAGCTGCGCATCATGGCCCACCTCTCCGGCGACGCGCGGCTACTCCAGGCCTTCCGCGAGGACGCCGACATCCACCGCGCCACCGCCGCCGAGGTGCTGGGCCTGCCCCCCGAGCAGGTGACCGCCGAGCAGCGGCGCATGGCCAAGGCGGTCAACTTCGGCCTCATCTATGGCATGTCGGCCTTTGGCCTGGCCGCCCAGCTCGGCATCGAGCGCAGCGCCGCGCAGAACTACATCGACCGCTATTTCGCCCGCTACCCCGGCGTCGCACGCTACATGGAGGCCACGCGCGAGAAGGCCCGGCAGCTGGGCTACGTCGAGACCCTGTTCGGCCGGCGGCTCTACCTGCCGGAGATCGGCAGCGGCAACCCCGCCCGCCGCAACGGCGCCGAACGCGCCGCCATCAACGCCCCCATGCAGGGCACCGCCGCCGACCTGATCAAGCTGGCCATGATCGCCGTGCAGGGCTGGCTGGACGCCGAGCGCATGATGAGCCGCCTGATCCTGCAGGTGCACGACGAGCTGGTGCTGGAGGTGGCGGAAGGAGAGATCGAACGGGTCAAACAGCGGCTGCCCGAGCTGATGTGCGGGGTGGCCCAGCTCGCGGTACCGCTAAAGGTCGACGTGGGGGTGGGGCCGAACTGGGAGGCGGCGCACTGACAGAGGACTGAGGACAGAAGACCGTCGGTTTGGGCGGCGCGGTGCGCCGCCTTTGGCACGGTGCTGAAGACAGAAGACCGAGCACTGAAGACTGTTTTCAAGGCCTGCCGGCGCATTGCGCCGGCGAGTTCTCAGTCATCTGTCCTCAGTCTTCAGTCCTCAGAGTCGTATCGCCCGCGGGTGCGCGGCACCCGCGCAAGCTTTACTGTCCTCTGTCTTCTGTCCTCCGTCCCCTGTCACATGCAGACCGGTTGCAGATCGACCGGGAGGAAGCGGTTGCTCTCGATGACCCCGCGCGCCATCCACTCCCTCAGGGTGGCGAACGGGCCCACCCCACCGTCGAGGTGGTTGAGCTGCATGCAGGGGGTGGTAAACAGCACAGTCGCCTTGGCGCCGGGTCGCATGACCAGGTGGATGGGACCGGCACCGAGGTTGGTGACGCCGGGCTCACGCGCGGCGGCGGGCTCCGCGGCGCGGGCAAGTCCCAGGAGATTTCCCAACCAGACGATCAGCAGACAGATCAGACAGCGCTTGGCGACCATAGGCGACTCCTCATGTGACCGATGCCCGCATAACGTATGCGGTTATCGGATATTTGTTTCGTTTATAGGCCCATAACAATGATCAATTCATACCAGGCGGCCGGCCGCGCTGCCTCGGGTCACAGACCACTGACGACTGCACGGTTGCGGCCGGACGCCTTGGCTGAATAGAGATTGGCATCGGCCAGGCGGAACAGGGGTGCGATCTCGTCGCGCGCCCTGTGGACCCAGGCCCCGCCGATGGAGGCCGTGACGATCCCGTGGCCGGCGTTGCGCTGGTGCGGGATACGCAGGCCCCGGATCGAATGGAGGGTGCATTCAGCCACGGCCCTGACCTCTTCCAACCCCACCCCAGGCAGCACCAGGACGAACTCCTCGCCGCCGTAGCGAGCCGCCAGGGCCTGCGCCACACCGCACTGTTCCGCCACCCCGGCGAGCGCCCCGGCAACGCTGCGCAGGCACTCGTCACCCTCCAGGTGGCCGTAGTGATCGTTGTATTGCTTGAAATGATCAATATCCAACAGGAGCAGACCGAACCCCCGCTCATGCAGACAGGCCTGCATCCAGGCCTCGTCGCAGTGACGATCCAGGTGGTGCCGGTTGGCCAGACCGGTCAGCGCGTCGCGCGTGGCCTGCTCTTCCAGGCGCCGGTTGGCGGCGATGAGCTGCCGGCGCAGGGCGGCGATACGGCTCAGCGCCTTCATCTTCGCCTGCAGCACCACTTCGGGCGCGCTTTTGGTCAGGTAGTCGTCACCGCCGGCCTCGATGGCCTGTACGAGATTGCCCACCGAGTCCGAAGCGGTGAGAAAGATCACCGGGGTCCAGGCCCATTGGCGTGACGCCTCGTAAGCACGGATGCGACTGACCGCCTCGAAGCCATTCATGACCGGCATCTCGATGTCCATCAACACCAGGTCAGGGGCCAGCTCGGAAAATCGTTCGACTGCCACCTGGCCGTTCTCGGCATGGAACACCTCGTATCCGAAAGCTTCCAGGCGTGCCCGGAACACCGCGGCCATGCTGCGGGTATCCTCGACCAGCAGAATCCTCATCACCGACGCCCCATGTCCGGTCTCAGACGCCCCGCAGCAGGGCCTGGATGTCGCGCTGCAGGAGGGCCGGGTCACCCAGGTTGAGCTCCACCAGCCGCCGCAGGGCGGTGGCGCTGTCGAGGTCGAGGTTCACACACTGGAAGCCGGCATAGCGGCGGTTCTGGTAGACCGGGCGCGCATCCATGGCGATCTCGACGTCGCGCGCGACCCAGATGGAGATGCGATAGACCTTGCCGGGCTCTAGCTGCCAGTCGTCCCGCGCCTCCAGCAGACAGCCCTTGAGCGACACGTCGTGGAGCTGGCAGGGCCAGTCCCGGAGGGGGGCAAAGACGGTGGCCCGGGCGTCGTGCAACACCCGGTGGAAGTTCCGCCGCTCTTGGGGCACATCCATGATACTCATGCCATTATCGTGAAAGCCCATGATGATCGAGACCTCCTACCGAACTCAACCGACCCGCCAAACCGCCACGGTAAGAGGCCTGCCTGCGGGTCGAACCCGGGTCAAGCCGGAACGGCGCGCCGCATGTGGTCTGCGGTTCGCGCCGCACGCGGCGCTCCTACACGTTCCAACCGTCGAGGTAGGAG
>JBKBRS010000215.1:0-3003 GCA_046292095.1 Thiobacillaceae bacterium
CGAGGCGCAGGCGCGGCGTATCGGGGTCGGGCGGGTGCGGCGGCTCGCGGCTGACCTGCCGTTCGCCGGCGAGGTAGAAGCCGGTGAGCGAGCGCGCGTCGTGCAGGATCGCCTCGGGTGTGCCGAAGAACACGACCTCGCCGCCACGCTCGCCGGGGCCCGGCCCCATGTCCAGAATGAGATCGGCGGCGCGCATCACCTGCGGGTCGTGCTCCACCACGATGAGCGAGTTGCCGGCGGCCTTGAGCCGCTGCAGAATGGCGACGATGCGTTCGATGTCGCGTGGGTGCAGGCCGATGGAGGGCTCGTCCAGCACGAACAGGGTGTTGGTGAGCGAGGTGCCCAGGGCCGTGGTCAGGTTGATGCGCTGGACCTCGCCGCCGGAGAGGGTGCGTGACTGCCGGTCCAGGGTCAGATAGCCCAGCCCCACCTCGATGAGATAGTCCAGCCGGCTCAGGATCTCGCGACGCAGCAGCTCGGTGGCCCGAGCCAACATCGGGGGGAGGGAAAGGTTGCGAATGAAATCGCGACAGCGAGCGATGGGCAGGCAGGCGAGCTCGTGGATGTTGAGCCCATTCGCAGTCACTGCCGTGTCAGCGGCACTCGAGGCTCCCCTCTCCCACGTGTGGGAGAGGGGATGGGGGTGAGGGAGTCGCCACAGCAGGGCCTCGGGTTTCAGCCGCGCCCCCCGGCAGGCCGGACATTCCGCATAGCTGCGGTATTTCGACAGCAGCACGCGGATGTGCATCTTGTAGCTTTTGGTCTCCAGCCAGTCGAAAAAGCGGCGCACGCCATACCACACCCCAGGCCAGGAGGTCTCCCAGTCCACCCACTCCGATTCGCCATCCAAAACCCAGCGCCTTTGCGCCTCGGTCAGCTCGCGCCAGGGCACGTCCACCGGGATGCCGCGTTTGCGCGCATACTGCATGAGGTCCTGCTGGCACTGCGCATAGCTCTCCGTCTGCCAGGGCTTGACCGCGCCCTCGGCCAGGGACTTGCCCGCGTCCGGGACGACCAGGCCGGGGTCGATGCCGATCACGCGGCCGAAGCCGCGGCAGGTCTCGCAGGCACCCACTGGTGAGTTGAAGGAAAAGAGGTTGGGGCTGGCGTCGCGGTAGTGGATGTCGCAGCGGGCGCAGTGCAGGTCGGCGGAGAAGCGCCATACCGCCTGTTCACCCCCCGAGGGCACTGAAGGGGAGGGGACGGCATCGACGAGCCAGACGTCGACCCGACCCTGCCCGATGCGCATGGCCGCCTCCAGGGCCTCGGTGAGGCGGCCGCGGTTCTCCGCCGTGAGCCGCAGGCGGTCCTGGATCATGTGCAGGCGCCTGTCCGCGCGCGCGTGGATGCGGTCATAGCCCTGTTGCGCCAGCAGCGCGAGGACCTCGTCCTCGCTGAAGTTGTCCGGCACCTGCACGGGAAAGGTGACGATGAGCCGCGGTGCGCTCTGACCTAGACGGTCGTAAAGCGTGGCGCCGATGCTCTGCGGCGTGTCTCGCCTGACCGGTTCACCGCAGCCACGGCAATACAGCTGTGCAGCCCGGGCATAGAGCAGCTTCAGGTGGTCTGTGAGTTCCGTCATGGTGCCCACCGTGGAGCGCGAGGTACGCACGGGGTTGACCTGGTCGATGGCGATCGCTGGGGGGATGCCGTCGATGCGGTCGGCCTGCGGCCGGTCCTGACGGTCCAGGAACTGGCGGGCATAGGGCGAGAAGGTCTCGACATAGCGCCGCTGGCCTTCGGCGTAGAGGGTGTCGAAGGCGAGCGAGCTCTTGCCCGAGCCGGAGACGCCAGTCACCACGATGAAGCGGTTGAGCGGCAGCCGCAGTGACAGGTTCTTGAGGTTGTTCTGGCGCGCCCCCTTGATGTGGATGGCGTCCTCGGGAACGCGTTCAGACTCGATGTTTCGTACCGCGGAGGTCAAGGGTTAGTCAGCCTCGTCCGGCTCGTAGAGGGATTCGAAACGTGCCGCATCCATGCACCAGCCGTCGCGGGCGTCAGGGTCGTTGTAGACCAGATAGTCCCCCGCCTTGTAGTGAGAGACCCCCTCATGGGTGGTGATGCTGCCGTCCTGCGCTGCCCGCTCGGCCCATACCGGTGTGACCTTTACATACTGTCCGGGCCCAACCTGGCGGTAGGTGCGGGCGAACACCTCGGCGTCCACTGTGTAGGTATCCCCATCGTTGCAGACGATCCAGTCCCCCCGCTTGCAACGTTGCACACCGCCCCACTTGCGGTAGGTGAAGCCATCCGTGTCCAGGTCGAGCCGCACGGCGACGACCGGGCGATCGGCCCTCTTGCGATAGCGACGGCGGGTGGACATCAGGCACTCGCGTGAGAAGAGGGAAGTTTAGCGCCCGGTGCGTGTCGCTGCAGCCTCATCAGCGCCGCGGCCTTGGGCGTGAAATTTCCACCTCATGGGCTAATCTACAAGGATGGTTCCCTGCCTGCCGCGCGTGCGCGTGCGGTTTCGACAACAACAGCAGGAAGGAGGTCGACATGAGCAAGTACGCGCTGTGCATCGGCATCAACGACTACCCCGGCACCGACAGCGACCTGGCCGGATGTGTCAACGACGCCAACGACTGGGCCGCGGAGCTGGGCGCGCGCGGTTTCGAGGTCGCTCGGCTGATCGATGGTCAGGCCACCCTGGCGGCGATGACTGCGGGGATCGAGACGCTCATCGGCAAGGCGGTCGCGGGCGACACGGTCGTCATCACCTATTTCGGCCACGGCACCTGGGTACCCGACAGCTCGGACGACGAACCCGATGGCCGTGACGAGGGTCTGTGCCCCCACGACATCGGTCGCGTCGGACCGCTGCTCGACGACGAAATCCGCCGCCTGTTCGCGGCGCGCAAGGCGGGTGCGCGCGTCGTCCTCATCTCCGACAGCTGCCATTCCGGCTCGGTGACCCGCGGGCGCGAGGACGATCTCGATGCGGACGCGCCACGCGCGCGCTTCATGCCCTTTGAGGTTCCCCTGTTTTTCCATCAGTTGAGC
>JBKBRS010000021.1:0-9325 GCA_046292095.1 Thiobacillaceae bacterium
CAACACCGCGGGCAGGCCGAAGAAGCCGCCCAGGGCCCCTGCCGTGGCGCTGAGGAGCTTGTGTTCGCCCTCCCGTCCATAGGCCGGGACCTCCCGCGTCTCCAGGGAGTCGATGGCCCAGTCCAGCGCCCGCAGCAGGGCCTGCTGACTGGCCTGGCGCAGGGCCTCGTACCAGCGCCGCGGCAGCAGCTTGATCCCCCGCTCCAGCGGCAGTCCGACGAAATTCGTCAGACGTGCGGCGAGGCTGGGGTGTTCCAAGTGGAAATGGGCATCGCGCAGGATGGCCAGGTCTTGTTCGGAGAGGACGGCATTGCTCGCGGCAGTCATAGCGATGGCCTCGTGCGACCTTTTTCGCCTTGGGTTGGCTCGGCTTGATCTCAGCATAGCACCGACCAGGGGGCGCTTGCGGCCCGCTTCGACTTGACGGGCGCCGGCGGCTTGTTAGAAAGAAATTACGAGGGGTGTCAAAGCGCCCCATGCGAGAAAGGGGTTGCAACATGATCCGCAGTCTAGACGTCACCACCCGTGTCTCGCCGGAATTGGCGGAGATCCTCGAATTCCACGCCAACAACCCGGACGCCCTGGAGACGGCCACGTTGGGCTCGGTGCGCGCGGCGCTGGCGACCGGTGAGGCTGGGGAGGGCTATGAGGCCGACCGCCTGCACCCGGAGACCAGTGAGACCCTGCTGCAGGAGCTCGATGCCTTGATCGACGAGTTCGGCGTCGAGGCCCCCGCAGCCGATTTCCTCAAGCAGTCGGCGAGCGAGACCCTGAGCCGGGTGATCGAGGCAGTGATGGAACAGTCAACCCAACCGCCGACGCTGGCCGACGTGCAGGAGGCGATGCAGGAGGGGTTGATCGCCCACCTGATCGGGGAGGGGGTGCTCGACGAGGACGAGGACGAGACCCTCAGTGCAGAGATCGAGGACCTGATCGACCGCTACGGGGCGGACGCCCCGGCGGAGGATTTCATCCATTACGAGTGAGGGTCACCGGATGGGTCGCCGGCACCCGCGCCGAACAGGCGGTCGAGTGCCTGGCGGTCCGTTGTGGGGGGTTCGGTTTCATTGGGATCAGCGCCGAAAAGGGTGTCGAGTTCACGGCGTGAGTCCCTGTCGGGGCGCGCGGGGGGCGCGCTCGCCCGCGGGGCGGCCTGGAACCACTCGCAGGTGTTGGCTCGCGTCTTGTCCTTGACCTCATCCGCCAGCGGTTCTCGGCAGTGTTTCGCCTTGGTGGGGTCATAGTGCCGGCACATCCGGCAGACGTGCAGCTCCGCACGGCAGGTGGGGCAGCGCGCGAAACGGTCGTAGGGCCGCGGCAGATCGCTGATGTCCGCGCCGCACTGCCAGCAATGCCAGGTCTGCAGGTCCGTCACGCTTGCACGGCAGGGGTCAGGTGGCCGGTGCGGTCGGGCTGTGGCCCTAAGGTCGGTAGGTTGCCGTGTCGTCGACAGACTCGGGGTGCTCCGCTGCATGGGCCGCTTGCGCACGCCAGTAGCGGTGTATCGCCTGCACCGCTTGCGGCAGCTCTGCACAGAGCTGACGGTGGTTGGGGTCCGAGGCCGGCCCAGCGCTGCGGGCGAGGGCGTGGATGGGCGCGAGCCAGGTGGTCAGGGCCTGGTCGGCGTGCCGGATCCAGAGCTCCTGATAGAGGGTCATGCCGGCGCGATAGCCCTGGCACCATGCCGTGGCGTCCATAACGAGGTCGCCGCGGCCGCCGCGTACGAATTCCAGCACCGGGCGGAAGGCATCGGGTTGCGTGAGGCTGCGTTCGATCTCGGCATAGAGCCGCATGGCGAGGCCCAGCATGTCTTCGGCCTGGGCCCCGTCCCGGAACACCGGCTCGTCGAAGACGAGGCGTAGCCACTCGCTAGGCTCCATGGCCTCCGGGCCGCTGGCGAGGGCGGTGAGGAAGCCGTGGGCGTGCGACAGGCCCATGGCGTCGCGGCCGCAGGCCTCGGAGTGCAGAAAGTCGTCCAGGCGGAGCAGTTCGGCCTGGGTCAGGGCGGGGGCGGGGGCAGGTAGCATGTCAGTACGCGCTGGGCCGCCCCAAGCGTACTGACAGCCCCCTCGGGGGGCGACGAACGCAGTGAGTCGGGGGTCGTTTCATCCCAACAGCTTGCGCCTCGCCGCCGGTTTGGTCAAGCGAAATTTCGTCACCGCGCAGCGGCTCACTGCAGGCGCGGCGCGGGCGTCGGGGCGGCGTCGGGCTCGCTGGCGAGCGGGGCTTGGGCGGCGGAGATCAGACCGCGGCTGCGCGCCTGGGCCTCGACACGGGCGACGAGTTCCGGCGAGGTATAGCCGTCCACCGGGAGCCCCGCCTGGCGCTGGAAGGCCTTGATCGCCGCGCGCGTGCGGCCGCCGGGTATGCCGTCGGCCTCGCCCGGCTCGAATCCCAGGGCGTCGAGCTGGCGTTGCAGCTCGATGATCTGCTGGCGGGTGAGTCTCGGGTGGCGCGCCGCCTGGCCGTTCTGCAGGCCCGGCAGGCCGCGTAGCCGATCGGCGAGCAGCCCCACTGCCAGGGCATAGCTCAGCGATCGGTTCCAGTTCATGATGATGTTGAAGTTGCCATAGACCAGAAAGGCGGGCCCCTTGTAGCCCTGCGGCAGGACGATAGCGCCCTGCAGGTTCGAATTCGGCAGGGGTGAGCCATCGGCCTGGGTCACACCCATGGCCGCCCAGGCGCTCACCGGCCGGGTGAGGCTCAGGCGGGCCTGCTCCCAGTCGAAATTCTCCGGCAGGCGCACCTCGCGCCCCCAGAGCTCGTCCGCCCTCCAGCCCAGGCGGCTCAGATAGTTGGCGGCGGAGGCGAAGGCGTCGGGCAGCGACCCCCAGAGGTCCTTGCGGCCGTCGCCGTCGGCATCGACGGCATAGGCGCGGAAGGTCGAGGGCATGAACTGCATGTGCCCCATGGCCCCCGCCCAAGAGCCCCTCATCGCCGTGACATCGACATGTCCCTCGTCGAGGATGACCAGGGCGTCGAGGAGTTGGGCGCGGAAGAACTGGCTGCGGCGGGGCTCGAAGGCCAGGGTGGCGAGCACCACGGGCACGGCGAAGTCGCCCATGAAGCCGCCGTAATTGGTCTCGAGCCCCCAGAAGGCCACCAGGACATGCGGCGGGATGCCATAGCGCCGCTGCACGGCGGCCAGCAGCTCGCGGTGTTCGTTGAGCAGGCGGCGGCCCTCCTCGACGCGCCGGGCGGTGACGCGCCGCTCGAGGTAGTCGAGGAAGGGTTCGAGGAATTCCGGCTGGCACCGGTCCAGCTCGATCACGCGCGGGTCGGGCTGTACCCCGGCCAGCGCCCGGTCGAAGGTCTCCGCCCGGATGCCGCGCGCGATCGCCTCCGTGCGCAAGGCGGCGAGCCAGGACTGGAAATCGTCCCCGGCCGGTGTCTGCGCCTGCGCGCTCGCCGCCAGGATAAGCAGGGCGAGGCCCAGGCCGCCGGCGCGGATTGCACGAAACAGGGTCATGGGGTGTCTCCTCGAAGCGGTGTGCGATCACCGGGGGTCTCGTTGGCAGGACAGCGCAGCTGCCTTATCGTTCTCGCATGTATGCGCCACTGACCCTCGATGCCCTGACCGCGCGTTATGACGCGCTGCTGCTGGATGCCTACGGCGTGCTGGTGACGTTGGACGGCCCCCTGCCGGGTGCGGTGGCGCTGATCGATCGTCTGAACCGTCTGGGCAAGCCCTACTGGTTGCTGTCGAACACGGCAGCGCGCCTGCCCGAGCACGCCGCCGCCCGTTACCGCAGCTTCGGGCTCGATCTGGAGGCCGGGCGCATCCTCACCGCGGGGATGCTTCTGACGCAGCACTTCCGTGAACAGGGGCTGGTCGGCCGCGCCTGCCTGGTGCTGGGACCGGAGGACAGCCGGGTCTATGTCGAGCGTGCCGGCGGGCGGCCGGTGGCGCCCGGGGACGATTTCGAGGCCGTGGTCCTGGCCGATCAGGCGGGGTTCCCCCTGCTGGAGACCCTCGACTGGCTCATCTCGGCATTGTTTGACAAGATCGAGGCGGGGGGCCGTGTGCCACTGATCCTGCCGAATCCGGACCTGATCTACCCCACCCACCAGGGCTATGGCTTGACGGCCGGCAGCCTGGCCGTGCTGCTGGAGGCGGTGCTCGCCCGGCGTTTCCCCGGTCGTAGCGACCTGCGTTTCGTGCCCCTGGGCAAGCCGCAGCCGGGCCTGTTCGAGATGGCCGCCCGGTTGGCCGGCAGCCGTAACCTGGTCATGCTGGGCGACCAGATGGAGACCGACATCCTGGGCGCGGCGCGCTTTGGCATCGACTCGGTCCTGGTCATGAGCGGGGTCAGCCGGGGTGAGGCGGTCTCGCCGGCTGCCGGGGTCCAGCCCACCGATCGGATCGAGTCGCTCGCCGTCCTGTTGAAGAACGCCTGAACTGCCGTTATTGAGATGGGGCATACGGAGGAAGTGTGCCGCCGGCAACCTGGTAGGCCTCTTTTCGGGAAACCGATGCGGCATGCTCAGGTCTGTGTGAGACGGATTTCGTCCGTGAGGTTCATCGCATGCGACTGCCCGTACAGCCATCACCCCCAGCGCCACCGGCCGAGGATCTATACGAGATTCGCGAACGGCCGCCGGTCACGCCGGCGCGGTTCGTGCGCGTGCGCAATCTGCCGCCGCTGATCCTGCCGCCCCGGCAAAAACCGCGAGAGCCGGCGCAAGGCGGGCGTGAGCCCCCGCCGGCAGCCGCCACTCCGGTGGGCAAGGAGCGTCGGCGCACCGATCGGCGCGTCGCCCAGGTGCCGGTATTGCTGGACACCCGCAGCGGTCGCGATCGCCGCCAGGCCAGGGGCGGGCAGGGGGGTGGGGTCGACATCGAGGCCTGAGACGGTCGGGCGTCAATCGCCGCAGACCTGCACCGCGACCGTGCGCTGGCGAGGGCCGTCCAGCTCGACCAGCAGCACCGACTGCCAGCGCCCCGGGTCGAGCTCGCCCTCCACCCGGGGGATTGCCTCGGAGGACCCCATCAGCATGGCGATGATGTGCGCGTGGACGTTTTCTGGTTCATCGGGCGGGCAGTCGCGCTGGGCGATGTCGTTGTGCAAATAGCCTGCGTCTGCGGGCACCAGTTTGCCAAGGAAGGTGCGCACGTCCTCCAACAGTCGGGGTTCGTTCTCGTTGATCGTCGGCGCCGTGGTGGTGTGCCGCGAGCTCTCCGTGACGAAACCGGCGCAGATACCGCTCTCGGCGCCCAGAGCGCGGATCTCGCCGGTGAGGTCGTGCAGGTTGATGCCCGGGGCGGTGGTGATGAGCAGATGTCGGCGCAGGCAGCGCATCAGGCCCGCACCGGCTCGAAGATGGCGTCCAGGTTGAGCCCGTCGCAGTAGTCGAGGAAATCACCGCGCAGGGTGGGGATGTGCATGTCGGCGGGCACACCCACCGTCATGCTGACCGAGAACATGGGCGTGCCGGTGTGCGGGGCGGGATAGGTCTCGGTGCTCAGCTCTTCGATGTTGATGCCCTGGCGGGCAAAATAGCTGGCCAGGCTGTGCACGATGCCCGGATGGTCCATAGCCACCACCTCGACGCGATAGGGCACCAGGGGCTGTTTACGTTCGGGGTGCCGCGTGCGCTTGTGGATGATGGCCAGTCCCAGGTCCTCGCCGAGCGCCGGGAGCTTGTCCTCAAGCTTGGTGAGCGCGTCCCAACGCCCGGACAACAGCATGATGATGGCGAATTGCCCACCGAGCAGGGCCATGCGCGATTCTTCGATGTTGCAGCCGGCCTCGACGATGCGGCCGGTCAGCCGGTCGACCAGGCCGACCTGGTCCTCGCCCGAGGCGGTGATGACGAGGTAGTCGTGGGGGGAGGGTGGTGTCATGCGGTGTCGGCTCGCGTTGGCAGTAGCGGGCATTTTAGCCCGTGCGGCAGGGTGCAGGTAGAGCGGTCAGGGGCTGACGCTCTCCTTCTCCATCAGGATGTAGGTGTTGTAGGCGTTGACCCGGTTGGCCTCGGGAAAGGCGGGCAGGAATTCGTAGCGTGACCAGTCGGTGGCCAGGTAGGCCTCCTCGAATGGGATCATCTCCGCCACCGCCTTGCCCATCTCCTGGCGCAGGTAGGCCAGATAGTCGCGGGTGAGGGTGAGGTCGGCGGCAGGCTCCATGGAGACCTGGCCATGACCGGGGACCAGCACGCGGGGCTCGAGGGCGATCAGCTTGTCCAGGGCGGCGAGCCACAGGCGGGAATCGGCCTCGCCGACGAAGGGCACGCGGCCCTTAAAGACCAGGTCGCCGGTGTAGAGCACGCCATCGTCCACCACATAGAGCGCGAGATCCTCGGGCGAGTGGGCGGGGCCGACATGACGCACCTGGAAGCGTACCCCGCCAAGCTCGAAGTCGGTGTCACCCTCCAGCCAGACATTGGCTTCGAGGAGGCGCTGCTGTTCCTGGGTCACCCAGGGGTAGAGGATCTCCTTGCGCTGTTCGAAGCGGAGCCGGGCGGCGATGGTGCGGGTGGCGCCGCGTCCGTAGGCATGGGCCCAGATCTCGGCCCCGGCGTCCTTGAAGACCTGCAGCCCATAGTAGTGATCGGCATGGAAGTGGCTGACGATGACGCGCCGGATGGGGGCGTCGGTCAGCTTGCGGATCTCGGCGAGCATGGCCTGCGCGAGCGAGGGCGTGCCCAGGCTGTCGAACACCACCACGCCGGCCGGGGTGATGACGAAGCCGGCGTTGGACATGAAACCCTCGTTCTGCGGCGAGGCGGCGCCGGATAGGCCGGGGATGTAGTAGCTGTGCGGGCCGAGTTGCACGGCCTGAACCTTCACACTGACCGGGGGGTAGGGGCTGGCCAGGCCGACGGCCAGCCAGAGCCAGAGAAGCAGGCCAAACAGGGCGGAAAGCGGCATGGACATGGGCGTCTCCTCTCGAATGTAAGATTCGGTGCGGCTCTAGACGATGGGTTATGTTATGTTAGGCCGTAACGCAAGTCACAGGTTTCGGTTTGAACTACAAGCGTTACCTGCCCTTCCTGCTCGCCTTCGTCCTGCCGCTCGTGCTGGTCTATGCCTGGTGGGGTGGATTCAACCCGGTCAGTGTCCGGGTCGAGACGCGGGGGCCCTACACCTATGCCTATGTCGAGCATACCGGCGATTATGCGAAGTTGGCCGATCGGCTGCCCGAGGTGCGCCGTGTGCTCGAACGCAGCGGCATCCAGCCGGGTGCCGTCTTCGCCGTGCTCTATTCGCATCCCGACCAGGTGCCGCGTAGCGAGCGCCAGGCCCGGATCGGCTATCTGGTGCCGCCGGGCAGCCGCGCCCAACCACCCCTCAAGATCGATACCCTCCCGGCGCGCCGCGTATGGGTTGCCGAGGTGCGCGCTGCCTGGCTGCTCGGACCCAGCCGCGCCTATCAAGCCCTGCATGAGACGCTGCAGGCAGAGGGGCGGGACATCCGCATGCCCACCGTCGAGCTCTATGAAGCCTCCGGCAGTGTCTGGCGCCAGGGCAGACTGACCGTGGAGGTGCCCTACACGTGACCCTGTTCTCGATCCTGGCCGCCTTGTTGTGGGACTTTTTTCAGCCACTGCGCGACCCGACACCGCCGGCGCGGCAGTTGGAGCGCTACACGGCCTGGCTGCTCGAACACGTCAACGCCGGTCTGCAGAAGCACGGCCTGCTGGCCTGGACCGCCGGCGCCCTGGCACCAGCCCTGCTGGTCGCCCTGATCGGCCTGCTGCTGCAGGCCCTCTTCTCACCCCTGCTCTGGGTGTGGAATCTGCTCGTGCTGCATTACTGCCTGGGTTTTCGGCAATACAGCCTGCAGCTCGCCGAGGTCGTACAGGCCCTGCGTCACGGGGACCTTGAGCGCGCGCGAGACAGGCTCATGACCTGGCGGCCCGGGGCGGCGCAGGCGATGGGCGAGGCCGAGGTTGCCCGCAGCGGCATCGAGCACATCCTGATCCTGGCCTTGACGCGGCTTTTCGGGGTGTTGTTCTGGTTCGCCTTGCTGGGCGTGTTCGGCGCCGTGCTCTACCGCATGAGCACGCTGTGCCGCGAGCGCTGGCAGGCCGAGCCTACCTTCTGTGCCTACCCGCGCCAGTTCGCCTTCTACCTCGATTGGCTGCCGGCGCGCGTGGCCGCCTTCAGCTTCGCCATCGTCGGCAACTTCGAGGATGCGCTCTATTGCTGGCGCAAACAGGCCGGCCTCTGGGGGGACACTAACGAGGGGGTGGTCCTCGCCGCGGGGGCCGGCGCACTGGGCGTGCGGCTGGGTGGGGCCCTCAATCTGCCGGCCGGCAAGCTGCTGCGGCCCGAGCTCGGCTGCGGCGAGACGGCCACGGCCGATGACCTGGAGGGCAGCTTGAACCTGGTGTGGCGGACGGTGCTGCTGTGGCTGGGCGTGCTGGGCCTGCTGTGGATCGGCGGTTTGTGAGCGGCCGATTAAACTTTTCATGACACCCGGCCGTAATCTGCTCCACCTCAACCCCATCCCCAAGGAGTGAGAACATGAGCCTCTTCGCCCTGTTTGGCGGTCAGCGCCGACGCTTAGCCGATCTGGAAGCCAGGCTGCATTCACTCGAGGCCGAGTCCGGCCGTTTACGCGAGGCGCTGGAGGCAGCGGAACGCGAGAAGGCGGCGCTGGAGGCGTCCTGCCAGTCGTTGCGTAGCGAAGGCGAGTACCTCAGGGAGGTCGTCGCCCATCTGGAAAAGTTCGGCCACTCCTTCCTCGAGAGCCAGCGCAGCCTGGGCGGCCTGGCCAACCATCTGCGCGAAGAGAAACAAGGGGCGGTGGAGGCGGCCGGTATCTCCTCCACCACTCGTGCCTCCATCTCCAGCATCTCGGGTAATCTCAAGGCCCTGTCACAAGATTCACATGCCACCGCCGGACGCGTCGACGGCCTGCAGACACGGGCCGCCCAGATCGGCGGCATCGTCAGCCTGATCAAGGACATCGCCGATCAGACCAACCTACTGGCGCTCAACGCCGCTATCGAGGCGGCCCGCGCCGGCGAACAGGGACGAGGCTTTGCGGTCGTGGCCGACGAGGTGAGAAAGCTTGCCGAGCGCACCGCCAACGCCACCAACGAGATCTCCCAGCTGGTCACCAGCATCCAACAGGAGACCCAGGAGGCGCGCAGGGCCATGGAAAACCTGGCCAACCAGGCGTCACAGTTCAGCGAGCAGGGAGCCAGCGCCACGGAGAACATGCAATCCATGTTGAACCTTTCACAGCGTATGGAGGGTGCGATTGCGGCCTCGGCGCTGCGCAGCTTCATCGAGCTGGCAAAGATCGACCATTTGGTCTTCAAGTTCGAGGTCTATCGCGTGTTGCTGGGTCAATCCGACAAGCAGGCCGACGAC
>JBKBRS010000021.1:9424-18512 GCA_046292095.1 Thiobacillaceae bacterium
TTCGCCAACCACACCGCCTGCCGGCTGGGCAAGTGGTATTACGAAGGCGAGGGGGTGGCGTGCTATTCCCGGCTGCCGGGCTATCGCGAGATGGAAAACCCGCACATGCGCTTCCACCAGCATGGGGTCGAGGCGATCCGGTTGTATCGTGAGGGCCAACTGCAATCAGCGATTTCCGAGTTGGACAAACTGGAGACGGCGAGCCTGGACGTGCTGCGCAGCCTGGAGCAGATCGCCCACAGCGGTGAAGCGGATGTCCAAATGTTGTGTGCACATTGAGTATGCAGGGTGCCGGCCATCGTCGAGGCCGCGCGCGAGGATGAAAGCGGCCATGTCCGCGCCCACGCCTTTAGGCCCTCGCCCGTTGGGCGAGGGGAATATCCAGCGTCGGTTGCGCCGACTTTCACGCTCGGGCAGCCCACCGCCGCGGTGAACGCGCGGGCATGAGCCTGGCCGCCTGACCGCGGGCGGCGCGTGTACCCTGAGCCTGGGCTCGGGCATCATACGCCCCCATGCTCAATGCCCTTTGGATTGGTTTTTTCTTAAGCGCCTTCATCGCCGCCTGCATCCAATACCTGGTGTTCGGCAATGAGGGCATCTTCGCCGCCCTCATGCAGGCCGGCTTCGACAACGCCAAGACCGCCTTCGAGATCGCCCTGGGGCTCACCGGGGTCATGTGCCTGTGGCTGGGGGTGATGAAGATCGGCGAGCGCGCCGGCTTCCTCGATCTCCTCGCCCGCCTGCTCGCGCCGTTGTTCGCGCGGCTGTTTCCCGACGTGCCGCGTGGCCACCCCGCCCTGGGCTCGATCACCATGAACCTCGCGGCCAACGTTCTGGGCCTGGACAACGCCGCCACGCCCCTGGGGCTCAAGGCCATGCGCGAGCTGCAAGAACTGAACCCGGACAAAGACACCGCCAGCAACGCCCAGATCCTCTTCCTGGTCCTCAACGCCTCCTCGGTGACACTCTTGCCCGTGACCATCTTCACCTACCGGGCGCAGATGGGGGCGGCCGATCCCACCGACGTGTTCATCCCCATCCTGATGGCGACCTACTGCTCCACCCTGGCAGGGCTCGCCTTCGTCGCCGCGGTCCAGCGCATCCGCCTGATCGACCCGGTGGTCCTGGGTTGGCTGTTTGCCCTGAGCCTCACCGTGGGTGGGCTTGCCGCCGGGTTCGCCAGCCTGCCAGCCGAGCAGATCGCCACCAAGTCCGCCCTGCTCAGCAACTTTCTGCTGCTCGCCCTGATCGTCCTGTTTTTGCTCGGCGCCGTGGTCAGGCGGGTCAACGCCTACGAGGCCTTCATCGACGGGGCGAAGGACGGCTTCCAGGTGGCGGTGACCATCATCCCCTATCTGGTGGCCATGCTGGTGGCCATCGGCCTGATGCGCGCCAGCGGCCTGCTGGGGCTCCTGGTGGACGGCGCCCGCGCCGTGGTTGCCTCCCTGGGCTACGATGCCGCCTGGGTCGAGGCCTTGCCCACCATGCTCATGAAGCCGCTGTCCGGCGCCGGGGCCCGCGCCATGATGATCGAGACCATGCAGACCCACGGGGCGGACAGCTTCGCCGGGCGATTGGCCAGCATCGTGCAGGGCAGCACCGAGACCACCTTCTACGTGCTGGCGGTCTATTTCGGCGCGGTGGGGATCAAGCGCGTGCGCCATGCAGTGGCCGGCGGCCTGGTGGCCGATGTGGCGGGTTTCGCGGCGGCGGTGGCAGCCGCCTATCTGTTCTTCGGCGCCGTGGCTTGACCGCAGGCGGGCGCAGATTGCATAGGCCGGTAAAATCTGGGTCTGAAGCTCCAGACTCCGAGTAAAGCGATTCTTCATGCAGGAATACCCCACCCTAGCCGCCGTCGATCTCGGCTCCAACTCTTTTCACCTGCAGGTCGCGCGTGTGGAGGGCGAGCAGCTCTTCTATCTAGATGCACACAAAGAGGCGGTGCGGCTTGCCGCCGGCCTCACCGCCGACAAGACCCTCGACGCCGCCTCGCAGCGCCGCGCCCTCGATTGCCTGTCGCGCTTCGGCGAGCGGCTAAAAGGCATGCCGGCCGGTGCGGTGCGGGCGGTCGGCACCAGCGCGCTGCGCGTGGCCAAGAATGCCCCGGAATTCATGCAGCGGGCGCGCGCCGCCTTGGGTTTCGACATCGAGGTGGTCTCGGGACGCGAGGAGGCGCGGCTGATCTACCTGGGTGTGGCACACTCTCTGCCGCTCATTCAGGACAAGCGTCTGGTGGTGGACATTGGCGGCGGCTCCACCGAATGCATCCTCGGCGTCGGCTACGAGCCGCACGAGCGCGAAAGCCTGCGCATGGGCTGCGTGGTCTACACCCAGCGTTACTTCCCCGACGGCGTGCTCGACCGGCAGGCGCTCCGGGCGGCGGAGACAGCGGCCCGCATCGAGATCCAGACCGCTGCGCACGGTTTCCGGCGAGGGCATTGGAGTGAGGCGGTCGGCTCCTCCGGCACCGCGCGGGCACTGGGCGAGATCCTGCGGGCGAACGGTCGCAGTGACGGCAACATCACGTTGGATGGGCTGCAATGGCTGCGCGAGCGCCTCATCAAGGCCGGCAGCATCCGGGCGTTGGCGCTCGCCGGACTGAAGGCCGAGCGCCGCCCAATCATCGCTGGCGGCTTCAGCATCATGTTGGCGATCTTTCAGGAGCTGGGCATCGAGTCGATGACCGTGGCCCAGGGTGCGATGCGCGAGGGCATCCTGTGGGACCTGCTTGGTCGTGTGCACGACCGCGACATGCGCGATGTCACCGTCGCCCAGTTCATGCGCCGCTACCACGTCGACGGCCGCCAGGCCCGCCGGGTCGAGCGGCTGGCACAGGCGCTGGCGCAATCTCTCCGGCCCGGTGTGCGCGGCCTCGGCGCCGAGGCGCTGCACCTGCTGTCCTGGGCCGCCCTGCTGCACGAGATCGGCATCTCCATCGCCCATTCCGGCTTTCACAAGCACGGCGCCTACATCCTGGAAAACGCCGACATGCCTGGCTTCTCCCGGCAGGACCAGGCCGCGCTGGCCAGCCTCGTGCGCGCGAGCCGCGGCGGGCTCAACAAACTCACCCTCGCCAACGACGACCCGCTCTGGCCCCTGATCGTCTGTCTGCGGCTGGCCGTGTTGTTCAACTTGAGCCGCACCGACGCCCGCCCCGGGCAGCTCGCCCTGGAGTGCCAGGCAGGCCGCTGCACCCTGCGCGTGTCTGCCGCCTGGCTTAAGGCCAATCCGCTCACCCAGGCGGCCTTGGAGGCCGAACTGCGCGAATGGGAGGGGGTCGCGGCCTGGGTGCGGCTGGCCGGGCTCCGGCCTGTTTGAGCTGCCCTATGTAAGCCGCTCCGGAAGCCACAATGCCTCGTTTGACGGCCTACTCCTTTTTCGAGTCGGCGGCTGTGGACTGATCGTCGAGCGCCCTGAGGTGCGCCAGCCGCTCCGCGATCTTCGCCTCCAGACCCCGGTCAGTGGGTTTATAGAAGCTGACGGGGGGCATGCCGTCGGGGAAGTAGTTCTCGCCGGCGGCATAGGCCTCGGGCTCGTCGTGGGCGTAACGGTAGGCGCGGCCGTAGCCGAGCTTTTGCATCAGGCGGGTGGGGGCGTTGCGCAGGTGCAGCGGCACCTCGCGCGAGCCGTCGCGCTGTACGAAGGCCTGCACCGCGTTCCAGGCCGTGTACACGGCGTTGCTCTTGGGGGCGCAGGCGAGGTAGACCACCGCCTCGGCCAGGGCGAGCTCGCCCTCCGGGGAGCCGAGACGCTCGTAGGTGGCCACGGCATCCAGGGCGATGGCCAAGGCCCGCGGGTCGGCGAGCCCGATGTCCTCGCTGGCCATGCGGATGATGCGGCGGCCCAGATAGAGCGGGTCGGCGCCGCCGTCGAGCATGCGGGCGAGCCAGTAGAGGGCGGCATCCGGGCTCGATCCCCGCACCGACTTGTGCAGGGCCGAGATCTGGTCGTAGAAGGCCTCGCCGCCCTTGTCGAAGCGGCGTCGGGCGGGCGCCAGGGCCTCGGCGGCGAAATCGGCGTCCACCTCGTGGCGACCGGCGGTGCCGGCGGCAATCGCGAGCTGTTCCAGGAGGTTCAGCAGGCGCCGGCCGTCGCCGTCGGCATAGGCGATGAGCAACCGGCGGGCGGCCTCGTCCAGGCGGATGTCCAGGCCGCCTTTGGTGAGCGCGCGCTGGAGCAGGGCGGCGAGCTCGGTCGCGTCGAGGGGACGCAGGACGTAGACCTGGGCGCGGGAGAGGAGGGCGCCGACGACCTCGAAGGAGGGGTTTTCCGTGGTGGCGCCGATGAAGGTGATGAGGCCCGACTCCACGTGCGGGAGAAAGGCGTCCTGCTGGGCCTTGTTGAAGCGGTGGACCTCGTCGACGAAGAGGATGGTGTCGCGCCCGGCCTGACGATTCAGCCGCGCACGCTCCACCGCCTCGCGGATCTCCTTGACCCCGGCGAGCACCGCGGAGATCTGGATGAAGTCGGCGTTGAAGTGCTGCGCGGCCAGCCGCGCCAGGGTGGTCTTGCCCACACCCGGCGGCCCCCACAGGATCATCGAGTGTAGCCGCCGCGCAGCGAAGGCAAGGCGCAGCGGTTTTCCCGGGCCGAGCAGATGGGTCTGGCCGATCACCTCCTCGATCGAGGTCGGTCGCAGCCGCTCCGCCAGCGGAACGGAGGCGGGGAGGGCGTCGCTGCCCGCGAAGAGGTCCCGGGTCTCAGGGGCAGAGGTCACGGGGCGTGGATGGACTTTGGATCAGCGATCGCCGATCACGTCGACCCCCTTGGGCGGGGTGAAGCGGAAGAGGTCGGCCGGCAGGGTCGGGTTGCGCCGGATGCCGCTGAAGCGCAGCCGCGTGACCTGACCAAAGTTGTCGCGCACCTCCATGGCGACGATGTCGTTGCCGCGGAAACCCATGCGCACCGCATCGAAACTGCCTTCCTTGGTGCGCGGCGTGGCCTCCAGCCAGGACAGGCCATCGATCTCGCCAGCGTCGCGGAAGCTGAACAGCCGCTCCACCTCGTTGCTGCCCGCCAGCAGGGCGGCGGGGCTCTCGCCCAGGGCCTGGTCGAGCTTGCGCACGGTGACCTGTTCGAGGTCCTGGTCGTAGATCCATAGCCGGCTGCCGTCGCCCACCACGATCTGGCTGTAGGGTTTGGAATAGACCCAGCGGAACTTGCCTGGTCGCGACAGGTGCAGGCTGCCCTGGCTCTCCTGCACCTTTCGCCCGGTCCGGTCGGTGACGACCTGGGTGAACTGGGCGCTCAGGGTGCGGGTGCCGGAAATGAAGGACTGCAACCGGCTGTCGGCGTGCAGAGATCTAGAAAAAAGATTAAGAGAAAAGAGCAATAATATGAATATTAAATACTTTTTCATGGAAAACTCGCTCATTCCCGGCGCGGGGCAATGACCTCGCGATTGCCGTTGCTCTGCATGGGGGAGACCAGGCCGGCGCGTTCCATGGCCTCGATGAGACGGGCGGCCCGATTGTAGCCGATGCGCAGGTGCCGCTGGACCGCGGATATGGAGGCCCGACGGGTGCGCACCACGAGGGCGACCGCCTCATCATACAGCGGGTCGGACTCGGCATCCCCGGCGCCGGTTCCCTCGTCATCCTCCGCGCTCTCCTCGACCAAGACGCTCTCGTCGTAGGCGGGCGGGCCCAGCTCCTTGAGCCAGCTGGTCACGCGATGCACCTCGTCGTCGGAGACGAAGGCCCCATGCACGCGCATGGGGTAGCCGTGACCGGGCGGCAGGTAGAGCATGTCGCCCTGGCCAAGCAGCGATTCGGCCCCTTGCTGATCGAGGATGGTGCGCGAGTCGATGCGGCTTGCGACCTGGAAGGCGATACGGGTGGGGATGTTGGCCTTGATCAGGCCCGTGATCACGTCCACCGAGGGGCGTTGGGTGGCCAACACCAGGTGGATGCCGGATGCGCGCGCCTTTTGTGCAAGGCGGGCGATGAGCTCCTCCACCTTCTTGCCGACCACCATCATCAGGTCGGCCAGCTCGTCGATCAGCACGACGATGTAGGGCAAGGGCTCCAAGCGCTCGGGGTTGTCTGGGGTGAGCGAGAAGGGATGGGTGATCGGCTCGCCGGCTTTGCGCGCGTCGCGGATTTTCTGGTTGAGACCGGCGATGTTGCGTACCCCAAGCGCGGACATCAGTTTGTAGCGCCTCTCCATCTCGCCCACGCACCAGTTCAGGGCCGAGCTGGCGAGTTTCATGTCGGTGACCACGGGGGCGAGCAGGTGAGGGATGCCCTCGTAGGCGGACAGTTCCAGCATCTTGGGATCCACCATGATCAGGCGCACGTCCTGCGGCGTGGACTTGTACAGCAGGGACAGTATCATGGCGTTGATGGCCACCGACTTACCCGAGCCGGTCGCGCCGGCCACCAACAAATGGGGCATCTTGGCGAGATCGGCCACCACCGGGTTGCCGCTGATGTCCTTGCCCAGGGCCAGGGTCAGCGGCGAGGCCATGTCGTTGTAGATCTTGGCCCCGAGGATCTCGGCCAGGCGCACCACTTGCCGCTGGCTGTTGGGCAGTTCCAGCCCCATACAGCTCTTGCCGGGGATGGTCTCCACCACGCGGATGCTCACCACGGACAGCGAGCGCGCCAGGTCCTTGGCCAGATTGACGATCTGGCTGCCCTTGACGCCAGAGGCGGGTTCGACCTCGTAGCGGGTGATGACCGGGCCGGGATAGGCGGCAGTTACCCTGACCTCGACGCCAAACTCGGCTAGCTTGCGCTCGATCAGGCGCGAGGTCGCCTCGAGCGAGGCGTTGTCCACCATCTGAGCGGACTTGGGCGGCTCGTCGAGCAGACGTAGCGGCGGGATCTGGGCATCCGGCAGGTCCTTGAAGAGGAAAGGTTGTTTTTCCTGCTCGACACGTTCCGAGCGCACCACCTCGACCGTCGGGGTCTCGATGCGCAAGGGGGCCGACTGTTTGAACCGCGCCTGGGCCTTCTGCACGGTCTCCTCGCGGACCTGCAGGGCCTTCTGGCCGGCCAGCCGGTCCTGGCGTGCCTGCCAGGCCGCCACCAGCGCCATCGCCAGGCGTTCCAGCAGCGATCCGATGCGTTCGCTCAGGCCCAGCCAGGACAATCCCGTGAACAGGCTCAGCCCCACGCCCCAGGTCAGCAGCAGCAGCACGGTGCCGCCGTCGAAGCCCAACGCGGCATGGGTCAGCCGGCCCAGGCCGTCGCCCAAGGCGCCGCCGGGGGTGAGCGGCAGATGCACGCCGTGATCGTGGAAACGCAGCGACTCCAGCGCGCTGCTCGACAGCAGCAGCATGACGAACCCCAGCGTGGTCAGGACCGGGCCGTGCGGGTGGCCGGCCTCCGGGTTGCCGATCCGGCGGTAGCCCCACCAGACCAGGAACAGCGCGAGCGCGATCAGGCCATAGGCCGACAAGCCGAACAGATACAGCAAGAGGTCCGCCAGCCATGCGCCGAAATGTCCGCCGGCGTTGTGGATGGTGTCGATCTCGGCCGACTTGGACCAGCCGGGATCGAGCGGGCTGTAGGTCACCAGGATCATACCCAGGTAGAGCGCCAGCGCCACGGCGGTCAGCCACCAGATCTCCCTGAGCAAGGCTGCAGCCCTCGGTGCCAGGGGTTTGCGCACAGGACGGGCCAGCGCACGTTTTTTGGACTTGCGAAGCATGGCGCGAACTATAAGGGAAAGCGCTGCGCTCGACTAACACCGGGCGGCAGCCCGTGATCGACCCATATGCATCAGACGCACAATGTATATTATGTCAAATAAAATCACCTGGCCGACTTCCACACAGATACGGTGGGACTTGCGACTAGCGCGCTGCCAAGGCGGTGAACCCAATACCTGGGCTGTCTGATTCAGGCTTCGCCCTTTCCGGCGGACTTGCGCGGCAGGCGCCGGACGGCGCTGACACGGTTGAAATCCATCGCCGCCTCCCACTTGCCTTCGAGACGGGAGACACGGCGATCGATTTCACGTACCTCATGGGTGAGCTCACCGATGCGATCGGCCACACGGCGGACCTCGTCAACCAGACGCATGGCCTCGCGGACGGCCTCGAGCGCGTCCCTGAGTGTGCTCATGTGATGCGTTCGTTCCGGTCGGGGCTCATGCCGTGAGTTTGTCCTGGCTGCGATGCCGCGCACGCAGGTCCGTGAGCATGGCCTCGAGCTGTAGACTCGCCTGTGCCAGGGCGGCGCGGGCCTCGGCGGTGGCCTGTTTGAGCTCGTCGATGAGCGCGCGCAATTCGGCCTCCTCCTCGCCGGCCGGGGTGAATTTGCGGCGGATCAGCTCCGCCACGCTGGTGCCGGCGGCCGCCGCCTGGGCATGCAGACTGGCCTTGAACTCAGGCGTGGCGACGAATTCGATGCGAGTGGTTTTCATATAAACATCCGGATACGGTTCCGTTTCCGGAATACTCTACACTGCGAGGGCGAATCCTGCGAGCCGGCCTTGTCAGTACGCGCCCGGCCGACCCAAGCGTACTGACCGCCCCCGTGGGGGCAACGAACGCAGTGAGTCGGGGGTCTTTTCATCCTAGCGCCGGAAGATCCACAGGATCAGGGTGAGCACCAGGGACAAGACCAGGCCGCTGGTGAAGGGGAAATAGAAGGTGAAGCCCTTGCGCTCGATGCGGATGTCACCCGGCAGGTTGCCGAACCCCAGCTTACTGAGCAGAGGCCACAGCAGGCCTAGGGCGATGAGGACGATCCCCAGGGTGATCAACCATTTGGCCATTTCAGCCGCCCAAGCCAATACAGAAGCTGCGATAAGAGGCCCGGTGGCGGGTCTTATCGTCCGCCCTGACAGCCGTGTACCTCCCACGAGTCGCCTGTCTCACGGATGCCGCTGTCCCGTGCTGGCCCGGCGTGACGACGCCGGCCTGCCGCGCGCGCGCCGGGGCTGAGCGCTCTCCGCTCGGACGTCCCGCCCTGCGCCCCCCTGCCCGACCGGGAGCAGGCGGGTGAGCCCGCACCACTTGAGCAGTTCCATGACCTCATGCTCTTCCAGATCGAGCAGCATCCCGCGCTTGAGACGGGCGGGCATGACGATGGGGCCAAAGCGCACCCGGATCAGGCGGCTCACAGTCAGGCCCAGC
>JBKBRS010000216.1:0-2929 GCA_046292095.1 Thiobacillaceae bacterium
CATCCCCGGGATCGAGGGCGAGGCGACGCGCCACCTGGCGGCCATCGTGCTGGTGTTCATCCTCATCCTGGTCCTGGCGACCATGAGTGGGACCATCCTGGCGGGGATGGTCAAATGGGTGGGTCTGGGTTTTTATGACAAGTTCATGGGGCTCATCTTCGGTGCCCTGCGCGGGGGGGTGATCGTGCTCCTGTTCACCCTGCTCGCAGGGCTCACTGCCCTGCCGCACACCGAATTGTGGCAGCGGGCGCGGTTGAGTGGCCAGATGGAGGCCTTGGCCGCGCGCGCGATCCCCTGGCTGCCGGCCAGCCTGGCCGAACACATCCAGTACTAAGAGGTTAGAGCGCATGTGCGGCATCCTCGGTATCGTCTCCAGCCAACCGGTGAACCAACTCCTCTATGATGGGCTGCAACTCCTGCAGCATCGCGGCCAGGACGCCGCCGGCATCGTCACTGCCGAAGGGGCCATGTTCCACATGCACAAGGGTACGGGCCTGGTGCGCGACGTCTTCCGCACGCGCGACATGCGCAACCTCATCGGCAATGCCGGCATCGCCCACGTGCGCTACCCCACGGCCGGCTCAGCCTCGAGCCCGGCCGAGTCGCAGCCCTTCTACGTCAACTCGCCCTTTGGCATCGTGCTGGGGCACAACGGCAACCTGACCAACACCGAACAGTTGCAGGACGAGCTCTTCCGCGAGGACCTGCGGCATGTGAACACCGGCTCGGATTCCGAGGTGCTGCTCAACGTGCTCGCCCACGAGCTGCAGGAGGCGGTGCACGGGCATCGGCTCGATGTCGAGGACGTGTTCGCCGCCGTGGCCGGCGTGCACCGGCGCTGCCGCGGCGCCTATGCCGTGGTGGCGATGATCGCCGGCTTTGGGCTGCTCGCCTTTCGCGACCCCTATGGCATCCGCCCCCTGATCATCGGCCGCCAGGAGACCCCGACGGGCGTCGAGTGGATGGTCGCCTCCGAGAGCGTGGCCCTGGATGCCTTGGGTTTCCAAGTCTATAGGGATGTCGCCCCGGGTGAGGCGGTGCTCGTCACCCTGGACGGTGAGTTCTTCTGCCACATCTGCGCGCCCGGCGCGAGCCTCAATCCCTGTATCTTCGAGTACGTCTATTTCGCCCGGCCGGATTCGGTCATGGACGGCACCTCGGTGTACGAGACGCGACTGCGCATGGGCGAGCGGCTGGCGGACAAGATCAAGCGACAGTTCGGCCATTTGGACATCGACGTGGTGATCCCCATCCCCGACACCAGCCGGCCCAGCGCCCTGCAACTGGCGATGCGGCTCGGTTTGCCCTACCGCGAGGGCTTCATCAAGAACCGCTACATCGGCCGCACCTTCATCATGCCCGGACAGGCAGTGCGTAAGAAGTCGGTGCGCCAGAAGTTGAACGCCATGCACCAGGAGTTTCGCGGCAAGAACGTGCTGCTGGTGGACGACTCCATCGTGCGCGGCACCACCAGCCGCGAGATCATCCAGATGGCGCGCGATTCGGGGGCACATAAGGTCTATTTCGCTTCGGCGAGCCCGCCGGTGCGCTATCCGAACGTCTATGGCATCGATATGCCCACGCGCAACGAACTGCTCGCCAATGGCCGCACCGACGAGGAAATCTGTCGCGAGATCGGCGCCGACGCCGTCATCTACCAGGACCTGCCGGACCTGATCGGCGCCGTGCGGGAGGTCAACCCGCGGCTCACCTCCTTCGACGCATCCTGCTTCGACGGCCGCTACATCACCGGCGATGTGACCGAGGCGTACCTTGCCCGCCTGGAGGGTCTGCGCAATGGTACCATCCCCATGCGCCAGTCCCTGCCCACCCGGCAGTTGCACCTGAATCTGACACACTGAGCGGCAGCGGCGGTCTGCCACCCCTGCAAGATAAGCCAAACGCATCGGACTTCAGTATGAGCGACGCCCTGCACCCCGAGACCCTGGCCATCCGCACCGGCACCGTGCGCAGCCAGTTCATGGAACATTCCGAGGCGATGTTCCTGACCTCCAGCTTCGTTTTCGACAGCGCGGCGCAGGCGGCGGCGCGCTTTTCCGGCGCCGAGCCGGGCCCGATCTACGCGCGCTTCACCAATCCGACCGTCAGCATGTTCGAGGCGCGGCTGGCCGCCTTGGAAGGCGCGCAGCGCTGTGTCGCCTTCGCCTCGGGCATGGCGGCGATCCTGGCCACGGTGATGGGGCTCATGCGCGCCGGCGAGCACGTGGTGGCCTCGCGCGCCATCTTCGGTTCCACGGTGCAACTGTTCACCAACATCCTAGGGCGCTTCGGCATCGAGACGACCTTCGTCTCCCCCACCGATCCCGAGCAGTGGCGCGCGGCGGTGCGGCCGAACACGCGGCTGTTCTTCCTGGAGTCGCCGTCCAACCCGCTGACCGAGGTGAGCGACATCCGGGCGCTCGCCGCCATCGCCCACCAGGCCGGGGCCTGGCTGGCGGTGGACAACTGTTTCTGTACCCCAGTGCTACAGCGCCCGCTCGAGCTGGGGGCCGACATCGTCATCCACTCGGCCACCAAATACCTCGACGGCCAGGGGCGGGTGCTGGGCGGGGCCGTGTTGGGCGGGCGCGAGTTGATGGAGGGGATCTACACCTTCCTGCGCACCGCGGGCCCCAGCCTCTCCGCCTTCAACGCCTGGGTGCTGTTGAAGGGTCTGGAGACCCTGCCCCTGCGCATGGCCGCGCATAGCCGTAACGCCCTCGAGATCGCGCAATGGCTGGAGGCGCAGCCGGGGGTGAGGCGCGTGCTCTACCCGGGTCTCGCCTCCCACCCGCAGCATGCCCTGGCCTTGTCGCAGCAGACGGCCGGCGGCGGCATCCTCGCCTTCGAGGTCGAGGGCGGGCAGCCGGCGGCCTGGCGCGTCATCGACGCCGTGCGGCTGATGTCCATCACCGCCAACCTGGGCGAC
>JBKBRS010000217.1:0-2929 GCA_046292095.1 Thiobacillaceae bacterium
CGTGCGCGGGGGAGGCACGCGAATCAGGCGGGGGCCGAGGGCTTTGCCGGGTCGATCCCCGCGTGCGCGGGGGAGGCGACCAAGCTCCCTACCCGGCCGGTGTGTATCAGGGTCGATCCCCGCGTGCGCGGGGGAGGCGGTAGATAACCGGCGCGACCGCCGAACAAATCAGGTCGATCCCCGCGTGCGCGGGGGAGGCGCGACCGGCCGGCCTCGGCGCGTTCAGCTTCGCGGTCGATCCCCGCGTGCGCGGGGGAGGCGTCCTGTGGCCCTTATGCCTCTTGACAGACGTGGGTCGATCCCCGCGTGCGCGGGGGAGGCGTCGAACAGAGGCTAACCTCATCGGCATAACAGGGTCGATCCCCGCGTGCGCGGGGGAGGCCGGTGCAGCCCCGACCATCGGGAGGGGCGGCCGGGTCGATCCCCGCGTGCGCGGGGGAGGCATAGCCGGTTGCAAAAACTAGAACGCCGAGACCGGTCGATCCCCGCGTGCGCGGGGGAGGCTCGGTATCCTTCTCCGTGCTGATGCTCAGCAGAGGTCGATCCCCGCGTGCGCGGGGGAGGCGTAGCGGCCTCGAGCACGGCGATGCAGGCGGTGGGTCGATCCCCGCGTGCGCGGGGGAGGCCCCGATGGCAGGAGCCACAGGACAAGCTGCGGCGGTCGATCCCCGCGTGCGCGGGGGAGGCCGCGTGAGCTACCCGCTGGAAGCGGTGATCGAGGGTCGATCCCCGCGTGCGCGGGGGAGGCCCCATCCGGACGAGTCGTTGTACTCGTGTAAGGGGTCGATCCCCGCGTGCGCGGGGGAGGCTCCAAGAGTCCGGCACAAGAGACCCGCGGACCGGGTCGATCCCCGCGTGCGCGGGGGAGGCCCAGATGCCCTTGTTGACGCGCACCTTGCGGAAGGTCGATCCCCGCGTGCGCGGGGGAGGCTCGGGATAGCGTTCCGCTCCCATCGGGATAGCGGGTCGATCCCCGCGTGCGCGGGGGAGGCTCCAGCTGTGATGGCGGTATCTTCGTCGTGTGGGGTCGATCCCCGCGTGCGCGGGGGAGGCGTCAACGGCCGCCTGTAGCTCGGACTCAATGAAGGTCGATCCCCGCGTGCGCGGGGGAGGCAGTTCGGCCAGCAGGTGCCGGTAGCCGCCTTCGGGTCGATCCCCGCGTGCGCGGGGGAGGCCAAGCAGGCTCGGTCGCCGGGTGCTTATTGGTGGGTCGATCCCCGCGTGCGCGGGGGAGGCCAGTCGGCTGGTGGGCCTAGCGGTGCTGCCGCGGGTCGATCCCCGCGTGCGCGGGGGAGGCATTTCTTCTGCGCGCGCGCTTGCGTTTTTAATGGGTCGATCCCCGCGTGCGCGGGGGAGGCGCAGCGGCGCGCCTGCCGGCGTGGTGCGGCTCAGGTCGATCCCCGCGTGCGCGGGGGAGGCTTAGGCGCGCCCACCACGCCCTTTAGGAAGTAGGGTCGATCCCCGCGTGCGCGGGGGAGGCGCCATGTCCGTAATGCGTGCATCTGTTATTTCGGGTCGATCCCCGCGTGCGCGGGGGAGGCCGGCAACTTCTTTGTCGTATCGCACGCGCTCGGGGTCGATCCCCGCGTGCGCGGGGGAGGCCGTGCGATGCAAGGGCGCGGTGCCAGGTGAAGGGGTCGATCCCCGCGTGCGCGGGGGAGGCCGGCGGCGCAGGCCGCGCCGAGCAAGTGAAGCGGGTCGATCCCCGCGTGCGCGGGGGAGGCGCTCGATAAAGACGGCAACCCGCTGGCCGCTGGGGTCGATCCCCGCGTGCGCGGGGGAGGCCGTCCCGAGCTGCAGCGCGCGCTGCGGGAGGCAGGTCGATCCCCGCGTGCGCGGGGGAGGCATCCTGCACGATTAAATACACGTCCCATCCGAGGGTCGATCCCCGCGTGCGCGGGGGAGGCAGCTCTTCGGCGACATGCAGGTGCAGAACTTCAGGTCGATCCCCGCGTGCGCGGGGGAGGCACGAAGTGCGCGCCGCAGATGGCGATCATTCAGGGTCGATCCCCGCGTGCGCGGGGGAGGCTCGATGTGATCGTCACCGCTCATGAGATACCCGGGTCGATCCCCGCGTGCGCGGGGGAGGCTCACTCCGCCCCGTGCGATGCCTGCGCCTGCCGGGTCGATCCCCGCGTGCGCGGGGGAGGCACGAGACGCCCGACCTTTCCGGCAAGAATGTCGGGTCGATCCCCGCGTGCGCGGGGGAGGCTGAACGACGCTTATGTCAAGGGGAAGATCAGCAGGTCGATCCCCGCGTGCGCGGGGGAGGCCCAGTTCGATAACACGCTTCAGCTCGCTCACAGGGTCGATCCCCGCGTGCGCGGGGGAGGCCCACGAATTCGCGCGCCTTGCCGCGCAGCTGCGGGTCGATCCCCGCGTGCGCGGGGGAGGCGTGGCAGGGCATGATCCACGATATCATGTCGATGGGTCGATCCCCGCGTGCGCGGGGGAGGCGGTGGTCAGGTTGGCCACCGATGCTTTGATCTGGGTCGATCCCCGCGTGCGCGGGGGAGGCCGGGGAGGTCCGGCGCTGCTCGGCGACGCTGGCGGTCGATCCCCGCGTGCGCGGGGGAGGCGATACCTAAACCTCGTGCCCAGCGCCGATACCGGGTCGATCCCCGCGTGCGCGGGGGAGGCCGGTGGAGTACCAGTGCCAGCCGGTAACCCGAGGGTCGATCCCCGCGTGCGCGGGGGAGGCTCCCGACGGGGGACGACGGGAGCATATAACAGAGGTCGATCCCCGCGTGCGCGGGGGAGGCGCCGGGCTTTGACATCGGTGCTTTCCCTAATCAGGTCGATCCCCGCGTGCGCGGGGGAGGCTGCGCCGCTCACGGGTCCGGACTGGATCCGAGGGGTCGATCCCCGCGGGCGCGGGGGAGGCCGGTATGCTCTGCCCGGGAAAAGGAACGCCCGGCGATCGGAAGAG
>JBKBRS010000218.1:0-2923 GCA_046292095.1 Thiobacillaceae bacterium
TTCACCCTGAGCGACCTCGCCGGGCTGCCCCGCGTGAGCGGCGGCCGCTCGCCTGGGTACGCGGCCGCATGACCGCGGACTCCCACTATCGCCTGCCGCCGGGGGTGGAGATGCCGCGCTGGCGCGAGGGCCCGGCCGCCGAGGAATGGGTGGTGTATCACGAAGGCACCGGCCAGACCCTGCGCCTGAGCGCCGCCGCCTGCGTCCTGCCCGCCGCCCTCGCCCGCGGGCCGCTCGACCGCGGACGACTCTACGAGGCCCTCGCCAGCGCCCTCGCTGACCCGCCCGGCAGGGTCGAGCTCGAAAGCGCCCTCGACGGCCTGATCGAGGGCCTGGTCAAGCACGAATTGATCGAGCCGCTCGCTGCGCCTGGTTCCCAGGCCGAACATCCCCTGCCCATGGCGGGGGATGCGGCCGGCGGCGCGGAGACCGCGCCTGCACACCACACCCCGACCCAGCCCAACGATACCGGAATCGTTGGCTGGCAGCGCCTGGGCGAACTCAGCCCGGCCGAGGTGGGCGCGCGGCTACGCAAGGGGCTTGCGCTCGCCACCGGCCCCTTCGTCTTCCGCATCGTGAGCCACCTGCCGCTCGTGGCCACGAACCTGTACCGACTCTACGCCGACTTTCCGCTCGCCGAAGGGCCCTTCGCCGACTTCCACGTGCGCGTCGATGCGGTCGGGGGGCCACGCCGCTGGTTCAAGCCGCAGGCCCAGTTCTGGTTGGACGGCCACACCCCTTTCAAGCCGCTGCCGTTTGACCAGGCCTATGCCATGCTGGAATGGGGCATGAACTGGTGCATCGCCAGCCACGCCCACCATTACCTCATGCTGCACGCTGCGGTACTGGAGCGGGGCGGGCGGGCATTGATCCTGCCCGGTGATCCCGGCGCCGGCAAGAGCACGCTGACCGCCGCCCTCATGCTGGACGGCTGGCGCCTGCTGTCGGACGAGATCACCCTCATCGACCGCTACCACGGGCGGCTCTATGGCCTGGCGCGGCCGGTAAGCCTCAAGAACGCCTCCATCGACGTCATCCGCGCCCACGCCCCGCAGGCCGTCTTCGGCGACGTGGCACGCGACACCCACAAGGGCACGGTGTCGCATCTCAAGCCCAGCGGGGAGAGCGTGGCCCGCTGCCATGAAGCGGCGCACCACGCCTGGATCGTCTTCCCCCGCTGGCGCCAGGATGTCCCCGCGCGCCTCACTCCCCACCCCAAGGCGGCCGCCTTCCTGCACCTGGCCAGCCACGCCTTCAACTACAGCCTCCTGGGTGTGGCCGCCTTCGACCTCACCACCCGGCTGATGGACGCCTGCGCCTGCTGGGACTTCGAATACGGCCGCCTGCCCGAGGCCCTGGCCGTCTTCCGTGCACTGGCCGGGGCCTGAGACCATGCGTTGCCCGCTGCTGATCGCAACCCTGCGCGACCCAGCGTGCCTTGCCACACTCAGCCTCGCCGACTGGGACCGCCTGCTGCCGCAGGCGCGCGCGGCGGGGCTGCTGGCGCGGCTGGCCGTGCGCGCCGACGACCTCGGCCTCACCCCGCAGCTGCCAGCCGCCGTGCAAGCGCACCTCACCGCCGCCCGCACCCTGGCCGAGCGGCAGCGCCGCGCCGTCGTTTGGGAGGCGCGCAAGATCGACGCGGCCCTGGCCGCAACCGGCCTGCCGGTCCTGCTGCTCAAGGGGGCGGCCTATGTCCTGGGCCGGCTGCCGCCGGCGCGCGGCCGGCTGTTCAGCAACATCGACATCCTGGTGCCCAAGGCCGGTCTGGGCCACGCCGAGGCCCAGCTCATGCTGCACGGCTGGCACGCCACGCACCACGACGCCTACGACCAGCGCTACTACCGGCAGTGGATGCACGAGCTGCCGCCCATGACCCACATCCGCCGCGGCAGCCATCTCGACGTGCACCACAACCTGCTGCCCGAGACGGCGCGGCTCAGGACCTCGCCCGAACGGGTCATCGCCGACTCGACCCCCATTCCGGGCCACCGCTGCCTACGCCTGCCCCGGCTGGAGGACCTCGTCCTCCACAGCGCCACGCACCGCTTCTTTGAGGGCGAGTGGCAAATGGGCCTACGCGACCTTACCGACATCGACGCCCTGCTGCGCTTGGGTGCCGCCCGGCCGGGGTGGTGGGATGATCTACTTGCGCGCGCCCGCGAACTCAACCTCACCTATCCCCTGGCCCTCGCCCTGCGCTACACCCGTCGGCTGCTCGCCACCCCCGTGCCGGACGCGGTGGCAAGCAAACTCGGCCTGACTCGACTATCCCCTGCCACCCTGAACGAACGGCGGCATGGGCATGCCGCCCTACGCGGGGCGCCAGCCGACCCCGGCAGCGTAGGTCGGCAATCCCTTGCCGACATCCCCGAACGACCGGAGGCCAAGACCGTCCGACCCGGCCGCCTCGGCTGGCTCTGGCGTGACGCCCTGTTCCTGCGCGGCCTCGCTGCCACCCACGCCGACTGCGCGCTGCCGGGCACGCATCTGGCCACCTTCGTCCTGTATGTGCGCGCCCACTGGCTGCGCATGCCCCTGCACCTGCTGCTGCCCCACCTGCTGTACAAGGCGACGCGTTCCAGGCATAGCCAGTAGGTCGGCCATCCCTTGCCGACGATGTATCGCCGGAGACGTCCGGGATCTGTCGGTTTTTTTTACACTTGCGCCGCCCACTGGACCGCGACCTTACATGAATCAATGAGTTGCAAACAGGGCACGATACTTGCTTGTATCTTAGCAGTCACGAACCCACAGGTGTACCATGGAACACGAATGCGATCAGGAACACCTCGAGCAGTCGATCGACACGACGCGCCGCCGTCTGGCCAAGGCCGGCCTGGCTGCCCCCGCCGTGCTGGGTGTGCTCGCCAGCCGGCCGGTATTGGCCGCTGCCCCGCACCACTGCACGCCCTCCGGCCAC
>JBKBRS010000219.1:0-2911 GCA_046292095.1 Thiobacillaceae bacterium
GTACAGCGCCAGGACGGCGATGATGTCCTCGAAGCGGTCGGGCTCGAGCTTCGCCAGCAGCTTTTTCATGCCCTCCGATTCCAGCTGGAAGACGGCGGTAGTGTTGGCCTTCTTCAGCAGCGCGTAAGTCGCGGGGTCATCGAAGCTGAGCCGATCGAGCCGCACCTCGCTGTTGGGGTCCAGGCGCTGGATGTACTTGAGGGCGAGATCGATGATGGTGAGGTTGCGCAAGCCCAGGAAGTCGAATTTGACCAGGCCGATCTTCTCGACGTCGTCCTTGTCGAGCTGCGAGACGACGGCGTCCGAGCCTTCCGCGCAATAAAGCGGGCAGAAGTCCGTCAGCTTGCCCGGCGCGATCAGCACGCCGCCGGCGTGCATACCGACGTTGCGCGTGAGCCCTTCCAAGCGTCGGGCCAGATCGATCAGCTCGCGCACCTCCTCTTCTTGCTCATAGCGCTCCTTCAGCTCTGGCACCTCCTCCAGGGCCTGGCCCAGGGTGACGTTCTTGCCCGGCGCCGAGGGGATCATCTTCGACAACTGGTCGCAGAAGTTGTAGGGTAGATCCAGCACCCGCCCGACGTCGCGCACCACCGCGCGCGCGGCCATGGTACCGAAGGTGGCGATCTGCGAGACCGCTTCCGCCCCATACTTCTCACGCACGTATTCGATCACCCGCCAGCGGTTGTCCTGGCAGAAATCGATGTCGAAGTCGGGCATGGACACCCGCTCCGGGTTGAGGAAGCGCTCGAACAGCAGGGCGTAGCGCAGGGGATCGAGATCGGTGATGCCGATGGCGTAGGCCACCAGCGAGCCGGCTCCAGAGCCGCGCCCCGGCCCCACGGGCACGCCGTTTTGCTTCGCCCAGTTGATGAAGTCGGCGACGATCAGGAAATAGCCGGCGAAGCCCATCTGAATGATGGTGTCGAGCTCCTTCTCCAGCCGAGCCGTGTATTCGGGCCGGCGATCCTCGCGCTCTGCCCGATCCGGGTAGAGCTGTTCGAGTCGCGCGGCCAGACCCTCGCGGGCCCGCTGGCGCAGGTACTCGTTGAGCCCCATGCCACCCGGTGTGGGGAAGGCCGGCAGCTTGCTCTTGCCCAATTCCAGCGTCAGGTTGCAGCGCCGGGCGATCTCCAGGCTGTTGGCCAGGGCCTCGGGCAGATCGGCGAACAGCTCGGCCATCTCCGCCTGGCGCTTGAAATACTGCTCAGGCGTGAAACGCCGCGGCCGGCGGCCATCGGCCAGGACATAGCCCTCGGCGATGCACACCCGCGCCTCGTGCGCCTTGAAGTCCTCCGGCGCGAGGAACTGCACCGGATGGGTCGCCACCACCGGCAGCCCGAGCGCATCGGCCAAGGCCACCGCCTGGGTGAGATGCAGCTCGGCCTCAGTGTGGCCACTGCGCTGGATCTCCAGGTAGTAGCGGTTGGGAAACCGGCGTGCCCAGCGCCCGGCCAGCTCGCGCGCAGTGGCCTGCGCATCGTTGAGCAGCGCCATCCCCACATCGCCCAAGTGCCCACCGGACAGCGCGATCAGGCCGTCAGTGCCGAGCGTGTCGAACCAGTCCGGTGAGATCACGGCGCGACCGCGGTGGATGTTGCTCCGGTAGGCGCGCGTGAGCAGCTCGCACAGGGTTAGATAGCCTCGCCGGTCCTGCACCAGCAGCAGCATGCGGTGCGGCTTGTCGACGGCAGCCGGCGGCGCCACCCAGACATCGCAGCCGATCAGCGGTTTGACCCCCAGCTTGCGCGCCGCCGTGTAGAACTTGACCATGCCAAAGACGTTGGCGAGGTCGGTGAGCGCCAGGGCCGGCATGCCGTCCTCACGGGCGCGGGCGAGCGCATCCTCGACCCGCACGATGCCGTCGTGGATGGAAAACTCGCTGTGCAGGCGCAGGTGGACGAATTGGGGGGCGCTCATGAAGGCCGCTTCACGAGAAAAACAAGACAGTTGTCGTCCTGGATGAGAATCCGGCTCACCCGAATTGCCAGTGCCCGGTCTGGATCACCCACACACCCAGGACGCCATGGGTGACGGCGTGTCCGATGAGCGGCGGCATGGGCTGCCGCTGGCGCGAGACAACCGAGACAAAAATATACCAACAGGGCCGGCACACGCGCGACTTTGAGGGGATAGACCCAGCGGATGTCGAAATCCGGCCCAAGCCAAATGCCAAGGGGGTCCCTGGGCGCCAACAGCGCGAGGGAAAGCGCGAAAGGCGGCGCGCGGAACCAGAATCTGGCGTCTCGCCGCCATGATACAGCCCCTTGCCGGCCACAGCAGAGCCAGCGTGGCCAACCGCTGAGGTCGGATGCTACCCGCCCGCTGGTGCGGTTAGGTCGGGAACGTTGGTTGGCAATTCGCCCTTGCCATCCGCCCCTGGCTTGACCGGCGGCACGACAGACGGCGCCTCGGTCTTGGCGGCCCCGCTGTATTCGCCAAGATACTCGACCTTGGTCGCATCGCGCAGGCGCTTGAGCGCCTGCTCGGCAAGTTCGCGCTTCTTGGCGTTGAGCAGGTAGCGCTCGATGACCGGCGCGGCCTGTTGCAGGGTCACCGGCTGGGTCTGCGAACCAGCCAGGTAGAGGATATTGAGGACATTGTTGCCGGACAAGGTGATCGCTTGACCGTCTTTGAGCGCATGCAACCGGGGCAATAGCTCGAGCGGCAGCTGTTCGGCCGCCTTCACACTCTGCGCCCCGCGCGCCGGGATGTTGTTGGCACGCAGCCACTCGACGAACTCGTTCAGGTTGCGCACGCTGGCGAGCTTCTCCTGCACCTGGGCGGCGTTTTCCGGGGTGACTTGCACCGAGAGTTCCTGCAGCCGATAGATGCGCCGCTCGGAGAAGAGCTCCGGATGTTTGTCGAAGTACTCCTTGATCTCGGCCTCGGTCGGCTTGGCCGCAGCGGCGGT
>JBKBRS010000220.1:0-2909 GCA_046292095.1 Thiobacillaceae bacterium
ATAGGCCGGCTGGGCACGCACGCGGCCATCCGCGTCGATGCGCGGGGCGATGTGGCCAACTGCGTGGGCCGCATAGGCGGCGGCGGGGGCGCGGTGCCCCAGGGCCTGGACCATGGGCGGGGTACAGCCCGCCGGGGCGGCGGCGAGGCTGCCGGTGGCCACCGCCTCGCCCTGCCCGGGAAAGGCAAAGGCGGCGGCAAGGATCGCCGGCGGGGCTCGCAGGGCGGCGGCAAAGACGGCGTCGTCGGCTTCCTCGCGGTCGAAGACGACGTCCCAGATCTGCATGGCCGCCCCGGCCGCCTGCAGCCGTCGGGCAAGCTCGGCAAGTCGCGCGCGCGGCCAGGGCCAGGGGCCGAGTTCGGCAAGGCTGCGCTCGTCGATGTCGATGAGGATGAGGCGCTGCTCCTGCTGCGGCGCAGCCGTGGCGGCAAGCAGCCGCCAGCCGAGGTCGTGCAGGCGCAGATCGATGCCTTGCGACAGCTGCGGTGCGTAGAGAGCCACACCGACCGCCGCGGCGAAGACCGCGAGCAGGAGGAGCAGGCGGATGCGATCCGCGTTCAGCGCCATGAGGTGATACCGTTGAACTGGCCCTGAGGGGTGTTGTGCTCGAAGACGTAGCCGGCGGCCGGGCCGCTGCCGCCCGTGCCCCAGGCGCCGTGGAGGCGGGTGCCGATCTCGATCAGGCCGAAGCGGCCGTCGGGCTGGATCGAGCCGCGGGCGTTGAGTTCGACCGGACCGGTGGGCGCGGCGGCCAGCCCCAGGGTGGTGGCAAAGCGCCGGGCGGCGAAATCGAGGTCGAGGCGCCCGCCGGTGACGGCGGCGGGCAGGACCTCGCCCGGGCGCTGCAAGTGGGCCTGGCCGCCGGCCAGGGTCAGACTCACCTGCCCGCTGCCGGGCAGCGGTTCGGTCTGCGGCAATCGATAAAGCGCGTAGCGAGCGTTTTCGGCCACCCGCTCGTAGTCGGCGGGGACGCCGGCCGTCGTGCCGAGGTGGTCCTCTGGCCAGGGTGCGGCGTGCGCCCAGCGGGCCCAGACGAGGGTGGGCGGGACGGCAGGGGTGGATGGAAGCGCCTGCGTCTGGGTGACGATCTCGGTGACCTCCGGAGCGGCCGCCTTGACCAGCTCGACCGCGTCACCCCGTCGCCGGGCGAAATCGCCACGCGGCAATAGCAGGGGCTTGCCATCCTGCGGCCGGATCTCCACGAGCCAATCGCCCGCCTCGGCGCTCAAACGCACGGCGCGCTCGCCGCCACAGGGGCCCAGCGCTTCGGGGCGGCAGCCCTCATCGAAGGGCGCAGCGACGATGCTGCCGCTGAAGACTGCCACGCGCGTGGCCTCGGGACGGCTTTCGACGACGAAATCGGTGCCGTTGATGCCGATGGCGGCAATCGGGGTGTTGAGGCGAAAACGGCCGCGGTCTTTCTCGCCATAGCGGCCAGTCACCGAGCGGGCGCTGCCCTGATCGAGCTTGAAGCGCACCGCGCCGCCGACGGCGGGATCGGCGTAGGCGGCGATGATCAGACGGGAGTTGGGGCGCACGCTGACCAGGCCGCCATCGACGAAGCGGATGTGCACGTGCCCCGAGGCGGCGGTCTCGATGGTCTCGCCAGCATAAAGCGGCGCATCAACCTGCGCCGGGCGCCGCTCGCCGGCAGCGCCCAACACCCAGGCCTCGCCCAAGCGCAAGGTGATGTGGCCCACCCCTTCGGCAAGGACGGACCAGGCCCAGACGAGCAGACCGAGCATTAGCGCATAGCGACGCAGACCGGTCATGCCCCTGCCCTCCCGGACAACCCCGTCGGTAGGTCATGAAGAGGCCATCCGCAGGAACTCGGGCGGTCAGCGCTGGAAGGAGGAAAGACTCGCATAGGTGCTTCCAATCGATTGGTTGCGGTGGAGGCGGTTGGGACGGGAGTCACTCCTTAATGCGGTGGTGGTGGCTCCTCCCGTCGCGCCTACAGGGCACGTTGCGGCTGTGGGAGCGGCGCAAGCCGCGACATGGCGATGTCAAGCATAGGCCGTGTGTTTCCGGCGAATGTTTTGATTGTGCATCATCCAACTTGGACAAAGATGTGCTGAGCATCACATGACGACGCTGTCGCGTGCGGGCAAAATCGGCGCACTCAACCATTCATGCCCGTTCATCCCAACTTCCTCAGTCACATTGACCTGCTGCGCGCACTGCCGGAGGCGTTGCGCGTGCGTCTGGCCGAGCGCATGAGCCGGCGCGAGCTCCCGCGCCGCGCCGTAGCGCAGCAGAAAGGGGCGCACGCCGCAGGCTTAGGCTTTGTCATCCGCGGCCGGCTGCAGGCGGTGGATTTCACCCTCGACGGACGCGAGGCGGGGCTTTACTTCGTCGGGCCGGGTGAGCATTTTGGCGAGCTTGCGGTCATCGATGGCGAACCAGCGCCGGAGTATATCGTCGCCATCTGCCACAGCGAGGTGCTGGAGCTTCCCGCCGCCGATGCGCGCGAGCTTTTGCTGCCAGTGCCGGAGGTGGCCGCGGCCTTGGCGCGTAGGCTCGCCGCCCGCGTGCGCGAAGGGTTCCGGCTACGCACCCTGCTGGCCCTGGGCAACCCCATGCAGCGGCTGTGCGCGCAGCTCGCCCATCTGGCGGGCGCGGCAGGGGCGATCGACCACGCACCCACGCATCAGGAACTGGCGATCATGATCAACACCACGCGCGAGACAGTCACGCGCAATATGCAGCAACTACTCACTCAACAGGTCGTTCGGCGCGATGGTGAGCGGCTGGTGATCTTGATGCCCGAGATCCTGGCCGCCCTAGCGCGCGGCGATTCATCCGTCTGAACCCCGGATTCGGCCCGCAAGCGGGCCTCCTACCCCAATACGGGATTGGTAGGAGCGCCGCTTGCGGCGCGAACCGGCAACCCAGTGGTAGATACTGTG
>JBKBRS010000221.1:0-2893 GCA_046292095.1 Thiobacillaceae bacterium
CCGCGAGCCACAACCCTCGCTCCACGGTGGGCACGGTGACCGAGATCCACGACTACCTGCGCCTGCTCTTCGCCCGTGCCGGCACCCCGCGCTGTCCGCACCACGGCATCGAGCTCGCCGCCCAGACCGTGTCGCAGATGGTGGACCAGGTTTTGGCGCTGCCTGCCGACACCCGGCTCATGATCCTGGCGCCTCTGGTGGTGGGCCGCAAGGGGGAGCAGATGACCCTCATCGACGAGCTGCGCGCCCAGGGTTTCGTACGCCTGAGGATCGACGGCGAGGTCTATGACATCGACGCCATCCCACGCCTGGACAAGAATCGCAAGCACACCATCGAGGCGGTGGTGGACCGGCTCAAGGTCCGGCCCGAGGCCAAGCAGCGCCTGGCCGAGTCGTTCGAGACGGCGCTCCGACACGCCGATGGCAAGGCCATCGCCGTGGACCTGGACAGCGGCAGGCAGATGCTCTTCTCCGCCAGATTCGCTTGTCCGGTGTGCGACTACGCCCTGCCCGAGCTCGAGCCGCGCCTGTTCTCCTTCAACAACCCCATGGGCGCCTGCCCCAAGTGCGACGGTCTGGGCACGGTGAGCTTCTTCGACCCGCAGCGGGTGGTAGCCCTGCCGCATCTGTCGCTCGCCTCCGGCGCCATCAAGGGCTGGGATCGCCGCAACGCCTTCTTCTACCGCATGCTGGAGTCGCTCGCCCTGCATTACGGCTTCGACATCGACACCCCCTGGGAGGACCTGCCGGAGAAGATCCGGCAGGTGGTGCTCTACGGCAGCAATGGTGAGCAGATCCCTTTTCATTACCTGGGCGAGGGCGGCCGGCGGATCACGCGCAAACATGCCTTCGACGGGGTGATCCCCACCCTGGAGCGCCGCTACCGCGACGCCGAGTCGCAACTGCTCAAGGAGGAGCTGGCCAAGTTGATCGCCACCCGGCCCTGCCCCGAGTGCGGCGGCAGCCGGCTGCGGCTGGAGGCGCGCCACGTCACCGTGGGCGGCCGCACCCTGCACGAACTCTCGCGGTTGCCCATCCGCGACTGCCTGGCCTTCTTCCAGCAGCTCCAACTCGGCGGCCAACGCGCCCAGGTAGCGGAGAAGATCGTGCGCGAGATCGCCGCACGATTGACCTTCCTCAACAACGTGGGGCTGGACTATCTATCGCTCGACCGTTCGGCCGACACCCTCTCGGGCGGCGAGGCGCAACGCATCCGGCTCGCCAGCCAGATCGGCTCGGGCCTGACCGGTGTCATGTACGTGCTGGACGAGCCGTCCATCGGGCTACACCAGCGCGACAACGACCGTCTCATCGCCACGCTCAAGCACCTGCGCGACCTGGGCAACACGGTGATCGTCGTGGAGCACGACGAAGAGGCGATCCGGGCGGCAGATCACATCGTCGACATGGGCCCCGGCGCCGGTGAGCACGGCGGCGAGGTGGTCGCGGCGGGTCCGCTGGAGACGATCCTCGCCAGCGAGCGCTCGCTCACCGCCGACTATCTCAGCGGCCGTCGCGGCATCCCACTGCCGGCCACGCGGCGCAAGGGACGCAAGGACCGCTGGCTGACCTTGCGCGGCGCCCGCGGCAACAACCTGAAGGACGTCACGCTCAAGCTGCCCACGGGCGTGTTCGTCTGCGTGACCGGGGTCTCCGGCTCGGGCAAGTCCACCCTGATCAACGACACCCTCTACGCGGCGATGGCCCGCCAGCTCAACGGCGCCGCGCTGGAACCGGCGCCGTTCGAGGCGATCGAGGGGGTGGAGTTCTTCGACAAGGTGATCAACGTCGATCAGAGCCCCATCGGCCGCACCCCGCGCTCCAACCCGGCCACATATACGGGGGTCTTCACCCCCATCCGCGAGCTGTTTGCCGGCACACCGACGGCGCGCGAACGCGGCTACGGCCCAGGGCGCTTTTCCTTCAACGTCAAGGGCGGCCGTTGCGAGGCCTGCCAGGGCGACGGCCTGATCCGGGTCGAGATGCACTTTTTGCCCGACCTCTACGTCACCTGCGAGGTCTGCCACGGCCGGCGCTACAACCGCGAGACCCTGGAGGTCGAGTACAAGGGGCGCAACATCCACCAGGTGCTGGAGATGACCGTGGAGGAGGCGCGCGCCTTCTTCGACCCCGTGCCGGTGGTGGCCCGCAAGCTGCAGACCCTGATCGACGTGGGCCTGGGCTATATCCGCCTGGGGCAATCGGCCACCACGCTGTCCGGCGGCGAGGCGCAGCGGGTGAAGCTCGCCCTGGAGCTATCGAAGCGCGACACCGGCCGCACCCTATACATCCTGGACGAGCCGACCACGGGGCTGCACTTCCACGACATCAAACTGCTGCTCGAGGTGCTGCACCGTCTGGTCGAGCACGGCAACACGGTGGTGGTGATCGAACACAACCTGGACGTGATCAAGACCGCAGACTGGGTCATCGACCTTGGCCCCGAAGGCGGCGAGGGCGGCGGACGGATCATCGCCGAGGGCACGCCGGAGCAGGTGGCGCGCGTCAAGGCGAGCCATACGGGGCGTTATCTCGGGCCCATCCTCAAGCGTCCTTGAGCGATCTTCCCACAACAGGTAGGATTCTCGGTCATACCACCCATGGGCAATATTATGCTATCCGAAAAACTCTCCATCTCCCTACCGCCGGATGCCGTCGCCTTCATCGAGTCCTACCGCGCCGCGCATGCCATCAAGAGCCGCTCCCAGGTGGTGGAGCTGGCACTGCGCAAACTGCGGGAGGAAGAGTTGGAGTCCGCCTACCGGGAGGCCGCCGCGCAGACCGATCCGCTGTGGGAACAGACGGTCGCGGACGGGCTAAACGATGAAGCGTGGTGAGGTCTATTACGCCGACCTCAACCCCACGGTCGGCGCGGATATCAACAAGCGCCGAC
>JBKBRS010000222.1:0-804 GCA_046292095.1 Thiobacillaceae bacterium
CGTCGCAGGCGGCTGGATGCAGCTCACGCTCGCCTGGCAGACGCTCACCGCCTGGGGCGGCAAGCTCGTGACGCTCGCAGGCTCGGTCGGATCAAGCATCGCCTCGGCTGCCAGGGTCGCCGGGCGCGCCATCCTGTGGCTGGGGCGAGCCATGCTGCTCAATCCCATCAGCCTGACGCTCACCGCCATCGCCGGCGCGGCCTATCTCGTCTGGCGCAACTGGGGCGTGATCGGCCCGAAACTCGCCGCCGTCTGGCAGGCGGTGAAAGACGCATTCTCCGGCGCATGGCAATGGATATCAGGCCTACCGCAGCGCATGATGGAGGCCGGCCGCGCCATCATCGACGGTCTGATCAACGGCATCCGCGCGCGCTGGGCGGCGCTCAAGGAGGCGGTATCCGGCATCGCCAGCGGCATCGCCGACACCGTGCGTGGCGCCTTGGGAATCCGCTCGCCCAGCCGCGTCTTTGCCGCCATCGGCGGCCACCTGATGACCGGTCTGGAGCAGGGGATCACGCAGGCCGCCAATCTTCCGCTCGCCGCCATGCGCGGCGTGGCCAGAGCGCTGGCCGCGCCGATGGCCGTCGGTGCGGTGGTGGCAAGCGCCCAGGCCATGCCCGCGCCGACGGTGCCCGCGCCGCAAGTCATTGCGCCGGCTGCAGTAGCGGTGCAAAAGCCGCAGCCAACCGGCGGCATGGGCCAGGCCATGCCAGCCGCGCAGATCCAGATCACCGTCAACCTCAACGGCCCGGCCAGCCCTGAGGCCGCGCAGGACGTGGCCGCCGCCGTGCGCCGCGAAGTGGA
>JBKBRS010000222.1:813-2753 GCA_046292095.1 Thiobacillaceae bacterium
CCCGCAGGTGCTGACGGCTGAACCGGTCCGTCTGCCGCAACCGCAGGTGCTGACGGCTGAACCGGTCCGTCTGCCGCAACCGCAGGTGCTGACGGCTGAACCGGTCCGTCTGCCGCAACCGCAGGTGCTGACGGCTGAACCGGTCCGTCTGCCGCAGCCGGCCTCTCGTGTGGCACCTGCCGCCGGCATGGCTGCAGCGCCGATCAACATCACCGTCAACCTTAACGGCCCGGCCAGCCCTGAGGCCGCGCAGGACGTGGCCGCCGCCGTGCGCCGCGAAGTGGAACGGGCGCTGGCTGAAGCCGCACGGCGCGATGCGCTTGGCCGCCGAGCCGCGTTGATCGATGGGTGGACCGCCTGATGGACGTGCTCATGACGCTTGGCGACGGCGACATCACTTTCCGCTTCGCCATCGATACAGCCGCCTATCAGGCTCTGCAGCGCAAAACCGAGTGGCGCTGGCCGGCACAGGATCGGCTTTGGTCGTATCCTGCGCGCCAGTTCACCGGGCGCGGCGCGGACGAGATCACCCTCGAGGGCGTAATCCTGCCGGCCTTCCGGGGCGGGATCGAGCAGATCAAGGCCATGCGCGCCGTGGCCGACGCCTCGCTTGATCAAGGCTCAGGCGCGCTCCCGCTCACGCTGGTCACCGGCTACGGCGAGGTGCTTGGGCGCTGGGTCATTACCAGTCTAGAGGAGGAGCAGCCCACCATCGGCGAGCGCGGCGCGCCGCTGGAGCAGCGCTTTCGGCTCACCATGGCTGCCTACGGCGAGGACCTGGCATGAGCGCAATCTACACCACCCGCGCGGGAGAACGCATCGATCTGATCTGCCATCGCTGGTACGGCACGCTCGCGGGCACCGTCGAGCGCGTGCTGGCAGCCAACCCTGGCCTGGCCGCGCGCGATCCGGCGCGCCTGCCCGCGGGGCTGCCGCTCGTCATGCCGCCGCTGCCGCAGCAGCGCGTGCCTGGCCCGAGGGTCTTCTGATGCGCCCGGTCTTCTATCTGATGAGCATGGACGGTGCAGACCTCACCGGCACGCTCATGGATCGCACCACGCGCCTGACGGTGGTCGATGCCGAGGGGCTGGCCAGCGACACGTTGGAGGTCGAGCTCGACGACCGCGGACAGTCCGTGCAGCTGCCAGCCGTGGGCGACAGGCTGCGCCTGCTGCTTGGCTACCTAGAGCAATCGCCTCTGCCCGTCATCGGCGACTTCGTGGTAGACGAGGTGCGCCTGTCCGGGCCGCCGCTGGCCATCGCCTTCACCGCCAAAGGCGCGGATTTCGTCAACACCGCCATCAAGGCCCCACTCATCGACGATGGCGACGATGCCACGCTCGCCGCGCTCGCCCGCCGCATCGCCCAGCGGCACAGCCTCGACCCCCGCATCCACCCGGACGCCGAGCAGATTGCGCTTGGCCACATCGATCAGCAGACCGAGTCCGACATGGCGCTGCTCACGCGGCTTGCCAGAGCGCGCGACTGGGTGCTGCGGCTCGATGCCGAGCGCCTCACCCTGCGCCCGCACGCCAGCGCCCTGCCGCCTGGGCGCGAAGCCGCCGACTGGCAGCCACCCATGTACCGCATCGATGCTAGGCGCATCAGCCGCTACGACTACACCACCAATGCCCGGCACCGCTACGGCCGGGTGCGCGCCTGGTACTACGACCCGGACACCGGCCGGCGCCGCTCCGTGGAAGTCGCGGACGGAGAATACCCTGGCGCCCCCACGCTCGACCTGCGGCACGACGCCCGTGACGAAGCTGCCTGCCGCGCCGCCGCCGAAGCACGGCTGCGCCAGCTGCGCCGCATGAGCAGCAGCCTCACGCTGGAGATGCCTGGCGACACGCGGCTGCTGGCCGGGCACCACATCCTGGTGACGGGCCTGTCCAAGCCCGTGGCCGGGCAGTGGGTCATTCAGCGTGCCGAACACACGC
>JBKBRS010000223.1:0-2734 GCA_046292095.1 Thiobacillaceae bacterium
GGCTTCCGGGCCGCTGCCACTGCGGTCGCGGCCGAGGCCGAGATAATTGAGCTCCAGATTGCCATCTAGGCGGAAACGCCGCTCGGGCAGGGTCTGCAGGCGCTGCGCCCACGCGGCATTCACGCGCGTTTCGGTGCCGAACCGCATCGACTGGCCGTCGGCGTAAGTGTATCTCTGGAAACGCATCTGCCCGACCTCGAAGACCAGGGTCGCATCCGAGGTCACCTGTCTGGTGGCGGTCAGGCCATAGGCGAAGCTGGATTTGCCAAAGCCCAGCGACATGCCCGGGTCGATGCTGCCGTCCTGCAGACGGTGGTTGGCCTCGCCGGTGGGCAGGGTGAGGCCAGCGTAGGCGGTGAAATGCCAGTCCATGAGATCGTCCAGGCTCTCGTTCGCTGGGGTGAGTCGGAGTCCCTCGTCGTACTTGAAGCCGAGCACGCCCATGAGGTTCGAGTCGGTAAAGCCTCGGCTTTTAGAGCCGTCGGCTTCGTCCTTCTTGAGGTTGTAGGGTTGGAAGAGGTAGGCCGAGAACCACGGCGTGAAGCCGTAGCCAAGACCCAGCATCCAGTATTGCGCAGTGTCCGCCTCGGTGGCGTCGGCCGGATCGTAGGTGCGGAATTTGGCGTGGTCCAGCTTGAGATAACCCAGCCATTTGCCCTGCGGCAGCGTAGCGGAGCTGGAGGTCTCCACCGGGGCGCCGGGCCCCTCCAGCCCGGCGGCCCCCAGCGAGGCCACGCCGTGGTGGGCCAAGACGGATGCGGGGAACAGGGCGAGCAGGAGGCTGAGTCGGGTCTTCATGCTTGCTTGCGTTTCAGGTACAGATTGAACAGGCCGAACAGGCCCAGGATCAGGGCCACGCCGGCGAGGATGCGTCCGTAGCGGTCGTAGAGGGACTGGCCAGTGGCCACCGGCCCGGTGCTCGCCCCGGTCTGCAGGGTGAATTCCAGCCCATGCCCGTCTTCGGACTGGGCCTTGACCCGCCAGCGGCCAGGCTTGTCAGGCAGGAAGGCAATGCGTCCGGCGGAGTCGGTGCGGCCCACCTGGACCGGCAGGTTGCTGCCTTCTGGATAGATCGCGTAGGCCTCGAAGCTGAAAGGGGTATCGTCGGCGTAGGCAAGGCGGATCACGACCGCCTGCGACTGGTCGAGCTCGTACCTCAGTTCGTGCGCCGGGGCGGAATGGACGTACAGGAGGACCAACAGGAAGCGCAGAGTGGTTCTCATTGCGGGAGTTCAAACTGCAGCGCTGCCGTGTCGATACGGCGGTCGGCCTTGCCATCGGCGAGGGGGGTTTGCAAACTGGCCTGGATGAGCTGGAAACCGGCTCGCTGTAGGCGCACGTTGACCTGCCCATCGGCGCCGCTCACCCCGCGCGGCTGACCGAAATAGGCCAGCGTGGCCCCCGCCACCGGTCTGCCGTCCAGGGCGACCACCAGGCGCAGCTTGTCACCGGCCTTGAGGCTGAAGGGGTTGTGAAGCGGCACGATTTCCAGCTCGCGCGTGAGCGGGCGCGCCAGGCCGCTACCCCAGGCATCCAGCCGTTTCACGGACTCCACCGACAGCCAGCTGTCGAGCACCGTGCCGGCCTCGCCCTTGGGCAGGTTTCGGGTGCCATGAGGGGTCTTGCTCCAGTAACCGCTGGAGGTGACGAAGACGCTCGCCGCACAGTCCCCCTTGAGGGTGGCGGGGTAGGCCTTGCCGAACTCGGCGCGCAGCGGCCGGCCGGCAGGGTCGAAGCAGAGGGCCTCGCGCACCTGCTCCGGCCGGTATTCCAGGGTCTTGGCCCCCTCGTGGCCGGAGCGCTCGTGGCCGTACTGCAGGGTGTGCAGGCTGCCGTCGCGGGTGATCCATAAGTCATGCGCCAGGACGGGGGCGCAGCTCAATGTAAGCAGCAGGATGGGGAGGGACATGACGGCGCATGCGGACATTTTGCAGATGATTATAGATCATAAGTATGAAGAAATAATAATTCTTCATACCATACTCGGCTCGCGGTCACTCATGGGGACTGTCTGTCAGCTCTTCGGTCGGGTGTGCACGTGCGGCGGGGTGGACTCGGTGTCAACGGGGATCAGGTTGAGCTGACCATGGCGCACGCCGCGCTCGGCCGAGAGTTGATCGGCGAAGCGCCGCACTTCGCGGGTAGGGCCACGCAGGATGACCGTCTCCAGGCAGTGATCGTGGTCCAGGTGCACATGCATGGTCGAGACCACCAGGTCGTGCGCCTGATGCTGATGCTCGGTCAACCGCTCGGCGAGCTGTCGTTCGTGGTGGTTATAGACATAAGACAGGCTGGCCACGCAGTGGGGGGCCTCCGCACGCGCCAGGCGCTCGGCCTCCAGCTCGCGGCGCAGGATGTCGCGGATCGCCTCCGAGCGGTTGGTATAACCACGACCGCGGATGAGGCGATCGAATTCCTGAGCCAGCCCCCGGTCGAGGGAGATGGTGATGCGTTCCATGCCCTGTCCTCCAGATCGCTGCGGCCTGCCTTCAGGCTGCTGGCAGTCGCCCTAAAGTTTTGCCCAGAGCGGCCGTTATGAGGAATGGGCGAGCGACCTCAGGTGAGGGCGCCCACGTGTCTCCTCCTTCAGCGCCGGGTTAGACCCCGGCTTTTTTTCGCCTGAGAGCGGGCACAGCCAACTCACGAAGCGCCCCTCTCCAGCGGGACCAGCCCGAAGGGCGCAGGACGCAACGAAGTTGCGGTCCCGAGCATAGCGAGGGATGGGCCGCAGGCC
>JBKBRS010000224.1:0-2730 GCA_046292095.1 Thiobacillaceae bacterium
GTGTTCCAGGGTCTCGGCGAAGCGTTCCTCCTCCTGCTTGAGGATGGCCGTCACGTTGTCCTGGGCGGCGGGCAGTTCGGGGTAGGCATCGCCCATGACGCGCGCGAGGTCGGCCACCAGGCGGTGGAAAAAGGGCTGCTTCTGGCCCAGCTTGTAGCCGTGGCGGATGGCGCGGCGGATGATGCGGCGCAGGACGTAGCCACGCCCCTCGTTGCTAGGGATCACCCCGTCGACGATCAGGAAGGCGCAGGCACGGATGTGGTCGGCGATGACCTTGAGCGAGTTGCTGCCGAGGTCCTGCGCCCCGGTCTCCCGCGCGGCGGCGGCGATCAGGTCGCGGAACAGGTCGATTTCGTAGTTCGAGTGCACGCCCTGCATCACTGCGCTGATGCGCTCCAAGCCCATGCCGGTGTCGACCGATGGCTTGGGCAGGGGATGTAATACCCCCGCCTCGTCGCGGTCGTACTGCATGAACACCACGTTCCAGATCTCGATGTAGCGGTCTCCGTCCGCTTCCGCTGAGCCGGGCGGGCCGCCCGCCACCTCGGGGCCATGGTCGTAGAAGATCTCGGTGCAGGGGCCGCAGGGGCCGGTGTCGCCCATCTGCCAGAAGTTGTCCGAGTGGTATTTCGCCCCCTTGTTGTCGCCGATGCGGATGAGGCGCTCGGGCGGGATGCCGATGGCGTTGGCCCAGATGTCATAGGCCTCGTCGTCGTCCTGATAGACCGTCACCCAGAGCCGCGCGGGAGGGATGCCGAGCACCCCGGTGAGAAACTCCCAGGCATATTCGATGGCGAGGTCTTTGAAATAATCGCCGAAGCTGAAGTTGCCCAGCATCTCGAAGAAGGTATGGTGCCGCGCCGTGTAGCCCACGTTCTCCAGATCGTTGTGCTTGCCGCCGGCGCGCACGCAACGCTGGCTTGATGCCGCGCGCACATAGGGGCGGGTCTCGCGGCCGAGGAAGACGTCCTTGAACTGCACCATGCCGGCGTTGGTGAACAACAGGGTGGGGTCGTTGGCCGGCACCAGCGGGCTGGAGGGGACGATGGTGTGTCCCTTGGAGGCAAAGTAGTCCAGAAACCGGCGACGGATCTCGCTGCTTTTCATGAGTATCGGGAGGGATTCAACAAGCCATCGCGCATTGTAGCCCGATGCCCACACGGTTGTGGCGAAAGCGCGCACGCGGCCACAGTCCCCGACGGCGCGGATACCCCTATGCGTAACAAGGCCATAAACAGCGGGAAGCAGTTGAAAAATCTGGAGAAATCCATATATTAGCGGTTCCTAATATTTTTCCGAGGAGAGGATCATGTACGGCATGTATAACTTCAAGGAGGTCGGTGTCGATTTTCTCGACGGCCACAACAAGGACAGCATCCACCTCATCGACGTGCGCACCGATGCCGAGGTCGCGCGCGGCATCATCGACGGCGCCATCCACATTCCCCTGCACCTGCTGCCGCTGCGTGCCGACGAGGTCCCGCAGGACAAGCCGGTGGTGATCTACTGCAATTCCGGCGCGCGCTCCGCACAGGCCTGTGCCTTCATGGCCGCCAAGGGCTACCGCAACATGCACAACCTGGCCGGGGGCATTCAGGCCTGGGCGCGCTCGGGCCGACCCATCGCGCTGCCCCGCGCCACGGCCTGAGCTAGCGCGCCCGCGCCGGCGCCTTGTCGCCGGCGCAAACGCCCATCGCACTTGCCCGCTGGGTTGCAAAGCCGCAGCAAGTGGTTTAATGTTGCCCAGCTTTTTCCCGCACTTCCCAATTCGTTGAAGGAGAGCCCGTATGGAATTCAACAAAGACCTCGACGCACGCGGCCTGAACTGCCCCCTGCCCATCCTGCGCACCAAGAAGACCTTGAACGAGATGGCCTCCGGCGAGATCCTGCGCGTGGTCGCCACCGATCCGGGCTCGGTCAAGGACTTCGCCGCCTTCGCCAAGCAGACCGGCAACGAGCTGCTGTCCTCCTCCGAGGCGGGTGGCGAGTTCACCTTCTACATCAAGAAAAAATAATCTACGACCCAGGGCCGGCCCCTGGGCGCGGCCCATCAACCCGAAAACGCAACCCGATAGCGAGGTGGTGTGATGGACGAGAAAAAGCTGGCGATCATTGCAACCAAGGGGACCCTCGACTGGGCCTACCCTCCATTCATCCTGGCCTCGACGGCCGCCGCCCTGGGCTATGAGACCCAGATCTTCTTCACCTTCTACGGGCTGCAACTGCTCAAGAAGGACGTGAGCGACCTCAAGGTCAGCCCCCTGGGCAACCCCGGCATGCCCATGAAGATGCCGTTCGGCCCGAAGTGGTTCCGCGACATCAACTGGAACATCCCAAACGCGGTGCAGGCCATCGTCCCCGGCTTCGAGTCGCTGGCCACCACGCTGATGAAGCAGACCATCAAGAACAACGGCGTGGCCACCATCCCCGAGCTGAGGAGCTTGTGCCAGGAGGCGGACGTCAAGTTCATCGCCTGCCAGATGACGGTGGAGCTGTTCGGCTTCAGCCACGACGACTTCATCCCCGGCATCGAATTCGGTGGCGCCGCCACCTTCTTCGAGTTCGCCGGCGAGACGGATATCTGTCTGTTCATCTGAGGCTGCATACGCTGTGGTGCAAGGCCCGCTGCGGCGGGCCTTTTTTCATAGATTGCGGGCCACATTGGTATCAGCTCACTTGATTGCCCTACGGCCGCCCACACGGCTTGTGTACTAGGCAGAGGTTCCGGTA
>JBKBRS010000225.1:0-2722 GCA_046292095.1 Thiobacillaceae bacterium
CCGATTACGACCGGCTGCGTGCCGCCGCCGCCGAGGTGAACGCCACCTTCCGCGGCATCTACGGCCTGATCAACGTGGACGATACCGTGGGGGCTGACGTGGTGGGCTACGAGGTCAAGGTGGACGCCGAGAAGGCCCTGCTCGCCGGCGTCGCCCCGGGGCAGGTGGCCGAGCTGCTACGCCAGTACGTCTCCGGCCACAGCATCGGCACGCTGCACATCGAGACGGCACGCGAGCCGATCGACATCCGCGTGCGCCTGTCGCGGGACAAGCGGGCGAGCCCCGAGTCGCTGCTGTCGCTGCGCGTGACCAACGCCCAGGGCGCTCAGGTGCCCCTGTCCGAGATCGCCCGCGTCGAGCAGGTCATCGAGGCGAAACCGATCTACGGGCGTGACCTCCACCCGATGGTGATGGTCGGCGGCGAGATGATCACCTCCAGCCCCGTCTATGCCGTGCTGGCGCTTGACCAGATGCTCGACGGCAAGCGACTTGAGAAGACGGGGCTGAGCTTCACCACCGGCAACCTGGGCTTCATCGAGGCGCAACCCGAGGACGTGGCCGGCTACACCCTGCTGTGGGGCGGCGAGATGCGGCTCACGCTGGACGTCTTCCGCGACCTGGGCAGCGCCTTCGTCGTCGCCCTGGTGCTGATCTATCTGCTGCTGACCGGCTACTACAAGTCGTTCATGCTGCCCTTCGTGGTGATGGGGGCGATCCCCTTGACCCTGGTCGGCGTCTTCCCCGGCCACTGGCTCATGGGTCAGGCCTTCACCGCCACCTCCATGATCGGCGCCATCGCGCTGGCCGGCATCGTCGTGCGCAACTCGCTGCTGCTCATCGACTTCATCCTCGACTACCGCCGCCAGGGCTTTAGCCTCGAGGAGGCGGTGATGGAGGCCGGCGCGGTGCGCTTCCGGCCCATCCTGCTCACGGCCCTGGCCATCATCCTCGCCTCGGCCATCATGATCACCGACCCGGTGTTCGGCGGGCTGGCCATCTCGCTGATCTTCGGCACCTTTGCCTCGACGACGCTCACCCTGGTGGTGATCCCGCTCATTTACTACCTGTGGCAGCGCCGTCTGCAACCGCGAACCGCCTGATCGATCTTTTTCTTCGTTTGTTGTCACAAAGGAGCAAGACCATGACCATCGAACGCATCGTCCGTATCGTCGCCGGCTTCTTCATCCTGCTGTCGCTTGGGCTCGCGCATGCCATGGGCCAAGTCGATCTCTCCCAGGTGTCCTGGCTGTGGTTCACCGCCTTCGTCGGGCTGAACCTGTTCCAGTCCGGCTTCACCAACTTGTGCCCCTTGGTGACCATCCTCAAGAAGCTGGGCTTCAAGGAGGCCAGCGCGGCCTGCGCCAACTGAGCGATAATCCTCAGTCCCAGGACCAGGGAACAGGACGATGGGACAGCCGCAGGCACGCACCGAGCACTACACCTACGCCGACTACCTCGGCTGGCCGGAGGACACGCGCTACGAGCTGATCGACGGTGTGGCCTATGCCATGGCACCGGCGCCCACGCGCAGCCATCAGCTCGTCACGGGAGAGCTGTTCCGGCAAATCGCCTCCACCCTGAAGGGCAGCCCCTGCCATACCTTCGTCGCACCCTTCGACGTGCGCCTGCCGCGTGCGGGCGAGGCGGACGCGGCGGTGGACACCGTCGTCCAGCCGGACGTCCTGGTCGTCTGCGACCCGGCCAAGGTGGACGAGCGCGGCGTGCGCGGCGCGCCCGACTGGGTGGGGGAGGTGCTTTCGCCGGCCTCGGCCGGGCGCGATCAGACGGTGAAACTGGCCGCCTACGAGCGCGCAGGTGTGCCGGAGGTCTGGCTGCTGCACCCCACCGACCGCGTGCTTACCATCTACCGCCTGGAGGGCAACCGTTATGGTCGCCCGACCGTGCTGGAGATGAAAGGTCGTGTGGCCATCGGCGTCCTGCCCGAGGTCGTCGTCGATTTCGCTCTCTTCACCGAGTAATCACCGTGGATTTCATCGTTCAGAACATCTGGCTGGTCCTGCTCGCCCTCTTTTCCGGCTTCATGCTGATCTGGCCCTCCATCGGCGGGCGCCTGTCCGGCGTCAAGCAGGTCGGCCCGCAGGAGGCGGTGATGCTGTTCAACCACGAGGACGCCTTGGTGCTCGACGTGCGCGAAGCGTCCGAGTGGCGCGACGGCCACATCCCCAAGGCCAGGCACATCCCGCTGCGCCAGCTCAAGGACCGGGTGAAGGACCTGGAGAAATTCAAGGACAAGCCCATCGTCGCCGTCTGCCGCAGCGGCAGCCGCTCGGCCCACGCCTGCCGGCTGTTGCGCCAGTCGGGTTTCGAGCGCGTGCACAACCTGGCTGGCGGCATGCTGGCCTGGGAGCAGGCGGGCCTACCCAAGGAGAAATGACCATGCCGCACATCAAGATGTACTGCACCGCCGTGTGCCCCTACTGCCAACGCGCCGAGGCCCTGCTGCGCCGCAAGGGCGTGACCGAGATCGAGAAGATTCGCGTCGATCTGGACCCCAAACGGCGGGAGGAGATGATGCAGATCACCGGCCGCCGCACCGTACCGCAGGTCTTCATCGGCGAGCGACATGTCGGCGGCTTCGACGACCTGGCCGAGCTGGACGCCGGCGGCGAACTGGACGCCCTGCTCGCCGCTTACCGAGCGAGCGGTCGGCGGGCATTGGCGTGAACCCAGGCATGGGCGCCTGCTTGATCCCCAACCCATT
>JBKBRS010000022.1:0-8222 GCA_046292095.1 Thiobacillaceae bacterium
CGGAGGCAAAAATCTCTCGCATCATCGATCTGTTACGAAACGGTCAGAGCGGTCAACTGCGGTTTTTAGGTTCAATGGTTCGGGCTTGCCTATACCCGCAAACGGGTCACGACCGTTCGCCTCGATGAGCTGGTTGATCCGCTTCACCATGGCCCGGTCCGCAACCAACCCGGCGGTGTGCTCCTCCCGGGCCTTTGGCGTAAAGCATATGCGCGGCCGACTCTTCGGTATCGACGAGCGCCCGCGGCTCGGCAAGCCCCTGGCGATCCTGTTCGACAGATTGCGGCAACCGCCGCGCGTTCGCTGGACTACGCAGCAAGTAATCGGTCTCTAGCCAGGTCTCGAAATCCTCGAGCGACATCATCACCACCGGCCGGCCTTGTTGCCGCGTGATGATGATGGGGGCATGGTCGTCGTTGACCTTGTCCATGGTACGCGCCAGGCTGTTACGGGCTTCGGTTTAGGTAATCGCTTCCATACAGCTCTGTGCAAAAATGAGGACATCGCCTCTCACTATGCCGGCGCGTCTGGCTCGCTGCAGGGACCCGGGCGATGGAAGACAGACCGTGCCGGCCGCTGAAAGCGTGAGCAAACCGTTACCGCGAAAATCGGCGCAGCCGATCATCAAGCTCCCCTCCCCCGCAGGCGGGGGCGGGGTAGGGGAGAGGGAACCGTTCATGGCCAGCACAACCGTTTTCCCAGGCAGGGGCGCACTATCGGTCATGAACGGTTAACCCCTACGCGGCTCAGGGTGGAATTCCCTGGCGACTGGCCCTAAGTTGATGACTGTCGCCCTCATGAGCCGAGCGTCGCACCATGCAGCCATCGACCGCATACATCGCCTTCGACAACAGCTATGCCCGCGAGCTGCAAGGCTTTTACGTCGACTGGCAGCCGACCCCGGTGCGCGCCCCCGCCCTGGTCTTCTTCAACCGGGCGCTGGCGGAGGAATTGGGGCTGGCGCTCGACGGTCTCGGCGCCGAGGACCTGGCGGCCATCTTCTCCGGCAACCGCCTGCCGGCCGGGGCGCAACCCATCGCCCAGGCCTATGCCGGCCACCAGTTCGGCCATTTCGCCCCGCAGTTGGGCGACGGCCGAGCGCTGCTGCTCGGCGAGGTGATCGACCGGCAGGGCCGGCGGCGCGACATCGCGCTGAAGGGCTCCGGTCGCACACCCTTTTCACGACGTGGCGACGGCAAGGCGGCCTTGGGGCCGATGCTGCGCGAGGTGCTGGTGGGCGAGGCCATGCACGCCCTGGGCATCCCCACCACGCGGGCGCTCGCCGTGGTGGCGACCGGCGAGCCGGTCTATCGCGAGCGCACCCTGCCGGGCGCCATCCTCACGCGGGTGGCCGCCAGCCATCTGCGCGTGGGCACCTTCCAGTACTTCTGGGCGCACGGCACGCCCGAGATGGTGCGCCGGCTCGCCGACTATGCCATCGCCCGGCACTATCCGGAGCTAAGCGGCGCTGAGGACCGCTATCTGGCCTTCCTGCGCGCCGTGGCGGAACGCCAGGCACAACTCGTCGCGCAATGGATGCACGTCGGCTTCATCCACGGGGTGATGAACACCGACAACATGAGCATCCCTGGCGAGACCATCGACTACGGTCCCTGTGCCTTCATGGAGGCCTACGATCCGGGCGCGGTGTTCAGCTCCATCGACGAGATGGGCCGCTATGCCTATGGCGAGCAGCCGCGCATCGCCCGCTGGAACCTGGCGCGCCTGGCCGAGACCCTGCTGCCGCTATTGAGCGAGGACGAGGGACACGCCATCGCGCTCGCCACCGAGGTGATCGATGGCTTCGTCGCCCGCTATCAGGAATACTGGCTCGCTGGGCTGCGCGCAAAGCTCGGGCTGCAGCGAGCCCTCTCCGACCGCGCCGACACCGCCCTGGGCGAGGCCTGGCTGGACCTGCTGCATGCCCAGCAGGTGGACTACACCCTTGCCTGGCGTTACCTGGCCGACGCCGCGGCGGGCGATGAGGCCCGGTTGCGCGCCCTATTTCCGGGCCAGCCGGGGCTGGAACGGTGGCTTACGCGCTGGCGCGAGCGCTGCGCCGCGGAGGACGCCCAGGCAGGAGCCGATGCGGCGGCGCGCGCAGCGCGCATGCGCCAGACCAACCCCTGGCTCATTCCGCGCAACCACCGGGTGGAAGAGGCCCTTGCCGCCGCCACCGAGACGGGCGAACTCGGTCCCTTCGAACGGCTGTTGCAGGCCCTACAGCAGCCCTTTGAAGAGGACCCCGTGCGGGCCCACTATGCCGAGCCGGCGCCGGCCGAGTTCATGGCCGGCTTCCGCACCTTCTGCGGGACCTGAGCACTTCAGGCAGGGCCGGCCCGGTCTGGCGGTGTTCGAACGACCGCAGCACCTTACCCGGGCGACCCTGTTTCATGTGAAACAAGACCACCTGTTTCAACCGCGCCGACCCGTGCCCGTCCCATCCGGTTGAAGCTACACTTAACGGATCGTGGCCCGGTCTGCCCCCATGGCTGTGGCCCCCAGCACCCGCTATCCCATGTATCCCAGCGCCGGACGACTCGTCATCCTCGACGCCGATGGCACCACCATCGACGCCTTCAGCGCCATCGAGCGGACCTTCGCCTATCACGGCATGGCCATCGGCGACCTGGCGCGCTTTCAGAAACGCCGGCATCTGTTCAAATACCTGGGCGGGCTGAAGGAATTCCCGGCCAACCTGAAGCGCCAGCTCGGCAAACAGCGCCGCCGGCAGCTCATCGCCACGCTGACCGAGGTCTATCGCGAGGAGGCCCGCCTGTTTCCGGGCATCGCCGAGCTGGTGAGCGCCCTCATCGCCGCCGAAGGCATCCATGTGGGTGTCGTCACGCGCAACATCACCCTGGAGCCCGCCGAGACCCTGCGCCAGCTCTTCCGGCGGCACGGCATCGACACCGATGCGATGGACTTCCTGGTCAGCGTCCCTCTCGGTGAGACCAAGACCCCGCACTTTCGGGCGGTGCGCGAGGCCCTCGGCGTCAACCCGGCGCGCGCCTATGTCTGTGGCGACGAACACCGCGACTATCTCGCCGCCATCGCCTCAGGCATGCACCCTTTCATCGTCTCCTACGGCTTCGAGGATCATGGCCGACTCACGCAAAAGTTCGGCGTGCCCGAGGAGGTGATCTCGCGCACACCGTTCGAACTGAGCGCATGCCTGCGTCATGCCCTGGACCTGACCGGCGGCAGCGGCCAGGAACGATGAGGCGGCGCACCGCTCCATAATCTCATTCGCTCACCGCCCAGGCGTACAGGACTCGCAACATGGACCTCAAGGCCACACTCAAGCGCTGGCTGCCCCCTCTGCTGCTCCTCACGGCGGTGGCCGCCGGCCTCTGGGCCTGGCAGCCCTGGCAGGACAAGACGCCGCAACCACAATACCGGCTCGGCAAAGCGACCGAAGGGCGGCTGTCGGCGGCGGTCTCCGCCAGTGGCACTCTCGGTGCCCTCGTGACCGTGCAGGTCGGCTCCCAGGTCTCGGGCCAGATCGCCGAGCTGCTGGCGGACTTCAATGCCCCGGTGAAAAAGGGTCAGGTCATCGCCCGCCTCGACCCGGCCGCCTTCGAGACCCGTGTGGCCCAGGCCCAGGCCGACCTGCGCGCGGCGCAGAGCGCCGTTCAGGTGGCGCGCGACACCCTGGGCATGCGCCAGGCGGAACTTGCCAAGGCGCGCATCGCGCTGGAGGATGCCAACCGTAACCTGGAGCGCAAGCGTGCGCTGGTGCGCGAACAGTTTATCTCCCCGGCCGAACTCGACAGCGCCCAGGCCGCCTACGAGACGGCACGCGAGCTGGTGCGTATGGCCGAGGCCGGCGTGCGGGTGGCCAGCGCCCAGCTCCTCAACGCCGAGGCCCTGGTGGCGCAGCGTCAGGCCGTCCTGCGCCAGGCTGAGGTGGAGCTCGCCCACACCGTGATCCGTTCGCCGGTCGATGGCGTGGTCATCAGCCGCAACGTGGACGTGGGCCAGACGGTGGCCGCCAGCCTGCAGGCCCCGGTGTTGTTCACCATCGCCCAGGATCTCCGGCAGATGGAGGTCAACATCGCCGTCGACGAGGCCGACGTGGGGCGCGTGCGGCCCGGGCAAAAGGTACGCTTCACCGTCGATGCCTATCCCGGCGAGCGCTTCAGCGGCCAGGTCACGCAGATCCGCAAGGCGCCGCAGACCGTCAACAACGTGGTCACCTACAGCGTGATCGCCCGCGCCGCCAATCCCGACGGCAAGCTCCTGCCGGGTATGACCGCCAATGCGCGCATCCTCACCGAGGAAAAAGAGCGGGTGCTGATGGTGCCCAACGAGGCCTTGCGCTTTCGCCCGCTCAATCCCGACGGCTCGCCGGTCAAGCTTGAGGTGCGCACCCGCGAGGAGGGCCCCGGCATCCCCGGCCGCGTCTGGGTCCCAGGCAAGGACGGCCAGCCGCAGCCCGTCTCGCTGCGCCTGGGGGTGAGCGATGGCAAGGCGACCGAAGTGTTGCGCGGCGACATCCAGGACGGCACCGAGATCATCCTGGGCTACGAGGAGGGGACCGAACCCAAGCCCAAACGGCAGGCCCGCCCCTTTGGCGGCGGCCTCTGAGGGGTGAGGCGTGAGAGGCGAGGGGTGAGGTGCAGGACGACGGGGCGGTGCTGATCGAGGTCATTGGGCTACGGCGCGAATACCGCGTCGGCGAGGTCACCATACCGGCCCTGCAGGGGGTGAGCCTCTCCATCCGGCAAGGCGAGTTCGTCGCGGTGATGGGGCCGTCGGGCTCGGGCAAATCCACCTTCATGAACCTGCTGGGCTGTCTCGACCGGCCCGATGCCGGCCGCTACCGGCTCGCCGGGGAGGAGATCACCCGCTGCGACCCCGACCGTTTGGCGGCGGTGCGCAACCGCAGCATCGGCTTCGTCTTCCAAAGCTTCAACCTGCTGCCGCGCGCCACCGCCCTGGAGAACGTCGAACTCCCCTTAATCTACGCCCGCGTGCCCGCCGCCGAGCGGCATCGGCGTGCCCGCGCCCAGCTCGCGCGCGTGGGTCTGGCCGCGCGTGAGCGGCATCTGCCGCGTCAGCTCTCGGGCGGCCAGCAGCAGCGCGTGGCCATCGCCCGCGCCCTGGTCAACGAGCCGCCGCTCATCCTCGCCGATGAGCCGACCGGGGCGCTGGACTCGCGTACCAGCCTGGAGCTCATGGCCCTGCTGCAGGATCTCAACGCGAGCGGCATCACCATCGTCCTGGTCACCCACGAACACGACATCGCCGCCTTCGCCCGGCGCGTGATCCACTTTCGCGACGGTCGCATCGTCGAGGACCGTCCGGTGGAAAAGCCCGCCCGCGCCGCCGACCTTCTCGCCGCCATGCCTCACCCCTCTCCCCTGAACCCCCAGCCGCAGCCATGAACCTGCTCGACACCACCGTGAGCGCCTTGCGGGCACTGCGCGCCAACAAGCTCAGGAGCGGGCTCACCACCCTGGGCATCATCATCGGTGTGGCGGCGGTGATCACCATGCTGGCGGTGGGCGAGGGGGCCAAGCGCACCGTACAGGAGCAGTTGAAGAGCCTGGGCAGCAACCACATGATCGTCTTTCCCGGCACGGTGACCGCGAGCGGGGTGCGCCTGGGCACAGGGACTCGCAACACCCTGACCGAGGGCGACGCCCGGGCCATCGCCGAGGAGGTGCCCGGCGTGCTGGCCGCTGCGCCCGGCATGCGCGGCACCGCTCAGGTGGTGCACGGCAATCTGAACTGGTCCACGGTGGTTTTCGGCGTCACCCCCGACTGGCTGATCGCCCGCGAATGGCGCATCGCCCGCGGCCGGGCGCTGGACGACAACGACGTGCGCAGCGGCGCCAAGGTCGCCCTGGTGGGCCAGACCGTGGCCGACATGCTGTTCGGCGGCACCGACCCCACAGGGCAGGTGATCCGGGTCAGGAACGTACCCTTCGAGATCGTCGGCTTGCTCGCCGCCAAGGGCCAGAGCTTCTCCGGCACCGACCAGGACGACCTCATCCTGCTGCCGATCAGCACCGCGCGCAGCCGCGTCCTAGGCGGCGGGCCGGGGCGGCAGCGCACGGTGGGCCACATCTCGGTGAAGATGGCCGACGGGGTGGACATGAAGGAGGCCGAGCTCAAGGTGCGCACCCTGCTGCGTCAGCGCCACCGCCTGCAGCCCGATCAGGACGATGACTTCAACATCCGCAACCTGTCTGAGGTGGTTCAGGCCGAACAGGCCGCATCTAGCACGCTGTCCAGCCTGCTCGCGGCGGTGGCCGGCGTCTCGCTGTTGGTGGGCGGCATCGGCATCATGAACATCTTGCTGGTGTCGGTGACCGAGCGCACGCGCGAGATCGGCATACGCCTGGCCGTGGGCGCGCGTGGCCGCGACATCCTCGGCCAGTTCCTCACCGAGGCGGTGATCCTGGCGCTGATCGGATCCCTCGTCGGCGTCGCCCTGGGGCTCGGCAGCACTGCGGCCCTGGGCCACTTCGCCGGCTGGGAGGTCGTCCTGCAGCCGCACGCCGTCGTCCTGGCCGTGGCCTCCGCCAGCGTGGTGGGCATCTTCTTCGGCTGGTGGCCGGCGCGCAAGGCGGCGCGGTTGTCCCCCATCGACGCGCTGCGCTATGAATGAAACCCGCGCTCGGTCCCTCGACCGGCCCCGCAGCCCGGCCGCGGCCTCAGAAACCTGAACCGGAGAGAGAGCATGTCCAGACGATTATCCGCCGCACTCTGCCTCAGCCTCACCCTCGCGACCCTGCCGGCCATGGCTCAGGATGCGCTACCCCCTCCCAATCCGCCCGAGGCCCAGGGGCTGCCCTTCAGCGCCTTCCTCACCGAGACGGAGATGCGTCTGATGTTCGACTACCTGCGCGATGCCATGATCGCTGTGCTCAAGGGCGAGCCCTACCGCATGCCGCCCGAATTGGCGCACACCCTCGCCCGGGTGCAGGAACGCCTCATGCGCCAGGGCAACGCCGCAGTGCGGCAGATGATGGAGATGATCCAAAAGGACCTGGACCGGGCCCTGGAGGAGATGCGGCCGCCTGCCCCGGAGCCCAGGCTGGAGCGCACCGGGACCTAGCCGAAAAACCCCTTGTCCAGCAGCTCCAGGGTGAGCAAGCGATAGGCCTGCGCCCCCGGGCTGTCACCGGCGTAGGCGAAGATGTCGAGGCCATGCGCCGGGCTTTCGGCCAGGGCCGGGTCGTCGGGGATGCGCGTTTCGCACAAGGCCTCGCCGTATTTCTGCTTGAGCGTGGCCAAGGCCTCGCGGCATTGCGGCTTGGTCTCGTCGTAGCGTGTGAGCACTACGCGCCGCTCGATCCGCCGCTGCAGCGGCTGTTCCAGCACCTTGAGGGCGATGTCCAGTCGATTGAGCCCCTGGATGGCGAGGAAATCCGCCGTCACCGGGATCAGCACCCGCTCGGCAGCGAACAGGGCGTTGAGCGAGAGCACCCCCAGGGCCGGGGCGCAGTCGATGAGGACCGGGCCGGCGTAGGCGAGCTGCCCCTCGGCCAGACCCTGCCTGAGCTTGCCGGCCACGCCCGGGGTGCTGCCGAGCAGGGCGTCGATCTTGGACAGGTCCGGGTGGCCGGGGATGATGCGAATCCCGTTGCGCAACGGCCGCACCATGTGCGCAAGCGGCCGGCCGGCGCGGAAAAACCCGGACATGCAGGCCTCGGAGGGCACGCCGCGCAACCCCAGGGCCAGGCTCACGTGTGCCTGCGGGTCGAGGTCGAGGATCAACGGCTGGCGCCCGAGCACGGCCAGGGCGGCCGCGACGTTGAGCGTGGTGGTGGTCTTGCCCACACCCCCCTTCTGGTTGAAGACCGCAATGACCGCCATGGGACCTATTCCACCGTGACCGATTTTGCCAGATTGCGCGGCTGATCCACATCGGTGCCCTTCAGCACGGCGACGTGATAGGCCAGCAGCTGCAGCGGCACGCTGTAGGTGATGGGTGCCGTCGAGGGGTGGATATCGGACAGGGTGAGGTTCTGATAGCGATCCAGCTCGATCTTCACCTCCTTGTCGCTGAACAGGAAGAGCTCGCCACCGCGCGCGCGCACCTCCTGCAGGTTGGACAGGAGCTTTTCGAGGAGGGCATCCTTGGGCAGGGCGCAGATCACCGGCATGTCGGCATCGACCAGGGCGAGCGGGCCGTGTTTGAGCTCACCGGCCGGATAGGCCTCGGCGTGGATGTAGGAGATCTCCTTCATCTTCAGGGCCCCCTCCAT
>JBKBRS010000022.1:8321-15352 GCA_046292095.1 Thiobacillaceae bacterium
GGCGATGGGGTAGAAGCAACCACGGCCGAGGAAGAGGGCATCCTTGCGGTCGGCGAAGGCCTCGGCCATGGCGCGGATGGCGTCGTTGAGCTCCAGGACCACCTCCACCTGGCGCGGCAGCGCGTGCAGCTGATTGACCAGCGCCTCCTCCTGTTCGCGAGTCATACCCCGGCGGCGGGCGAGCGCCAAAGTGAGCAGGCGCAGGGCGGTCAACTGGGTGGTGAAGGCCTTGGTCGAGGCCACGCCGATCTCGGGCCCGGCGCGGGTCATCAGGGCCACGTCGGACTCGCGCGTGAGCGAGGACTCCGGCACGTTACAGATGGTCATCGCGCCGATGTAGCCCATGCGGCGGCTCTCACGCAGTGCCGCCAGGGTGTCGGCCGTCTCGCCCGACTGGGAGATGGACAGGAACAGTGTGCCCGGCGGCACCACCACCTTGCGGTAGCGGTACTCGCTCGCTACCTCCACCATGCAGGGCACCCCCACCTCCTCCAGCCAGTAGCGGGCGACCAGCCCGGCATGGTAGCTGGTGCCGCAGGCGATGATGTGCACGCCCTGGGTGCGATCGAGTAGGGCGCGGGCCTCATGGCCGAAGCTCTCCTCCAGCAGCCGCCCCTTGTGGATGCGGCCCTCCAGGGTCTCGCTGATCACCGCCGGCTGCTCGAAGATCTCCTTGAGCATGTAGTGGCGATAGGGCCCTTTGTCGGCGGTGGCGGCAGACAGTTGCGAGGTGCGCTCGGGCCGTTCGACCGCACGCCCCTCGGCGTCGTATACACGCACCCCCGCACGGCTTATCTCGGCGACATCACCCTCTTCCAGGAAGATGAAGCGCTGGGTCACCGGCAGCAGGGCGAAGACGTCCGAGGCGATGAAGTTCTCGCCAAGACCCAGGCCGATCACCAACGGGCTGCCGACACGGGCCACCACCATGCGCTCCGGGTCCTTGGGGCTCACCACCGCCAGGGCATAGGCCCCAACCAGGCGTTTCACCGCCTGTTGCACCGCATGCAGCAGGTCCGTCTCGGTCTCCAGGATGTGGGCAAGTAAGTGAGCAATCACCTCCGTGTCGGTGTCCGAGGCGAAGCGGTAGCCGTGCGTCTTCAGTTCCTCGCGCAGCTCGGCGTGGTTCTCGATGATGCCGTTGTGGACGATGGCCACCTTCTCGCCGCTCATGTGCGGGTGGGCGTTGCGCTCGGCTGGCATGCCGTGGGTGGCCCAGCGCGTGTGGGCGATGCCCAGCTCACCCTGGATGGGGCGCGCCTCCAGTAGCTCGCGCAGACGCGCCACCTTGCCCACGGCGCGGATGCGCTCGAGCCGCCCGTCGTTCAGGCGCACGGCCAGCCCGGCCGAGTCATAGCCACGATACTCCAGCCGCTGCAGGCCCTCCATGAGGATGGGCACGACGTTGCGTTGGGCGATGGCGCCGACGATACCGCACATGATCTGCTCCGTGAGGGGTGAGGGATTAGGCGTACCTATAGCAATGATAGGTGAGTACTCACTGTCGACGCGTCAGCCAGGCCTATTGAACGATGTTGGGACTTAGCCCTCACCCTTGACCGCCTTCTTCGGCCGCTGCCAGCCGGGGATGGTGAACTGGCGCACCCTCGAGAGCGTGAGCTCACCCGGCGGGGCGTCGCGGGTGAGGGTGGTACCGGCGCCCAGGGTGGCCCCGCGACCCACCGTGACCGGCGCGACGAGCTGGGAATCGGAGCCGATGAAGACCTCGTCCTCAATCACGGTGCGGTGTTTGTTGGCACCGTCGTAATTGCAGGTGATGGTGCCGGCGCCGATGTTGACCTTGCGCCCGACATAGGCATCGCCCACGTAGGACAGGTGGTTGATCTTGGAGTTGAAGCCGACCTGACTGTTCTTGATCTCGACGAAGTTGCCGATGTGGGTCTCGGCATCCAGGTCGGTGCCGGGGCGCAGCCGGGAATAGGGGCCGATGCGCGCAGCGCGGCCGATGCGGGCCCCCTCGATATGACAGAATGGCAGGATCTCCACGCCCTCGGCCACCTCTACGTCCTTGAGTACACAGTAAGCGCCCACTTTCGTCTTATCGCCGAGAACAACCCGGCCTTCAAACACACAGCCGACATCGATCACGACGTCACGGCCGCACTCGAGGCTGCCGCGCACGTCCAGACGGGCGGGGTCGAGGAGGGTCACGCCCTGGGTCATTAGTGCCTCGGCGATGTTACGTTGATACACGCGCTCCAGCTCGGCGAGCTGCGCCCGGCTGTTCACCCCCAGCACCTCCCACTCCGCCGCGGGATGGCAGGGCAGGATGCGCTCACCCTCGGCCGCCGCCATGCCGATCACGTCGGTCAGGTAGTATTCGCCCTGGGCATTGTCGTCGGTCAGCCGTGCAAGCCACCTCATAAGCTTGCCGGCGGGCAGACAGAGGATGCCGGTGTTGACCTCGTTGATCGCCAATTCCTCGGGGCTGGCGTCCTTGTGCTCGACGATGCGCTCGATCTGGCCGCGGCTGTCACGCACGATGCGCCCATAGCCGGCGGGGTTCTTCAGCCGCACGGTGAGCAGCGCGATCGCCCCCTCGCGGGCGATCAGCACCATCTCCTGCAGGGTTTCCGGGCGGGTGAGCGGTACGTCGCCATAGAGGATGAGGACGACGGCCGCCGGGTCGAGATGCGGCGCGGCCTGCTGCACCGCGTGTCCGGTGCCTAGCTGCGGCTCCTGCCGCACCCAGAGGATGTCCGCGCGCCCGATGGCCGTCGGCAGGGCCTCGCCGCCATGCCCGTAGACCACGCAAATGCGGTCGGGCCGCAGGCTGTCGGCGGCGGCCAACACGTGCGCGAGCAACGGCCGACCGGCCAGGGGGTGCAGCACCTTGGGCAGCGCGGACTTCATGCGCGTACCCTTGCCGGCGGCCAGCACGACGATATTCAGTGGGGCGTTCATGGGAGCGGGTGGCGACGGGTGTGCTTTCGACCTAGTATAACGGCAGCTTCCGATATTTATGTAGGCAGGCATCACCGCCCTCTACCCGCTTTCAGATTGCGGGCAGCCGCTCATGCGATTCATGGTCCCCTGGTTATGGGCCCTGCCCTACACCCTGCTCGGCCTGCTCATGGCAGGGCTGGCGGGCGGCCACGTACAACGTCGCGGCCGGATTGTCGAGGCCCATGGTGGCGGCCTGGATCGCCTCCTGCGTCCCTGGGCGCAAGCCGTCACCCTGGGGCACGTCATCCTTGCCCGCGATGCCGCCAGCCTCGACGGCTGGCGCGAACACGGACGCGCCCACGTCCGCCAATACACAAGTGGCAGTGACCCCTCTTTCTACCTGTCTATGGCCTCCTAGCGGCCTGGGTCTGGCTACGTGGGGGTGACCCGTATCGCGATCATCCCCCTGGAGGTGCAGGCCAGTCTGGGCAAAAAGAGCTCGGCAGCAGCCGTGGCGCACACCGACCGTAGCGAGGGCTAACGGGGCTGCACGCCGGAATCCGCGGACTGCCGGTTTGAAACGGCGATGAAGGCCGCGGTGAGGATTTCCTCACCATTGCGCCAGGCGATGCGCTCGGCGACCTCCTGCGGCAGATCGGCCAACCAGCCGCGCGCCCAGCCGGCATGCGCGCCGACGGATCATGCAGGTAGAGGCGCTCGAGCGTGTCCGCATCGGTATGCACATGTAGCATCAGCCCGTTTTGCCGGGCGAGCGCCAGGACGCGGCGCACCACGGGGGCGTCGGTCTGGGCACCGTGGACATGGAATTCACCGATCGCCACATAGCGGTAATGACGCAGGCGCGACTCGAGATAGCCGGGAACGCTCTCGTTACGGGTCCAGGTGGTGAGTTCACTGCACTGGCGGTAGGGACGCAGGGCCGGGATGATCAGCTCGGGCGCGGCCTGGTAGAGCTGCTGTGTGCCGTCGTCGTTGGAACTGGTCACCAGCGCCCGCATCACCCCCGCCGCCAGCAGGCGCTCGATGGCCGCAGGGACCGGGTAATCTGCCCAGGCATCGTGGCTGTAGTGGATGTGAGCGTCATATATGTGGGTGCTCTCCGCCTAGGGCAGGAAACCACAATAATGTGATAAATAAAACGTCAAGCCAGCCAGCGGCTTTGGGCGGGTCGAACAAGGAATGGGGCTCTTGGCGTAAAGGCTTGCGAGAACGACCCTTCGCCGGCGCGCTCAACGCCCTTTCTTGCGCAGCTTCTGAATGGCGGCGAGCTGAGCGATGGCCTCGGCGAGTTCCGCCTGGGCCTTGGCATAGTCCATGGCGGAGGAACGGTCGCGCATGGCCTCCTCGGCCGCGCGCTTGGCCTCCAGCGCCCGCGCCTCGTCAAGGTCGGCGCCGCGGATGGCGGTGTCTGACAGGATGGTGACCACCCCGGGCTGCACCTCCAAAATGCCGCCGGAGACGAAGATCAGGTCCTCTTCCTCGCGGTCCGGCGCCTTGATGCGCACCGATCCCGGCTTGATGCGGGTGATCATGGGCGCGTGACGCGGATAGATGCCGACCTCGCCCATCTCCGCCGGCACCACGACGAACTCCGCCAGCCCCGAGTAGATCGACGCCTCGGCGCTCACGATGTCCACATGTATGGTCTTTGCCATGGTTGACTCCGGTCAGGCATGAGGCGCAGGAGGGGGTGGCCGACACGCCGCCCGCCCCCCCGGCCCACAGCCTCACTGTATGGTTTTCGCCTTCTCGACCGCCTCTTCGATGGTGCCGACCATGTAGAAGGCCTGCTCAGGCAGATGGTCGTATTCGCCGGCGACGATGGCCTTGAAGCCGGCAATGGTGTCCTTGAGCGGCACGTACTTGCCGGGCGCGCCGGTGAAGGCCTCGGCGACGAAGAAGGGTTGTGACAGGAAGCGCTGGATCTTGCGCGCGCGGGCGACGATCAGCTTGTCGTCCGGCGACAACTCGTCCATGCCGAGGATGGCGATGATGTCGCGCAGCTCCTTGTAGCGCTGCAGGGTCGCCTGCACCTGACGCGCCACGCTGTAGTGCTCCTCGCCGATCACCAGGGGGTCGAGGATGCGCGAGGTGGAGTCGAGCGGGTCCACCGCCGGATAGATCCCCAGCTCGGCCACTTGGCGCGACAGCACCAGGGTGGCGTCGAGGTGGGCGAAGGTGGTGGCGGGCGAGGGGTCGGTCAGGTCGTCCGCAGGCACATAGACCGCCTGGAAGGAGGTGATGGAGCCGGTCTTGGTGGAGGTGATGCGCTCCTGCAGCGCCCCCATTTCCGAGGCCAGCGTGGGCTGATAGCCCACGGCGGAGGGCATACGGCCGAGCAGGGCCGAGACCTCGGTACCGGCCAGGGTGTAGCGGTAGATGTTGTCGATGAACAGCAGCACGTCGCGGCCTTCGTCGCGGAAGAACTCGGCCATGGTGAGCCCCGTCAGGGCCACGCGCAGACGGTTGCCCGGCGGCTCGTTCATCTGGCCGTAGACCAGGGCCACCTTGTCGAGCACGCCGCCTTCCTTCATCTCGTGGTAGAAGTCGTTGCCCTCGCGTGTGCGCTCGCCCACGCCGGCGAAGACGGAGTAGCCAGAGTGCTCAACCGCGATGTTGCGGATGAGCTCCATGAGGGTCACGGTCTTGCCCACGCCGGCGCCGCCGAACAGACCCACCTTGCCGCCCTTGGCGATGGGCATGATGAGGTCGATGACCTTGATGCCGGTCTCCAGCAGCTCCACGGCGGCGGCCTGGTCGGCATAGGCCGGGGCCTTGCGGTGGATGGGCCAGTGGTGTTCGGATTCGACCGGGCCGGCCTCGTCCACGGGCTCGCCCAGCACGTTCATGATGCGGCCCAGGGTCGCCTTGCCCACCGGCACGGTGATGGGATGGCCGGTGTTGCGCACCGTCATGCCGCGCTTGAGCCCATCGGTGGAGCCCAGGGCGATGGTGCGCACCACACCGTCACCGAGTTGCTGCTGCACCTCGAAGGTGAGCGGCGGCTCATCCAGCTTGATGGCGTCATAGACCTTGGGCATGGCCCCGCGCGGGAATTGCACGTCCACCACGGCGCCGATGATTTGTACGATCTTTCCTTCGCTCATCGCTCAATTCCTAACAAGTTTGAATCCTTTGTGCGCACGTCCCTCAGACGGCCGAGGCGCCGGCCACGATCTCGGACAGCTCCTGGGTGATCGCCGCCTGCCGGGTCTTGTTGTAGACCAGCTTGAGCTCCTCGATCACGTTCTTGGCGTTGTCCGAGGCGGCCTTCATCGCCACCATGCGCGCCGATTGCTCACAGGCCATGTTCTCCGCCACCGCCTGGTAGATGATCGCCTCGATGTAACGGATCATCAGCGCGTCGACCACCGCGCGGGCCTCGGGCTCGTAGATGTAGTCCCAATGCTCTTCGCGCTTCTCCATCGCCGCCTCGGGGGTGAGGGGCAGCACCTGCACGAAGGCGGGCTCCTGCCGCATGGTGTTGATGAAGCGGCTGTAGATCATGTACAGGGCGTCGATACGGCCGGCCTTGTAGGCATCGGTCATCACCTGCACCGGGCCGATCAGCTTTTCGAGGTGCGGCGTGTCGCCCAGGCCGGTCAGATGCGAGACGATGTTCGCCCCCACCCGCTGCATGAAGCCAAAGCCCTTGTTGCCGATCACGGTCACGTCGCAGTCGATGCCCTCGCCCTGCCAGGCCTTCATCTTGTTGATGGCGAGCCGCAGCGCATTGGTGTTGAGGCCACCGCACAGCCCCTTGTCGGTGGTGATGAGGATGAGTCCCACGCGCTTGATCGTCTCGCGTGCGACGGTACAGGGGTGTTTGTACTCCGAATGGGCCTGGCTGAAGTGGGCCACCACACGGCAGATCTTCTCGGCATAGGGACGCGCCGCGCGCATCCGGTCCTGGGCCTTGCGCATCTTGGAGGCGGCCACCATCTCCATGGCCTTGGTGATCTTGCGCGTGTTCTCCACGCTCTTGATCTTGCTGCGGATCTCTTTGCCGGCTGCCATGGCGCGTGCTCGTCTCGTCAGTAGGCGGCGGAGGCCTTGAAGTCCTCGATGGCGGCGGCCAGCTGCTTCTCGGTCTCGGCGTCGAG
>JBKBRS010000022.1:15452-18364 GCA_046292095.1 Thiobacillaceae bacterium
TCGTCTCGTCAGTAGGCGGCGGAGGCCTTGAAGTCCTCGATGGCGGCGGCCAGCTGCTTCTCGGTCTCGGCGTCGAGGTCCTTGGTCTCCTCGATCTTGTCCAGCACCGCCTTGTACTTGGCCTTCATGTGCGACTGCAGCGCCGCCTCGAAGGCGAGCGCGCGCTTGACATCGACGTCGTCGAGGTAGCCGCGGTTGACGGCGAACAGGGTCACCGCCATCTCCGCCACGGTCATGGGCGCGTACTGGCCCTGCTTCATGAGCTCGGTGACCATCTTGCCGCGCTCGAGCTGCTTGCGCGTGACCTCGTCGAGATCCGAGGCGAACTGGGCGAAGGCCGCCAGCTCGCGGTACTGGGCCAGGGCCAGGCGCACCCCGCCGCCCAGCTTCTTGATCACCTTGGTCTGCGCCGCACCGCCCACGCGCGACACCGATAGACCTGCGTTGATGGCAGGGCGGATGCCGGCGTTGAACAGGTCGGTTTCCAGGAAGATCTGACCATCGGTGATGGAGATCACGTTGGTCGGCACGAAGGCGGAGACGTCGCCGGCCTGGGTCTCGATGATGGGCAGCGCGGTGAGCGAGCCGGTCTTGCCCTTGACCGCGCCATTGGTCATCTTTTCCACGTAATCGGCATTCACCCGCGCAGCGCGCTCGAGCAGACGCGAGTGCAGATAGAAGACGTCGCCCGGATAGGCCTCGCGTCCGGGCGGCCGGCGCAGCAGGAGCGAAATCTGGCGATAGGCCCAGGCCTGTTTGGTCAGGTCGTCGTAGACGATCAGGGCGTCCTGGCCCCGGTCGCGGAAGTATTCGCCCATGGTGCAGCCGGCGTAGGGGGCGATGAATTGCATCGAGGCGGGATCGGAGGCGTTGGCCGCTACCACGATGGTATGCGCCATGGCGCCGTGCTCTTCGAGCTTGCGCACCACGTTGGCCACCGAGGAGGCCTTCTGACCCACCGCCACATAGATACAGATGACGCCGGTGCCCTTCTGGTTGATGATGGTGTCCACCGCCACGGCGGTCTTGCCGGTCTGGCGGTCGCCGATGATCAGCTCGCGCTGGCCGCGGCCGATGGGCACCATGGCGTCGATGGCCTTGAGCCCCGTCTGTAGCGGCTGCGAGACCGACTGGCGCGCGATCACGCCCGGGGCGATCTTCTCGATGGGCGAGGCGGCGCTGTACTGGATCGGGCCCTTGCCGTCGATCGGCCGGCCCAGGGCATCGACCACACGACCGACCAGGGCCTCGCCCACCGGCACCTCGAGGATGCGGCCTGTGCACTTGACCGTGTCGCCCTCGCTGATGTGCTCGTATTCACCGAGCACCACCGCGCCGACCGAGTCGCGCTCAAGGTTCAGGGCCATGCCGTAGGTATTGCCGGGGAATTCCAGCATCTCCCCCTGCATGACCTCGCTTAAGCCATGGATGCGCACGATGCCGTCGGTGACGGAGACCACGGTGCCCTGGGTGCGCATTTCGGCCGCCACCTCCAGGCCCTGGATCTTGGCTTTGATGAGCTCGCTGATTTCAGTGGGATTGAGTTGCATAGGCACTCCAAATACGCTTGATTAGGCGGTGAGGGTGGCGGCCAGCTCGGCCAGACGGCCGCGCACCGATGCATCCAGGACCTCGTCGCCGACCTGGATGACGACCCCTCCGATCAGGCCCGGATCGACCTCCTGCGTGGCCTGAACCTTGCGGCCGAAGCGGGCCTCCAGACGGCTGACGAGCTCGGCGAGCTGCTGCGGGGTGAGTTCATAGGCGGTGACGATGCGCGCCTCCAGCACGCCCTCCTCGGCCGCGCGCATCTCCTCGAATAGACGGGCGATCTCTGACAGGGCGGCAAGACGCTTGTTCTCGACGAGCAGGCGCAGCAGGTTGACCCCCTCGGCGGTCAGTCGGTCGCTGCAGACGGCCAGCAGCACTTGCAGCAGCTGTTCCTGGGTGACCTCGGGGTGTTCGGCCAGGGCGGCGATCTGCGCGTCCTGGCTCACGGCCGCCAGCAGGACGAGCATGTCGGACCAGGCGGTCCAGCTGTTGCCCGTCTTGGCGAGGCGGGCAATGGCCTCGGCGTAGGGGCGGGCCAGGGTGGTCAGCTCGGCCATGATCAGATCTCTTTGGCGATGGCCTCGAGCAGCTCGGCATGCGCCTTGGCATCGACCTCGCGGCGCAGGACCTTCTCGGCGCCCGCCACCACCAGGGCGGCGACCTGGGCGCGTAGTTGCTCGCGGGCGCGGTGCGCCGCCTGCTCGATCTCCGCTTGCGCGGCGGCAAGCAGCCGATCCCCTTCGGCCTTGGCCGCGGCCTTGGCCTCGTCGATGATCTGGGCGGCGCGCTTTTCGGCCTGAGCGATGATCTCGGCGGCCTTGACCTTGGCCTCGTGCAGGGTCTCGGCAGCGCGCTTGGCCGCCAACTCCTGCTCGTGCCGGCCGCGTTCGGCCGCCGCCAGCCCGTCGGCGATCTGCTTCCTGCGCGCCTCCAGGGCATTGACGATGGGCGGCCAGATGTAGCGCATGCAGAACCACACGAAGACCGCGAAGGTGATCGACTGCCCGATCAACGTGGCATTGATGTTCATCGTGCATGCCTCCGGTGCGAGCGGGGCGTACTCAAGCGGCGACCGCGAAGAGGATGTACAACGAGATGGCGATCGCGATGATGGGCAGCGCGTCGACCAGACCCATGACGATGAAGAACTGGGTGCGCAGCATCGGAATCAGTTCGGGCTGGCGCGCCGCACCCTCCAGGAAGCGGCCACCGAGCTGGCCGATGCCGACGGCGGCACCCAGGGCACCCAGACCCATCATGATGGCGCCGGCAACGTAGAGCAGAGCTTGGGACATTTCCATTTGGCGTTCTCCTATGTCTAAGGTCGTGGATGGGAAAAACCGGTCAATGATGTTCTTGAT
>JBKBRS010000226.1:0-2701 GCA_046292095.1 Thiobacillaceae bacterium
GCGCCAATTCCTGCGACTTGGCCTGGTCTATCTGTATCTGCTGGTCCCCTTCCTCACGGCCGCCCTGGCCCTGTGCCTGGCCTTCAGCCGCTTCGGTGCAGAGGCACCACGGCTCTACGGCGCCGACATCCTAGGGGCGGGGCTGGGGGCGCTGGGGGTGATCGTCCTGCTCATGGCCCTGCCGCCGCAGCGCGCCCTACTCGTCATCGGCGCCCTGGGTTTCGCTGCCGCGGCCCTCAACCTGGGGTTGCGCCGGCGGCCGGCCTGGGCCTTGCTGGCGATGGGCGGCCTGCTCACCCTATTGCCCGGCCCCTGGCTGCAGCTCAAGCCCCTGGAGTACAAGGACCTGGTGCAGACGCTCAAGATCATGGGCACGCGGGTGGTGGCCGAGCGCTCCGGTCCCCTGGGGGTGATCACCGTGGTGGCGAGCTCGCAGGTGCCTTTCCGCCATGCGCCGGGCTTGAGCCTCGCCGCGGCGCGCGAGCCGCCCGAGCAGCTCGGCCTCTTCATCGACGGTGACGGCCCCTTGCCGGTCGTGCGTTACGCAGGCGATTTGGGGGCGCTGGCCTACTTGGACGGGCTCACCTGGGCGCTGCCCTACCACCTGCTCAGCCGGCCGCGCGTCCTGGTCCTCGGCGCAGGCGGCGGCGAGGCCGTGCTGCAGGCCCTCTACCATCGTGCCCGTTCGGTAGATGCCGTGGAGGTCAATCCCCAGCTCGTCCAGCTCATCGAGGGGCCGCTGGCCCTATTTTCCGGCCGACCCTATGGCCTGCCCGGCGTGCGTGTGCACATCGCCGAGGCACGCGCCTTCGTGGCCGGCAGCCGGGCGCGCTACGACCTCATCCAGCTCGCCCTGGTGGACGCCTTCGGCGCCTCGGCGGCAGGACTCACCGCGCTGGCGGAGAGCTATCTCTATACCGTCGAGGCCCTGGACGCCTATCTGGACCATCTCGCGCCCGGCGGGTTGCTCGCCATCACCCGCTGGATCGACCTGCCGCCGCGCGACCTGGTCAAGCTCGCGGCCACCGCCATCGCCGCCCTGGAGGCGCGCGGGGTTGCCGATCCGGGCGCCCATCTCGCGCTCATCCGAAGCTGGAGGACGGGGACCCTGCTCGTGAGCCAGGCCCCGCTCTCGCCGGCGCAGATCGAGCGGCTGCGCGCCTTCTGCCGCAGCCATGGCTTCGATGTGGACTGGTATCCGGGCATGCATGCGGAGGAAGCCAACCGCTACAACCAGCTCGACCGGCCCTACTTGCACGAGGCCCTGCGGGCCCTGCTGGGGCCGCAGCGGCAGGTCTTCATCGAACGCTACAAATACCGCATCACCCCCGCCAGCGACGACCGGCCCTTCCATTTCCACTTCTTCCGCTGGGAGAGCCTGCCGGAGTGGTTGCGGCTGCGCGAGCGTGGCGGCGTGTCGCTGATGGAATGGGGCTATCCGGTGCTGGTGGCCACCCTGTTCCAGGCCAGCGTTTTTGGCGTCGTCCTGATCCTGTTGCCCCTGGTCCTCGCCGGGCAGCGCCTGCCGCGGCGCGGGCGCGGTGCAGTGCTGGGCTATTTCGCCCTGCTGGGGCTCGCCTTCATGTTCGTGGAGATCGCCTTCATCCAGCGCTTCATGCTGTTCCTGGGCCACCCGCTCTACGCCGTGGCGGTGGTGCTGGCCGGTTTCCTCCTCTTCGCCGGGCTGGGCAGCCGGCTGGCCGGCCGCCTAGCCTGGGAGGCCCGGCGCATCGTCCTCGGGGCGGCTCTGGTGATCGCCGGCCTCGCCCTGGCCTACCTGTCGTTGCTCCCCCCAGTCTTTGGGGCCCTGGCCGGTCTGCCCGACGCCGGCCGCATCGGTGTGAGTCTGGCGCTTATCGCCCCGCTCGCCCTGGCCATGGGCATGCCCTTCCCCCTCGGGCTCAAGCAACTCGCGGGCGCGGCCCCGGCCTTCATCCCCTGGGCATGGGGCATCAATGCCTGCGTGTCGGTGATTGCCGCCGTGCTGGCCACGTGGCTGGCCATGCACCTGGGTTTCAGCGCGGTCGTCGGGCTGGCGGTGGTAGGTTATCTGTCAGCCGCTGCTGTCTTCAGGTTCCAGTCGTGGGCGCTAAGATTCAGTTGAGAGGATTGCGATGCCCATCCACAACGCCGACATCGCCGCCATCTTCGAGGAGATCGCCGACCTGCTAGAGATCCAGGGCGCGAACCCGTTTCGGGTGCGCGCCTACCGCAACGCGGCGCGCACGGTGGGGGAGTTCGGCCGCGACCTCGCGGCGATGCTGGCGAAGGGGCAGGAACTGCCAAAGATCCCCGGCATCGGCCCGGACCTCGCGCGCAAGATCCACGAGATCGCCAGCACGGGGAAATCGAGCTTCCTGGAGCGGTTGCACAAGGAGCTGCCGGAGAGCATCACCGAGCTGCTGCACATCCCAGGGCTGGGGCCGAAGAAGGTCAAGGCCTTGTATGACCAGCTCCGGGTGGACAGCCTGGAGGACCTGCGCGCCGCGGCTGAGGCCGGCCGCATCCGCGAACTGCCCGGTTTTGGCGAGAAGACCGAGCGGCATATCCTGGAGGCGCTGGCGGTGCGTACCGACGCGGCGCGGCGCTTCAAGCGGACGGTTGCGGCACAGTACGCCGAGGCCTTGGCCGCCGCCCTGCGCGCCGTGCCGGGAGTCACGCGCGTGGAGATCGCTGGCAGTTACCGCCGCTGCCGCGAGAC
>JBKBRS010000227.1:0-2670 GCA_046292095.1 Thiobacillaceae bacterium
GCCGGTCTATATCGGCCGCCGCCGGCCGGCGGCGGCGCGCGTCTTGCTTGCAGCGCACCCTGACACCGACGTCATCGTCGCCGACGACGGTCTGCAGCACTACGCCTTGGGCCGCGACCTGGAGATCGCCGTGGTCGACGGCGTGCGCCGCTTCGGCAACGGTTGGCTGCTGCCCGCCGGCCCACTGCGCGAGTTGCCCCGGCGGCTCGACACGGTCGACGCGGTGGTGGTCAACGGCGGCACGACGGACTGGCTGCGGGTGGCCAGTCCGGTCTATCCGATGCGGCTTACGCCGGTGCGACTGCGACGGCTGTGCGACCCTGAAGACGTTCGCGGGCTGGACTGGTTGCGCGGGCGGCGGCTAGACGCCGTGGCCGGCATCGGCCACCCCGAGCGTTTTTTTGAGCTGTTGCGCGAGCTTGGCGCCGTGGTCACGCCTCACCCCTTCCCCGACCACCACGGCTTCCGGCCGCAGGACCTGCCGGCCGGCACGGTGGTCATGACCGAGAAGGACGCCGTCAAATGTGCCGCCTTCGCCCGCGCCGACGACTGGCTGCTGGAGGTTGACGCCGTCGTCGATCCGGCGCTACATACGCGAATCCTCAACCGACTCCCGCCCCCCCGCCATGGACGCCAAACTGCTTGAGATCCTGGTCTGCCCCCTATGCAAGGGGCCGCTCATCTACAAAAAGGAGGCCCAAGAACTCATCTGCAAGGCCGACCGGCTGGCCTATCCGATCCGTGACGGCATCCCTGTCATGCTGGAGGAAGAGGCCCGGCGCCTGCCGGCGGAAGAGGAGGTCTGAGCCGCGCCGCATGGCCAAGCGTTTTCCGCTGCAACCGCTGCTGGAGCATGCCCGGCATCGCATGGATGCCGCCGAGCGCACGCTCGAGCTGCTCAAGCAGAAGGAGGACGAGGCGCGACAAAGGCTGGCCGAACTGGAGGGTTTCCGTCAGGAATACCACGCCCGGCTCGCCAACCGCTCGGCCGGGGGGATGCACATCCAGCTCATGCGTGACTACCACGCCTTCCTCGCCAAGATCGAAGACGCCATCCGTCACCAGGCCGCGGCGGTCGAGGAGGCGCACGCGCGCTGGCAGATGGCTCACCGCCAGTGGCTCGCCGAGCGGCAGAAGGTCAAGGCCTATGAGACCCTGGCGCAGCGCCATCACAAACGCGAGACGCTGCGGGCGGAGCGGCTCGAGCAGCGGCTGACCGACGAACACGCCGCACGCCTGCGCCTCGATCAGGCCCGGCAAGAGGACACCTGATCGCCGGCGCTGTGCCGGCACCATCGTAAGGGCTGGCATGGGCCTTGCTTTTGACTGAGCGCTATGACCGCAATGGCCATGACCCCGTCCCTCTCGCCCGCAGGTCTCGCTGCAGGGGCTCCGTGCGCCGCGTGTACATCGCCCGGGGGGCTGGCCCCCGGCGGCCCCTTCGCCACCGCCCTGTCTGCTGCGATCCAGGCCGGCGGCGGCAAGCCCACGGCCCACATCGGCTTGCTGTTGGGGGTCGTTGCCGAGTCCGGGCCGCCCGTGGTCACCCTCGCAGCCGGCCAAGGCGGGGCGGCGGGCCTGCCTGACGAGGCGACCGCCGTGGCGAGCGCTGAGGGCGAGGACAGCGAGGTCGAGTCAACCGCTTGGGCAGCGGTGTTGTTGGTCGGCGCGCTACCACAGGCGGCGGCACAGGCCGCGTTTGCCGACCGCGCCGCCGGAGGCCCGGCGTCGACCGCGACCCGCCCGGCGGCGGCCACCCTGGCAGGGGTGGCTTCGCGCACCGCTTTGGGTGGTTCGGCATCGGAAGACGGGCCGGCAACCCTTGCCCCCGACCGGCAACTCCTGCCGGCCACTGGGGCTGACCCGGATGCTGTCATGGACCTGACGGCAGGGGAGGGGAGACTGCGGCCCCCCGCCGGGACGGAGCTCTCCGGCCCGCCGCCGGCCATCGGTGATCCGCTCCAACGCGCCTCGGGCTTGACCGATGCCTACGCCGCGGCCCAGTTCGACCGGCTCCAGGAAACGGGGCGGCCAGCGTTTGCGCGTGAACCGCTCGCCTTGCAGCTGCCCTTGCGCGCCAGCGGTTGGGACACGGAACTGGCGCAGCGCATCGTCTGGATGGCGGGACGCCAGGCGCAGTGGGCGGAGATCACGGTCAACCCCCCAAACCTGGGCAGCATCGAGGTGCATCTGTCGCTCCGCGGCCATGACGCCAGCGCCTATTTCTATTCCCCGCAGGCGGTGGTGCGGGAGGCGATCGACGAGAGCCTCGGCCGGCTCAGGGACATGCTGGCGGCCGCTGGCATCCAGCTGGGTCAGGCCCAGGTGGGCGAGCAGTCGCTGACGCAACGTCAGGCCGGTAGCTTCCTGCCTACAATCAAGCTGCCCGGCGCGGCCGGAATCGCGGCGGATGACGGGCCGGTCAACGTCAGGCGGGGCCTGGTCGATCTCTACATCTGAGGCCTGGCAGCGAGCCTCCCCGAGCCGCAAGCCCGACTCAGGCTTGCGATAGACTCACAAACCACCTAAGCTGATGCGCAGAAGCCCCTGTTTTAGCGAGATTTCATAAACCCCAGAGGTGCCCATGGCCGAGAAAGCGGCAGCCCAGGAAGTTGAACAAGCGTCTCCCAAGAAAAAGAAGCTGCTCCTCATCATCGTCGCCGCCCTAGC
>JBKBRS010000228.1:0-2646 GCA_046292095.1 Thiobacillaceae bacterium
CTGGGCGATGAAGCTCTCGTCCTTGAAGTTGCGCATGGCGAAGTCCAGGGTCTTCACCCAATCGCTGCCGGCGATATCGGGGAACCAGCGGCGATCCTCCTCGGTCGGCGCCTCGCAGATGCGGCGGATGTCGCGGAACATGGCGAACCCCAGGGCATAGGGGTTGATGCCGCTGTAGGCGCGGCTGTAGTAGGGCGGCTGGTAGATGACGTTGGTGTGCGACTGTAGGAATTCGAGCATGAAGCCGTCGGTGAGCTTGCCTTCTTCGTAGAGATGGTTGAGCAGGGTGTAATGCCAGAAGGTGGCCCAGCCCTCGTTCATCACCTGGGTCTGCCGCTGTGGATAAAAGTACTGCGCGATCTTGCGCACGATGCGCACGATTTCGCGCTGCCAGGGCTCCAGGCGCGGGGCGTTCTTCTCGATGAAGTAGAGCAGGTTCTCCTGCGGCTCGGGCGGAAAGCGCGTCTCCTGCCTGGCCTTGGCCGCCGCCTCCTTGGGCGGCAGCGTGCGCCATAGCAGATTGACCTGCGATTGCAGATATTCCTCCCGTTCGCGCTGGCGCGCCTTCTCCTTGGCCATGGACAGTTTGGCCGGGCGCTTGTAGCGATCCACCCCGTAGTTCATCAGGGCATGGCAGGCGTCGAGGATTTCCTCGACGGCCTCCTCGCCATGGCGCTCCTCGCACTCGGCGACGAAGTTGCGCGCGAAGACCAGGTAGTCGAGGATGCCCTCGGCGTCGGTCCAGGTGCGGAAGAGGTAGTTGCCCTTGAAGAAGGAGTTGTGGCCGTAGCAGGCGTGGGCGATGACCAGCGCCTGCATGGTCATCGTGTTCTCCTCCATGAGATACGCGATGCAGGGGTTGGAGTTGATGACGATCTCGTAGGCGAGCCCCATTTGGCCGCGCTTGTAGCGCTTTTGCGTCGCCATGAACTGCTTGCCGAAGGACCAGTGGTGGTAACCCACCGGCATGCCCACCGAGGAATAGGCGTCGATCATCTGCTCGGAGGTGATGACCTCGATCTGGTTGGGGTAAATGTCGAGCCCATAGTGCGCCGCCACTCGCGCGATCTCCTGGTCGTAGAGGCGCAGCAGGTCGAAGGTCCATTCCGAACCCTCGGACAGATACCGGCGGCGCACGACCGGGCCGGCGGCGGCCGGCGCAGGGATGTTCTCAGGCGCTTGGGTGGCTTGCGGCTCGGTGCTCATGCGGTCGCCTTTTTCCTGAACAGCTCACGGAACACGGGGTAGATGTCCTCCAGGCCCAGGATGCGCTGCATCGCGAAGTTGCGGTTGACCGACTTCACATACTCGTACTGGTGCCAGAGGCTTTGGGGATGCTCGGCCTGGATCTCGACATAGGCGTAGTACTGCACCAGCGGCAGGATGTCGTTGACGAGCAGCTCGCGGCAGCGGGGTGAGTCGTCCTCCCAGTTGTCGCCGTCGGAGGCCTGGGCGACATAGATGTTCCAGGCCGTGCTGGGATAGCGCGTACGGATGATCTCACTCATCAGCTCGAGGGCGCTGGAGACCACCGTGCCGCCGGTCTCGCGCGAGGTGAAGAAGTCGTCCTCGTCCACCTCCTTGGCCACCGTGTGGTGGCGGATGAACACCAGGTCGATCTTCTCGTAGCTCTTGGTAAGGAAGAGATAGAGCAGCATGAAAAAGCGTTTGGCGATGTCCTTGCGCGCCTCGTCCATGGAGCCGGAGACGTCCATGACGCAGAACATCACCGCCTGGCTGGTGGGCTGCGGCTGATCGGTGCGGTGGGCGTATCTCAAGTCCCAGGTGTCGAGGAAGGGCACCGCGGCGACCTTGGCCTTGAGCGATTCGATCTCCTCGCGCAGCTGCTCCGCCTCGGCGCTCGCACCTTCGCCTCTCGCCTCCAGTTCGGCAAGGGCGGCCTCAACCTCGGCCAGCCGCTCGCGCGGCCCCGCCGCCATCGCCAGGCGGCGGCCGATGGCCTGCTTCATGGAGCGCACCACGTGCAAGTTGGCCGGATTGCCCTGGCTGACGAAGCCGGCGCGGACCTTCTTCACCTCGGGCGTGGCGGTCAACTGCTTCTTCACCAGGTCCGGCAGGGCCAGGTCCTCGAAGAAGTAGTTCATGAACTCTTCCTTGGTGAGTTCGAAGACGAACTCGTCCATACCCTCGCCCTCGGGCGAGCCGCCCCGCCCGCCCTGTCCGGCCCCGCCCTCCGGCCGGTCGATACGGTCGCCGGTGACGAACTCCTTGTTGCCCGGGTGCACGATGGTGCGCCGCCCGCCGGGCCCGTGGTGGAAGACCGGCTCGTTCAGGTCCTTGGACGGGATGGAGATCTTCTCGCCGCGCTCCAGGTCGGCCACCTTGCGCCCGGACACCGCCTCGGCCACCGCGCGGCGGATCTGCAGCTTGTAGCGGCGCAGGAACCGCTGGCGGTTCACCGCACTGCGGTTCTTGCCCGAGAGACGGCGGTCGACGAAGGCGCTCACGCGTTCACACTCCTCAGGAGGTCTTCCGGGCGCGCAGATACCACTCGGCGAGCAAGCGCACCTGCTTCTCGGTATAGCCCTTGGCCACCATGCGCGCGACGAATTCCTGGTGTTTCTTCTGCTCCTCGCTGGAGGCCTTGGCATTGAAGGAGATCACCGGTAGCAGGTCCTCGGTGTT
>JBKBRS010000229.1:0-2634 GCA_046292095.1 Thiobacillaceae bacterium
CCGCTGAACGATCCGGCCGACGCGGCCATCGGCACCTACCCCGTGCGCGTTAAGGGCGGGCAGGTCTATGTCGCGGTGGGGGAGCAGGCGCCTAGCGCCAGCGCAGGGTGACGAAACGGGTGCTGCCCCGGTCCCACAGCCGCAGCAGCGTGACCCCCTCCTGCTGCGCCAAGGCGGCCGTGAATTCGGCCGGGTTGCCGACGGTCTGACGGTTCACCTCCAGGATCACCGCGCCGGGGCGTATCCCGGCCACGGCCGCGAGCGACCCGGGCTGGGCCGCGACCACCACGACCGCCTTGGCCACCCCCAGCCGCCGCAGCTCCTCGGCATTGGCGGCGCGTACTGCAAGGCCGATGGTCTCGGCCACGCCCGCCCCCTGCAGGGCCGCCTCGTCGAGCTCGGCGGCGCGCACGGTGATCTCCAGGCGGCGTCCGTCGCGCCATATCCCCAACCGCACGGGGCTACCCGGCCGCGCCAGCGCGGCCCGGTTGCGGAACTGGCCGCCATCGTCCAGGGCGACACCATCCATGCTCAGCAACACATCGCCCGGCCGCACACCGGCACGTTCGGCGGGTGAGCCCGGATTGACCTGGTTGATGAGCACGCCGCGCCGCTCCGGCAGACCCAGGGCTTCGGCGATGTCGGCGGTGAGCGGCTGCACGGCAAGCCCAATGTAGCCGCGTACGACGCGTCCACGGCTGACGAGCTGCTCGGCGATGGTGCGCGCCAGGTTACTGGGGATGGCGAAGCCCACCCCCATGTAGCCGCCGCTACGGGTGAAGATGGCAGTGTTCATGCCTACCACCTCACCATCGAGGTTGACCAGCGGGCCGCCCGAGTTGCCCGGGTTGATGGCCGCGTCGGTCTGGATGAAGTCCTCGTAGTCGTTGATCCCCAGGCTGCTGCGCCCCTTGGCGCTGACGATGCCGGCGGTGAGCGTGTGCGACAGCCCGAAGGGGTTGCCGATGGCCAGCACCCACTCGCCGACCTCCAGCCGCTCGGAGTCGCCCCATTTCAGGGCCGGGATGCCGCGCGCCTCGATCTCCAGGACGGCGACGTCGGACTTGGCGTCGGTGCCTTTCAGGCGGGCATCGAACTCGCGCCGGTCCTGGAAGCGCACGCGGATGCGGCTGGCGTTCTCGACGACGTGGTAATTGGTGAGGATGTAGGTCTTGTCGCCCAGGCTGGCGAAGACGAAACCCGAGCCCTGGCTGGTGGCGCGGCGCGGCCGCATGGGTTCCGGCCGGGCGAGCCCGGGGAAGTCCTCGCCGAAGAAACGCCGGAACAGCTCGTCGTGAAACGGCCAGACGTCCTGCCGCGCCTCGGCCTCGGGCTCCAGGGTCTCCGCCTGGATGAAGACCACCGAGGGCGAGACCAGACGGGCGACCTGGGCAAAGGCCCGGCCGGTCTGCCTGAGTTCGGCCAGACCCGTGTCGGGCGGGGCCGCTGCGCAGCCGAGGGTGAAGACCAAGGCCAGGAAGGCAATCAGCCTACTCATAGTCCGCCCTCCAGCCAGCGTAGGCGAGCGCGCAGGGCGTCGAGCTCCTCCAGCAGATCGGCCACAAGGGCGGCGAGTTCCGGCGTGGCATCGAAATCGCGTTCGAACTGCCGCATGCGCCTGGCACGCAGCACGGCCGCTGCTGAGAAGCGCCAGGTGCCGGCGAGATTCTCGGCATGCGGGATGAGCCCCTCGTCGAGGTGCGCCATGAGCCAGGCGGGCTCGACGCGGCAGGCGGCGGCCACCTGCTCCAGGGTCAGCCAGCTGTCCTCCAGCGCACAACCGATGATGACGTCTTGTTCCGACATATCAGCTCCTGCGGCGCGGATCGAAGGCGAGCTCCCGCGCCATCGTCTCATAGATCGCCCTGGCCCGCGGCGTGTCGGCGGGCGGCAGCACCACCTGGGTCTGTAGGAACAGGTCCCCCGGCGGCTCACCGGGGATGCCCTTGCCACGCACACGCAACTGGCGGCCGCTCTGCGTGCCGGGCGGGATGCGCACCTTGACCTGGCCGATGGGCAGATCGACCGGGATCTCCGCCCCCAGGGCCGCCTCCCAGGGGGTGACCGGCAGACGCATGTGCAGGTTCCGGCCTTCGGCACGCAGCTGCGGGTGCGGGCGGAAGCGCACCTCCAGCAGCAGGTCGCCGGGTGGCCCACCGCCGATGCCGGGGGCCCCCTGGCCGGCGAGGCGGATCACCTGTCCCTCGTGCACGCCGCGCGGAATCTTGACGTTGAGCGTGCGACTGACCCATTGGACCCGACCCTGGGCATCGACCTGGGGCAGGCGCAGGCTCAGCTGCCGTGTCACCCCCTCGAAGGCATCGGCGATGTCCAGCTCGACCACCGCATGGTGATCCTCGCCACGGGCGCGGAAGGTGCCGCCCGTGGCAAAGCCGCCCCGCCCCATGCGGCCGAACAGCTCGGTGAAGAAGTCGGAGAAATCCGCCGCATCGAAGGGCCCCGTGCCATGGAACTCGAAGCCCGCGTCCCAGCCCGGCGGCGGGCGGAATTCCTGGCCGGGCTGATAGCCCTCGCCCAGCCGGTCGTAGGCGGCCCGTTTCTCTGGGTCGGACAGCACCGCATAGGCCTCGTTGATCTCTTTCATGCGGTTCTCCGCGTCCGGCTCCTTGGACA
>JBKBRS010000230.1:0-2615 GCA_046292095.1 Thiobacillaceae bacterium
ATCTCAGCGCCTTCCAGCCCTGTGGTGGATGCCGCCGGCGAAAACGTATAGACACCCGTGGCGGTGATGCGACCGAGCACGGCCCCCAAGGGATAGGCAGTGCCCGCCTTCAGGGTTACGGTCTCGCGGGTGTAGTCCGGGTCGGACTCGCGCTTGATGAGGTCACCCAGGGTTGCGGGAGAAATCAAAGGTGTGCTCATTTACGACCTCCATAGGCTTGGGCTGCTTTGACCAAGGGGCTGTCAGCGACGGATTGGGGTTTGGTGTGGGGTTGCTGCGGAGCCTCGGCGACGATGTCTTGCGCCGCATCGCGCTCAGCGGCCTGCTTCAGCACCGACTGGCGCAGCGCATCCGGGGTGACACCGCGCGCTAGGGCCAGGGCGGGATCGACCGTTACGCCGATGCGTTTGGCCTGGGCGGCGATCTCGGTGAGTTCCGCGAGCTGGCGGCGCAGTCGCTGCTCGACTTGGGCGGTGATGGCCGCTTCGTCGAGCGGCGGCGGGGTTTGCGGTGGCTGCACCGGGGCCGGGGCTGCGTTCGGAGTGGTGTTCTCTTGGGCGTCATCCACCGGCGTGACGAGGTTGTGATCATTCATGGAGATCTCCTGCTGGGAAAGTTGGGATCGAGGGGTTGTTCGTGCAGCCGACAGCGCAGCGGCCTTGTTGCGCAGGCTGCGTCCAGCACTCATGGCCAGCTGGCGTTGCAGGGCCGTGATGGCTTCGGCGCGGGTACCGATCCGATCGGCCAGGCCCACGCGGAGGGCGGCTTCACCGCGATAGACGCGAGCCTCGGTGTCACGAATCGCCTCGGGTGTGAGGCGGCGGAATCCGGCGACCAAGGCGATGAACTGGTCGTACAGTTGCTCGATGTCGGCCTGGATGTCGGCGGCGACTGGTGCCGGCAGCGGCGCGTGCGGATGGCCGTCGACCTTGTGGGCGCCGGCGTGCAGGAAGGTGTAGTTGAGCCCCGCCTTCGCATCGGCCATCGACTCATCGACGTGCACCGCCACCACGCCAATCGAGCCCACCTCGGCAGTGCGGGTGAGCCAGAGGCGGTCAGCGGCACAGGCAATGGCGTAGGCTGCCGACAGCGCCGCCTCATCGGCGATGGCCCACAGGGGTTTGCCGGAGGCTTGAGCCAACTGCCGTAGGCGCTGCGTCAGATCGAACACGCCACCCGCTTCGCCACCGCTGGAGTCAATCTCCAGCAGCACAGCCTTGACCATCGGGTCGGCAAAGGCCTGTTCAGCCATGGACTCGATGTCGTGGTAACTGGTGAGGCCACTGGCTGCACCGATATACGAAGAGCGACGCACCAGGGTGCCCAGGACCGGGATCACGGCGATGCCGTCCTGAACCTGGAGGTCGCCCCCCAGTCCGCTATCAGTGCGGCTGGGCGGTGGCGTGGCCAGGGTGTCGCCTGCGAGCTTTCTGGCCACCACTCCGAGGATGACTTCGAGTTTGGGGCGCGCAATGAGGAGTGGCGTCCCATACAGGCGGGACGCCAGGTAGGGCAAATCGGTCATGAGAATTCCTCAGTTCGAGGGGGCTGGCGGCGGCGCCTGCGCAGGAGTCGGTGCCGGGACCGGTGCCGGGACCGGTGCAGGCTCACGCCCGAAACGCAGCCCCAGGCTGTCCTCACGCCGGTGGTCGCCTGCGATCTCGGCATCGACCATGGCCGCATCGAAGCCGCGCTCGGCAATCGCCTGGGAGCGCGACTTGAGCCCGGCCTCGATGGCGTTGATCTCGGCGCGGATGTCTTTCAAGGGATCAACCCAGTCCCAGCGGGGCGGTAGCCAGCTGCAGTCCTGGTAGTCGGCGCGGCGTTGCTCGTAGTCGGGCAGGTCCAGTTGCCCCGAGAGCACCGCCGTGTCCATCCAGCGTGCCCACACCGCTCGGCACAGCTGAAACACCAGCACCGAGTGCTGGAAGGCTTCGATGCGCCGGCGAAACTCAAGCAGCGCAGCGCGTGTGTTCGAGTAGTTGGCCTTCAACATATCGGCCGACAGGTTCGCGTAGGGCAGCCCCAGGGCGGCGGCCACCTGCAGCAAGGTGCGGTACTGAAACGACTCGTAGTTGCCCCCGACATCGGCCGGGGTCGAGAAGGTGATGTCCTCGCCGTCGTCCAGGATCTGCAGCTGGCCAGGCTCGAGCGGCAGCAGCGGCTCGCCCCGGTCGTCGGTCTCACCACCGTTGTCGAAGTCGCGCTCGGGCCGGCGCACAAAGCCGACGAACATCGCGGCGACCTTCTTGCGATCCAGCTCGGCATCGTCGTACTGGTCCAAAAGGAACAGCTTCACCAGCGCTGGCGAGAAGCGCGACACGCCCCGGAGTTGCCCGGCGTCCACCGGATCGACGATGTGCAGCACCATTTCTGCCGGCACCCGCACGGTTTCCCCGGCCAGCCCCGGATCGGTGATGTCGCCCGGGTGGCGGCGCAGGAAGTGGTAGGCCACGCGCCGGCCGATGCGGTCAAACTCGATGCCCTGGCGGATGCGGTGACCGTTCTCCAGCAGCTGGTTGTGATTGAGCGGCAGCATCTCGGCCGGCAGCATCTGCAACTGCAGCGGCACGGACAAACCATCCTCGGGCCTGCGTGGTCGGATGCGGAAGAAC
>JBKBRS010000231.1:0-2591 GCA_046292095.1 Thiobacillaceae bacterium
CCGCTCGTAGTGCAGGCTGCCCGACCAGCGCGGGTCGAACTGCTGCGCGTGGCGGATCAAGCCGCGGTAGCGGGTGCGATCGGCAACCCGGTCGTCGGGCAGGAGCTCGACGCCGAGCTCACCGCGGTACTGTCGGCTAAGGTAACGGTATTCGCCGCCGAGTTGCAGCCCCCGCCGCGACATGAAGCGGGGGTAGAGGGTCGCATCGCGCGCCGGGGCGATGTTCCAATACCAGGGCGTGGCGAATTCCAGTCCGCGCTGATCCGACACACCGAAGCTGGGTGTGAGGAAACCCGACTTGCGGCGATCGTCGAGCGAGAAATCGAGCCAGGGGGCGTAAAGGATGGGCGTGTCGAGGAAGCGGACCTGCACCTGCCGGGCATTGCCCAGGCTGCGGGTGTAGTCCAGGTTGAGTTCCTGGGTCTTCAGTACCCAGTCCTCCTGGCCGGCGGGGCAGGTGGTGTAGGTGGCCGCATCGAGCTGATAGCGGTCGCGACCCTTGAAATGGATCACCCCGGCCTCGCCGCGGGCGAGCCGGCCGGCCTCGTCGTAGAGGGTGTAGCGCACCGAGTCGACTTGTCCCAGCCGCTCGGCCAGGCGCAGCTTGAGCTGGCTGCCCTCGATGCGGTCGCGACCACGGCTGTAGACGACCCGGTCGCCCGCCTCGAGGGTGTCGCTGGCCGGGTCGTAGCGCACCCAGTCGGCGGTGATCTGCGCCTCGGCCCGGCGGATGCGCACATCCCCTTGTGCCGCGATGGGGCCATCGCGCTGCCCCTTAAGCCGGTCGGCCTCCACATGATAGGGGACAGGGGCGGCTGCCATCGCTGGGGACTCGATCCCTGCGGCCCCCTTGAGGGTGAGGGCGGAGGGCTCGCCCGTCTGTGCCACCGCCTCGTTTAGAAGGGCCGCCACGAAGAAGGGCGCGAGCAGGGCGCGGCGGGGCATAGTGGGGCGGGTGCGGGTACAATGCGACTTTTATCCGCGGAATTATAGCTTGGAACGTCTGACACGCCTTAAGGACTGGGTCGAAGGCGTCCTGCCCGACCCCTTGCTCACGCTCGCGCCGGCCTCGGCCGACGCTAGTTTCCGCCGTTACTTCCGCGCTAAGACCGCAACGGCGAGCTACATCGTCATGGATGCCCCGCCGGCGCATGAGGACTGCCGCCCCTATGTCCATATCGCCCGCCTGTTCCGCGCCGCCGGCGCCAACACCCCGGAAGTACTGGCGCAGAACCTGGACGAAGGTTTTCTGCTGCTCACCGATTTTGGCGACACCACCTATCTCGACGCCCTGGATGCCACCAGCGCCGACCGGCTCTACCGCGATGCCAACGCCGCATTGGTCAAGATCCAGCGCGCCAGCCGCGCCGGTGAGCTGCCTGACTACGATGCCGAGCTGCTCATGCGCGAGATGCGGCTCTTCCCGGACTGGTATCTGGCGCGTCATCTCGACTACGAACTGAGCGCCGAGCAGCGCACGACCCTCGAGGAGGCCTTTCAGCGCATCCTCGCCAACAACCTGGCACAACCGCGCGTCTATGTGCACCGCGATTGGCACTCGCGCAACCTGATGGTCACCGAGCCCAACCCCGGCGTGTTGGATTTCCAGGATGCGGTGTACGGCCCCATCACCTACGACCTGGTCTCTCTTTACAAGGACGCCTATATCGACTGGGACGAGGCGCGTGTGCTCGACTGGGTGATCCGCTACTGGGAGGCGGCGCGCGCCGCAGGACTACCCGTGCATGCCGACTTCGCCGCCTTCTACCGCGACTTCGAGTGGATGGGGGTGCAGCGCCACATCAAGGTGCTGGGCATCTTCGCGCGGCTGTATCACCGCGACGGCAAGGATGGCTATCTCAAGGACATGCCGCGGGTCATGCGCTACCTGCGCCGCGCTTGCGAGCGCTATGGCGAACTCACCCCGCTGCTGCGCCTGCTCGACGCCATCGAAGGCCGCCAGCCGCAGGTGGGCTATACGTTTTGACGCCCCATGCACCCCCATCACGCCTCACCCCTCACCCCTCCCCGCCACCGGGTCATGATCCTGGCAGCGGGCCGAGGGGAGCGTATGCGCCCCTTAACCGAGCACACGCCCAAGCCGCTGCTCGCGGTGGGCGGCAAGCCGCTCATCGTCTGGCAGATCGAGCGCCTGCGCGCGGCCGGCTTCAGCGAGATCGTCATCAACCACGCCCACCTGGGTGAACAGATCGAGAACTTTCTGGGCGATGGCGCGGCCTATGGGGTGAGCATCCAGTACTCGGCGGAGGGTGAGCCTCTGGAGACGGCCGGCGGCATCGCCCAGGCACTGCCTCTCCTGGGCGAGGCCCCCTTCCTGGTGACCAATGCCGACATCTACACCGATTACGACTACGCCCGCCTGCACGCGGTGCTCGCGGACATGAACCGCGACCTGAGCCGCCTCGCCCATCTGGTGCTGGTGGATAACCCGCCGCACCACCCGCAGGGTGACTTCATCCTGACTGGGGGCAAAGTCGCCAATCCCCCACTCCCCGGATCGGGTCCGGGGCAGGCCCTCACCTCTTACCCCTTACCCCTTACCTTCTCCGGCATCGGCTGCTACCGGCCCG
>JBKBRS010000232.1:0-2581 GCA_046292095.1 Thiobacillaceae bacterium
TTGATACCGGACTGCCGCGACAGCGCATCGAACACGCTGCGTAGCGGTGCGTCGCGGAATTCCAGGGTCACCGGACGGCGATGGCCAGGGGCAAGCTGGGGGATCTGCACCCCCTGCGGCCGCCCGACCTTCTCGTCCACCTCTTTGAGCAGGGCCGCGGCGCGGGCGTTGTCCGGCGCTTGCGCCAAGACGGCGCGCAGACGCAGCCGCGCCGCCTCGAAATCCTGCCGCGCCAGGGCGGCCTCCGCCTCGCGGACGAGGACCTCGTTGCGCCGCGCCGTCGCCAACGCCGCAAGGCCCGCGGGCGCGCGCGGGTTCTCGGGGTGCAGGCGCAGCACGTCCTGGTAGCGCGCCTGGGCCTCGTCCAGCCGTCCGTTCCTCAGGGCGGCATCCGCTTCGAGCAGCAACCGCGCGATGTGAGCCTCACGGGTGCGCACCAGGGCCGTGCGGTACTGCACATTATTGGGTTGCTCGCGCACGGCCTGCTCCAGCTGTTTGAGCCCCTCCTCGGTCCGGCCCGCCTGGATTAGCCGCTCGCCTTCGCGGAAGGCTTGGTTCGTTGCACAACCGGCGAGCAGCATCAGCGCCAGCAGGCCGACGCCGCCGCGAGACCGCCTCAAACCGGCCAGGATTTGAGGAATTGGCAAGGACAGGCGGCACATCATGGATTGATCCTCAGGCTGCGTTGTTCGTTGAGCGGGACATAGGTGAAGTCCAGCCGGCCAGGGCCGGTCTGATCCAGCCGCCAGGGCCCGACCGTATCGCCCTGGCGCAGGCTCAAGGTCTGCTGGCCCTGGGCCAGGAAGAACACCGCCTCGCCCGCCTCCTCCCAGCGGCCGAGGTACTGAAAGGGCAAAGCTGGCGCGGTGGGAGGCGGCGGCGGTGGCGGCTCCGGCGGCGGTGGGGGCGGCGGCTGCCAGCTGTGCGGGGGAAACAGGTCGGGCCCGAGGGCCTCGAAACGGACAGTCCCATGTCCCGCCGATTGCACCATAGGGGCCGGTGCCGATGTCGAAACCACTGGGTCAGGCGCTGCCGCGCGCCGTGTGACAGGTTCGATGAGCGCCTCGTCTGCCATTTCCGCGCCGCGCCGTTCCACCCACCACACGGCGCCCAGGGTGACGGCAAGCGCCGCCAGCAGCAAGACCAGACGCAGATTCATCGCGCGGCCCCCGCGTCCAGATAGAGTGTGAAGCGCAAGACCGCCTTGAGCTCGGCGTCTTCAACCCGCTCGCGGCTCATGTTCAGGCTGTCCAGGGCCAGACCCGGGTTGCCGTTCAGGCTGTCGCTCAGGAAGCTGCGCAGTGGCGGGTAGCGCCCCTGCAGGGGGAGCTGGATCTGGTAGCGCAGCAGGCCCTGGCCGCTCTGCAGACGGTACTCACCCGCCTCCAAGGCCAGACCTGCGCGGCTGGCGGCCTTGAACAGGCGGCCGATGGCCTCGGGAGTCTCGCGGGGATTGGCGAGCGGCTGCACGTCCAAGGTGTCGGCGGCAGGTTGAGGCTGTTGCGCACGGCGTACTTGAGCAGCGGCGATCTCCGCCTGCAGGGCCTGTGTCTCGGCCTGCAGCGTTGGCACCAGGACCTTATGCGAGAAGACGCCGCCGGCGAGCAGGGCCGCGCCCAGCAGACCCGGCCAGCCCAGCCGGGCGGCAAACCACCGCACCCAGTCCCAGACGCGTCTCATTTCCCCTCGCCCTCCGTAGCAACCGCCTCGGCCCAGCGGCCGCGCAGGACGAAGCGGACCGGGCGGGCTTGGCCGTCCTCACGGTAACCGTGCTGGGCCAGCACGACCTCGCGCAATCCCGGCGTGTCGCGTAGCATGCCGTAGTAGGCGATCATGGCCGGGTAGTCGGGCGCCTCTGCCGTCAGGCTGAACTGCCCTCGCCGTGCATCGGCCTCCAGCGCGAGCAGGGCGATGCCATCCGGGCGCGACTCCTGCAATGCCGTGAGGAAGTCTCCCCAGGGGCGGTCGAGGGCCTGCCGCGCCGCCACCCGGTTGGCGGTATCGGCATCGCGCGCCGAGTCGCGCCTCACCCTCGGCGCCCCCCGCGTCACGGTCTGCAGGGAGGCCCATTCCGAGCGGGCCACGGCGGCCGCCTGCTCGGCCTGGCGGTAATCCATGCCCCCCCAGAGAGCGGCGACGGCACCGGCCAGGATCAGCAGCCAGGCCCACCACGGCGCACCAGGGCGGGGTTGTGCGAAGTCGAGTCCGAGACCGCGCATACCTTTTAGCCCAACAAGGCCTGTGCCGGCTCCAGAGGCCCGGCCAGGGTGTGGACCCGCCAACCGGCCCCCAGGGCCACCGCGTCGACCTCGACCCCGGTTCGCTCCAGCCAGACCTCGCCCTCGGCCGGCAGGCCGGCCAGCAGGGCCTCGCGCCGCAGCAGGGCGGGCAAGCCCTCGCCCGCGCCCAGATCAAGCCGGCGCTGACGCAGGTGGCGGATGCGCCCGCGTTCGAGCCAAAGGGCACAGCCTTCGCCCGGTTCCATCAGGACATACCACCCCGTCGCGCGCCGCAGCGTCCAGCGCCGCCGCGACCAGGCCACATCCAGCCAGGGGCGGATGTGGCGGGCACGCAGGCGCCG
>JBKBRS010000233.1:0-2562 GCA_046292095.1 Thiobacillaceae bacterium
GCCCTACAACGTGAACTACGCCAACAGCGCGAAGGACAAGCTGCGCGGCAAACACCGCCCCATCCTCAACGATGCGCTGGGCGAAGGCTTCTACGATTTCCTCTTTGATGCGCTGGCGCTGATCATGGCGCACACCCGCGGCGCGATCTACGTCGCCATGTCGTCGAGCGAGCTCGACACCCTGCAGGCGGCGTTCCGCTCTGCCGGCGGCCACTGGTCTACGTTCATCATCTGGGCGAAGAACACCTTCACGCTGGGCCGCGCCGACTACCAGCGCCAGTACGAGCCGATCCTCTACGGTTGGCCCGAGGGCGCGGAGCGCCACTGGTGCGGCGACCGCGACCAGGGCGACGTCTGGCAGATCAAGAAGCCGCAGAAGAACGACCTGCACCCGACCATGAAGCCGGTGGAGTTGGTCGAACGGGCGATCCGCAATTCGAGTCGTCCCGGCGACGTGGTGCTGGACCCCTTCGGCGGTTCCGGCACCACCCTGATCGCCGCCGAGAAGTCAGGGCGCGTGGCGCGCCTGATCGAACTCGACCCGAAGTATGCGGACGTGATCGTGCGGCGCTGGCAGGACTGGACGGGCAAGCAGACCACCCGCGAATCGGATGGCCTGGCGTTCGATCAGGCGGCGACTTCCTCCTCGACGATCTCGCAGTGAATCACGAACCCGGTCAGATAAGGAAGCCCGCGCGGGATACCGTAGTCCTTACTGGTGCGGCGTCCGATGGTCCATTCCATCCACTGCCGGGTGGCGGCGCGGATCGCGTCGTGGAGGGCATGGCCCGCATGCTTGCGGTTGAGGACTTCGTCCGCGAAGTGGCGTCCGTGGCGGCTGTCGAGGAAGGCCCGCACCGCTTCGAAGGGCTGTCCCGTGGCGTCGGAGATGGCGTTCATCGCGATGGGCCAGGCGGCTTGCGCGTGCGCGTCCATCGTGCCCCAGAAGCCCCAGGCTTCGTTGCGGGTGGCGGGGATCGTTTTGGCTGTGGTCATCGTTGTCTCCTTCGTTGATCGTTGCGACACACGTATGAACGCGCTGTTCGATCGGGAAGCCAAGCTCAATCTCAATCATCTCGCGTCGTCTGTTGGCGACCGGTTACGGCGGCCAGCTTGGCGCGGGCCGACGCGCTTTCCCAGTGGCAGGGTCCGTTGCCGTGCGCAGCCTCTTCGCTCCAGCGGGCCAGGATTTCGTCATCGCTCCAGCCCTTGGCGGTGAGGTAGGCGTAGTCGTCGGCGTCGTAGTTGCTGTGGGTGAGGATGGCGCGGGTGGGTTTCATGCTGTGCTCCTTGGCGTGGATGGTTGCGACACCCGTATGAACGCGCTGCCGGCGCGGGAAGCCAAGCGTTTTCTGCTTGGCTTCCCATTCCGCTCGAATCACGCGATCCGGTAGATGCGCTCGCCGCCCTCGGGCTTGTCCGAGGTGATGGTCAGCCCCAGCTTCTTCTTGAAGGCGTTGGCAAAGGTGCCGCGCACCGTGTGCGCCTGCCAGCCGGTGAGTTCGCAGATCTGGCGCACCGTCGCGCCCTCCGGGCGCCGGAGCATCGCGATGACTTGGGCCTGCTTGCTGTTCTCGCGGGTGCGGGGCTTGGTCTCGGCGCGCTGCGGTGCCCAGGTGGCTTCGGCGGCTGCGACCTCCGCCTCGAGATCCGTGTTTGCCTCCACCGGCGCCGGCGCGGGACGCGGGCGCCCCAGGGCCTCGTAACCGTCGGCGGCGACAAACCAGTCGGGACCAATGGTGGTGATCAGGGCCCGATTGCAGAGGCCGTCCAGCACCTTCTTGCGGGCGCCGCCTTTCACGTTGTCGGGGAACCACTCGATCTTGCCACCGGTGTGCTCGACGGCGTAGGCCAGGATGGCGTGCTGGGCGGGGGTGAGTTGGATGGTGCTCATTCGATGCTCCTTCGTGGTGGTTGATGGTGTGGTCATGAACGCGCTGTTCTCTGGAGAAGCCAAGCGCTTTCCGCTGCTTTCTCAGCCCTGCCGCGCGGCCTGCCGGCCCGCCTGGTAGGCGGCCATCAAGGCGCTCTTGACTGCCCAGACGCTGACCTCGTGGAAGTCCAGCCGGTCGCTGTTGCGGGTTTCCAGGGTGTCGATGAACAGGTGATCCAGCGCGATCTGCTGCAGCTGCCGGTCGATGTCCTTTTCGGCTTGCTCGGTCATGTGCTTCTCCTCGGGGTGTCGTTGATGGTGATGACATGAACGCGCTGTTCCCGAGCGAAGCCAAGCGGAATCCGAGCGGGACGGCGCCAATGCTTGATGGAGACCATGGGACTGTCGATTCGCGCCTACGCCCGCCACCGTGGGGTATCGGACACCGCCGTGCACAAGGCCATCCGCACCGGACGCATCACGCCCGAGGCGGACGGCACCATCGACCCAGACCGGGCCGACCGCGACTGGACCCGGAACTCCGAGCCGCCGAAGGCGGGAACGGGCTCCCGGACCGTGAAGGTGCGGGTGGCGGAGGATCCGGCCCCCAACCTCGCCACCGGCCTGCCCGCAGGCGGCACCACGCTCGTGCAGGCGCGCACGGTCAACGAGGTGGTCAAGGCGCAGAC
>JBKBRS010000234.1:0-2557 GCA_046292095.1 Thiobacillaceae bacterium
GATCAGGCGCTGGATCTCAAGCGTGCGACCGCTCTGTTTGCCACGCGCCGCCTCGCGCTCGCCACGGGTATGAGTGGCGCGCGGCAGCATCCCGTACTCCGCCGTGAGCCAGCCGGCGCCCGTACCCTTCACGTGCGGCGGCACGCGCTCCAGCACGCTGGCGGTGCAGATCACGCGGGTGTCGCCGCACTCCATGAGCACCGAGCCCTCGGCGTGTTTGGTGTAGCGCCGGGTGATGCGCACCGGCCTAAGCTCGCCGGGGGCGCGGCCCGAGGGTCTGTGCCAGTCGTTCGGGATGGATGTGTTCATGCCGTGGGTTTGTCCAGACCATACTTGGCCAGGGCCGCGTGGATCTCCGCCACCGCCTGGTCGATGTCCATGTCGCGCACGCTGTCCCTGTCCTGCGGGGTGAGTTGCCTGAGCTGGGTGGTGAAGCCATCCAGGCCAAAGTCGTCACCCAACACCAGCTCGTGCTCGTCGAACCGCTCCTCACCGTAGCGCATGGCCACCATGGACAGGTTGTCGCAGTTGCGCCCGCCACGGAACTCGGCGTGGTCGAGCATGTGGCGGATGGCGCGGTCGAGCGGGTAGGCGCGCAGGGTGGCGAGCATCTCGCGGTCATTGATCTCGCCCCAGACCCCGTCGCTGCACAGCAGGAGCACGTCGCCCTCCTTGAGCGGCACCAGCTCGGAGAGCTCGATGTCGGGCAGGGCGTACCCCCCCACGCTGTTGTAGAGCTTGTTGCGGTCGGGGTGCAGGCTGATCTGGTCCTCGTCGAGCAGCCCCTCCTCGACGAGCTGCTGCACGGCGGAGTGGTCGCGGGTGCGCTCGACCAGGCTGCGCTTGTCGAAGTGGTACAGGCGGGAGTCCCCCACGTGCGCCCAGCAGGCCGTGCCGCGCTGCACCACCGCGGCCACACAGGTGGTGCGCGGCGGGTCCTTGAGGCCCTTGCGTAGGGCGTATTCGTTGATGGCGTCATGGGCGGCGTAGATGCCGTCGAGGAGGAAACCCTGCAGGTTCGGCAGTCGCGGGGTCGCCCGCGCCTGGAACAGGCTCACCATGGTCTGCACCAGCATCTGCGAGGCGACCTGGCCATGGTTGTGCCCGCCCATGCCGCCGGCCACCACCTTGATCTGGGCGTCCGTGGTGTCGGAATCGGCCCCCCGGTCGTGTTTGTGGGGGCGGCCCCCCCGGCGGCTGGCTTGATAGACGACGTATTTCATCGCGAGAGCGGGCTGAGTCTTTCTTTGATCAGGCTGAGCAGGGTGGGTTTGCTCCGCCTGCTGTGGTTGATGAGCTCGATCAGACGCTTTTGCACCGAGAAGACGCTCTGCGGCCGCTGCGTGTAGTCGAGCCGGAGCAGGCTGTCGATGAGATCGAGCAGACCGCGCGAGTACTGGCCGGCGTAGGCCTTGGCCGCGGGCACCAGGCGGTCTTTTTCCAGGCGTTCATCGGCCGGCGGCGGGGGCTCCTTGGCCAGGCAGGCGTACATGCAGGCGCCGATGGCGTAGAGGTCGGTCCAGGGCCCCAGGCAATCGCGCGCCTTGTACAGCTCCGGCGCGGCAAAGCCGGGGGTGTACATGGGCGAGGCCATCTGCAGGTCGTGCTTGAGGACCTGGCGCGAGGCGCCGAAGTCGATGATCAGTGGCGTGCCGTCGTTGCGGATGTAGATGTTGGAGGGCTTCAGGTCCAGGTGCAGGATCCGGTGCGCGTGGACCTCGCGTAGCCCATTGAGCACCTGCACGAAGACATGGCGGATGAAGCTCTCGCGCATCGGCTCCTTGAGGTTGACGATGTGCTTCTGCAGGGTGCGGCCGCGCTCGTATTTCATCACCATGTACACGGTGTCGTTGGCGCGGAAGAAGTTGACCACGCGCACGATGTTGGGGTGGCGGATGTCGGCCAGCGCCCGCCCCTCGTCAAAGAAGCATTTCATGCCGTAGCGGAAGGAGGTCTGCTTGTCGTCGGAGATGGGCATGACCGTGCCGCCATCGCCGCGCTTGACCACCCCGCCGGGCAGGTACTCCTTGATCGCCACGGGCTGACCGTCCAGGTCGAAGGCGAGATAGACCAGGGAGAAACCGCCGCCGCCGATCTTGCGATCGATGATGTACTCGCCCAGTTTGTAGCCGGGCGGCAGGGGTTCGGTGATTTGAGTCGCCATGCGTGACCGCGATAAGATGCCGGTCGGTGATCGAATATCCAAGAATAACGGATTCAGTGGGCACTTTATACAGTATGACCGGCTACGCGGCGGAGGCCGCGGAATTACCCTCGGGCAGCCTCACGCTGGAGCTGCGCTCGGTCAACTCGCGCTTCCTCGACCTCGCCTTCCGCATGGCCGAGGATTTCCGGCCGCTCGAGCCGCAATTGCGCGAACGCATCAGCCAGTGCATCCGGCGCGGCAAGGTCGAGTGCCGGATCGGTTTCCAGCCGCGCGAGGGGGCGAGCCTGCCCGAGGCCCCGGATCCGGCGCTACTCGATCGGTTGATCAAGCTCGCCGCGGCCGTGCAGGCAAAGGCACCTTCCGCCGCCCCCCTGAGCGTGGCGGAGATCC
>JBKBRS010000235.1:0-2530 GCA_046292095.1 Thiobacillaceae bacterium
AGCTCGCGCTTGTCGGACAGGAGTTTGACGATGATGATGGTGCTGGAGAAGGTCAGCGCCACCGCCACGTAGAGCGCCTCCTTCATCCCCTTGCCCAGGGCCAGGATGATGAGGAAACCGAAGAGGATGGTGAAGCCGAGCTGCCCCAGGCCGGTGGCGAGCGCCACGGGACCAATGTGGCGCACGTGGGCGAGGTCGAGCTTGAGGCCGACCAGGAAGAGCAGCACCGCCACGCCGACCTGGGCGAGCAGATCGATCTGACCGTGCGCTTCAACCAGGCCGAAGCCGGCAGGCCCGACCAGGATGCCGACGGTGATGTAGGCGATGAGGACCGGCTGCTTGAGGCGCACGGCCATCGCCCCTACGGTGGCGGCTATGAGCAAGAGCAGGGCGAATTCGCCGAAGGATGCGTGCATAGAGGCAGCGTCATGGCTGGTGCGTGAGCGGGATCATGAGCCGCTTGCATGCTGCCGGCAAGCTTGCCGCGGAAGGACAGGGCCTAGACACCCTTTGCCGCAGCCGGCGGTCCGGTTAAAGGCGGCGCACCATCGCCTTCTCCAGCTCCACGATCAGCAACACGAACAGACCAAAGGCGAGGATACGGCCCCAGGCCGCGGCATCCAACGCGGCGGTGTGGAACAGGGCCTGCAGGGGCGGCGCGTAGGTGAAGGCGAGCTGCAGGGCAAGCAGGGCGGCGATGGCCACCCAAACCCAGCGGTTGCCCGTGATCCCCTCCCAGGAGAGCACGGGGTTGACGAGCCGGCGGCAGTTGAAGAGATAGAACACCTCACCGAGCATGAGCAGGTTGACCGTAGCGGTACGCGCCACCTCCAGGCTGGCCCCCCGCTCGAGCTCCCACAGGAACAGGCCCAGACTGCCGCCGACCAGCAGGACGGAGACGAAGGCCACGCGCCAGAGCATGAAGGGGGTGAGGATGGGCTCGGTGGCGGGCGCGGCGGCCGGCGCATGATGTCGGCTTCCGCCGGCTCGAAGACGAGCGCGAGCGCCAGCGTCACCGCCGTGACCATGTTGACCCAGAGGATCTGCACCGGGGTGACGGGCAGCTCGTGCAGCCCCAGGACGATGGCCGCCACCAGAACGCCGGCCTGGCCACCGTTGGTGGGGAGGATGAAGACGATGGCCTTGCGGATGTTGTCGTAGATGCGCCGGCCCTCCTCCACCGCGGCGGCAATGGTGGCGAAGTTGTCGTCAGCGAGTACGATCTGCCCCGCCTCTTTGGCCGCCTCGGTGCCCTTCTGCCCCATGGCCACGCCCACATCGGCGCGCTTCAGGGCGGGGGCGTCGTTGACCCCGTCACCGGTCATGGCCACCACCTGACCTTCGGCCTGCAGGGCCTCGACCAGACGTAGTTTGTGTTCGGGGCTGGCGCGGGCGAAGATCTCCGTCGTCAAGACCGCACGCCACAGCGCATCCGCATCCATGGCCTCGATCTCGCTGCCCGTGAGGACGCGGATCTCATCAGCGAGCCTAAGCTGCGCGCCGATGGCGCTGGCGGCGGCGTGGTCGCCGGTGATCATCTTCACCCGGATGCCGGCCGTGCGGCAGTCGGCCACCGCCCGGATCGCCTCCTCACGCGGCGGGTCGGCGAGGCCGGCGACCGCCAGCAGGGTGAAGCATCCCGCCTCGACATCGGCGAACTCCAGCACCCGCTTGTCCGCCGCGGCGGGCTTCACCGCCAGGGCGATTAGCCGCATGCCGCGCGCGGCGACGTCCTGCATGGCGGTCTGCCAGCGCTCCGGCTCGAGGGGTTGTTCACCGGCCGTCACGCGCTGCCGGGTGCACAGGGCCAGGACCCGCTCCGGCGCCCCCTTCAGCGCGATCCAGCCGCGGCCGGTGTGGTCGTGGTGCAGGGTGGCCATGAAGCGGTGCTCGGACTCGAAGGGGATGACGTCGGTGCGCGGCCAGGCCTCGGCCTCGTATTTCGGGTCGAGGCCGGCCTTGAGCGCCAGGGTGACGAGCGCCCCCTCGGTGGGATCACCGTTGAGCCGCCAGGTCTCGCCCTCGGCCTCCAGCGTGGCGTCGTTGCAGAGCAGGGCCACGCGCGCGACCTCACGCAGGACAGGGTGGTCATCGACCGCCGCCTCGCGGCCGTCGAGCGTAAAGCCGCCATGCGGTGCATAGCCGACGCCGGTGACGGCAAACTCTTGCTCGGCGGTCAGCAAGGCCTGCACGGTCATCTCGTTGCGGGTGAGCGTGCCGGTCTTGTCCGAGCAGATCACCGTGACTGAACCCAGGGCCTCCACCGCCGGTAGCCGTCGCACGATGGCGCGGCGTCGCGCCATGGACTGCACGCCCAAGGCCAGGGTGATGGTGAGGATGGCCGGCAGCCCCTCGGGGATGGCCGCCACCGCCAGACCCACAGCCGCGAGGAACATCTCGCCCGCCGAGTAGTCGCGCACTAGGGTGCCGAAGGCGAAGGTTGCTGCGGCGACGGCCAGGATCACCCAGGTGAGCAGGTAGCCGAAATGCGCGAGCTTACGCAGCAGCGGGGTCTCGATTCTCTCGACCT
>JBKBRS010000236.1:0-2530 GCA_046292095.1 Thiobacillaceae bacterium
GTAGTACTTGCCCGGTTGGCGCAGGCTGGGGATCACCCCGCCCTCCACGCCGCGGATGATCAGCGCCGAGTCGAAACCGGCGTGGCGCGCCAGCATGGCGTAGATCGGCGGATAGGGTTTGTGCACATAGCCGGTGACGAAGTGGGTGTGCCGCCGACCGGCGATGGGCCGGGCGGCCACCTCCACGGTGGTCACTGCCTGGCGTTTGATGATCTTGCTCCGCAAGGGGACCAGGGCGTGCAGTTTGGGACAGAAGCGCGCCTGGTCGATGTAGGTCCAGCCCAAGGCGGGGTCGGCCAGCCGGGCGGCGGCCGCTTCTGGATCGAGGTCCACGTTCACCCCGGCGGCCGCTAGCACATGCCGGGCGGTGACGCCGTACTTGGGGCCGACCTTGTCCACACCGTGGTTGACCGCCGGTACGCCCAGCTCGGCGAGCAGCGGCGGCAGGAAGGGCGCGGCGGGCAGACAGCGGTTGTAGCCGTCATAGGGATCGGCGATATCGACCACCTCGTCTACCGGCGCGGTGACTCTGCGGGTCGCCTCTAGGATTGCGTCGAGTACCCCCTTGTTCTCGTCGTCGGTCTCCCGCTTCATGCGCAGCGCAATGAAGAAGATGCCACACTGCACCGGGTCGATCTGGCCATCTAGGATGGCCTTCATACCCAGATAGGCCTCCTCGCGCGCGATGTCCTTGGACAGTTCGGGACCCGTGGCGATGCGCTGGATGATGGAATGCATCACCTGCTGGGGATCGCTGTGATCGATGGCGACGTGACTCATGAGATCTCCTGGCACTCTTACCTGAGTAATTTGATCAACTTTAGCCTCTCGGCGTCAAGCTGCGAGTTTACGGTAGAGCGTGCGTAAGCTGATACCCAGGCGCTGGGCCAGGCGTGCCTTGTCGCCGTCGACCTGGGCGAGCGCCCAGCGCACATAGCGGCGCTCGGCCTCTTCCAAAGGGACGATCTCGCCTGGCTGAGGCGCCTTGGCGGTCTGCGGCGCAGTCGTCCGCAGGACCAGCGACTCCGGCCGGATCACCTCACCGTCGGTGAGCAGGATGGCGCGCTCGAGCAGGTTGCGCAGCTCCCGGATGTTGCCGGGGAAGTCGTAGGAAGCCAGTTGCTGAATGGCCTCGGCCGACAGCCGTAGGCGGCGACCAGGGGCCAGCCGCTTGAGCAGCGCATCGACCAGCAGGGGGATGTCCTCGCGCCGCTCGCGCAGTGCCGGCAGATGGATGGGGAAGACGGCGATGCGGTAATAGAGGTCGCGCCGGAAGCTGCCCGCCGCCACCATGGCATCGAGATCGCGATGGGTGGCGGCGATGAGGCGGAAATCCGCGGCCAGGGTCTCCACACCGCCGACCCGGCGATAGGTCCCGGTCTCCAGCAGGCGCAGCAGCTTGACCTGCAACGCGAGCGGGATGTCACCCACCTCGTCGAGGAACAGGGTGCCCCCGGCCGCCGCCTCGACCAGGCCGATCTTGCGCTGGGTGGCGCCGGTGAAGGCGCCCTTCTCGTAGCCGAAGAGCTCGGATTCGAACAGGGTCTCGGTGAGACCCGAACAGTCGACCGGAACGAATGGCTTGTCGCGGCGCGGGCTCAGGGTGTGCAGCGCCTGGGCGGCAAGCTCCTTGCCGGTGCCGGACTCGCCGAGCAATAGCACCGGGGTCACTGCGGGCGCGGCCCGGCTGATGAGCCCCAGCATGGTGTTGAACGCAGCGGAACGCCCCACCATGCCCAAGGCACCGGGCCGCTCGCCCCGCTTCCCCAGGCGCGTCAGGGTCTCCATGAAGTAGCGGATGCGCCCTTCCGCATCGCGCAAGGGGATGAGCTCTACGTCCACATGCTCCTCGCCGCGCGGGGTGTGATGCAGGTGCAGCACACGGCTCGGTTCACCCGTCTTCAGCGCGGCCAGGCGCGGGCAGGACTCGCCGCACTGGTCGCAGGGGCGGTCGAAGTGATGCGAGACCTCGTAACAGGTGCGCCCCAGCAGCCTGAGCGACTTGCCATCGACCTGGCCGAAGGCCTCGCGGTAGGCCTTGTTGGCCGCCAGGATGCGGTACTCGCTATCCACCAGGATGCGTGGCTCGGGCAGGGCCTCCAGCAAATCACGCAGCTCGGGGGGGATGCTCATCGGATGAAGCTTGCCAGAAATGACAAAGTTGTCAAGATTTGTTGTCATTTATGTCTAAGATCACACTGCCAGCAGCGCCTCGCAGGGAGCGGTTTTTTAAGTGCTTGTTGATATTGGCGTATTCGATTTTTTGTAGCTGGCACGGATCTTGTTATAGGAGGCGACCGAACGCTTCGGCGAGGCCTAGGACCTCGCGGCCTACAGACAGGTTGTCTCCCTGAGGTTGGAAGGGATTGGGGCGGCTCCGCCCGCCCTTTTTTCGAGGAAAGATCGAGAAGACGTGGTATTTGGCATGAAAGTTGGCGCAGCCAACTCACGATGCTCCCCTCTCCCGCAAGCGGGACCAGCCCGAAGGGCGCAGGACGCAACGAAGTTGCGGTCCCGAGCATAGCGAGGG
>JBKBRS010000237.1:0-2505 GCA_046292095.1 Thiobacillaceae bacterium
AAGGGCCGGATCTCGGCGATCGGCACGTTGCGCCTGCACAGCAGGATGGTCTCACCCTCCTCCAGCCTGGCCAGATAGGCGGAGAGATGGGTCTTGGCCTCGTGGATGTTGAGTCGGATCATGGTCATCAAGTGAACTAATTTCCTGACTCACTATAGGCAAGACCGCGCCCTCGATCAAGCCACTGACTCTGACAGTGTGGCCTTGAGCGCCTGCGGCGGCACTTCCGCCGTGACGAAGGCCTCGCCCAGGCGCCGCAGCAGCACGAAGCGCATCCTGCCGCCCTCCACCTTCTTGTCCACGCCCATGGAGTTCAGGTAGGCGTCCACGCCCAGATTCGGCGCGCGGACGGGCAGATTGGCGCGACGGAACAGGGCCTCGACCCGCTCCACGTCAGCATCGGTGATCAGCCCCATGCGCCGCGACAGATCGGCCGCCAACATCGTCCCCGCCGCCACGGCCTCGCCGTGCAGCCAGTTGCCGTAGCCCATCCCCGCCTCGATGGCATGGCCGAAGGTGTGGCCGAGGTTGAGCAGCGCCCGCTGCCCGCTCTCCCGCTCGTCGGCCGCCACCACCTCGGCCTTGTTCCGGCAGGAGTGGTAGATGGCGTAAGTGAGCGCTTGCGTATCACGCGCCATGAGCCGCTCCATGTTGGCCTCCAACCAGGTAAGGAAGGGCAGGTCGCGGATGAGCCCGTACTTGATCACCTCGGCCAGCCCGGCCGAGAGCTCCCGGTCGGGCAGGGTGTTGAGCGTGTCGGTGTCGGCCAGCACCAGCCTGGGCTGATAGAAGGCGCCGATCATGTTCTTGCCGAGCGGATGGTTGATGCCGGTCTTGCCACCCACCGAGGAATCCACCTGGGCGAGCAGGGTGGTCGGCACCTGGATGAAGGGCACGCCGCGCTGGTAGCAGGCGGCGGCAAAACCGGTCAGGTCGCCGATCACCCCGCCGCCCAGGGCGATCAGGGTGGTCTTGCGCTCGGCGCGGTTTTGAAGCAGGGCATCGAAGATGCGGTTCAGCGTCTCCCAGTTCTTGTACTGCTCGCCATCGGGCAGCGTGATGGGGATGACATCGACGCCAGCCTGCACGAGGGTTTGGGTGAGCGTCTGCAAATAGAGGGGACCGACGGTGGTGTTGGTGACGATGGCCACCCGCGGCTGGGAGAGGTGCGGCAGGATGAGTTCCGCCTGCCGAAGCAGACTGGGGCCGATGTGGATGGGGTAGCTGCGCTCACCGAGGTCGACGGTCAGGGTCTGCACGGTCCAGGTCCAGGTTGGTCGTAAGCTTGCCGGATTGTAGCGGCTGGCGCGACGCTGTAGTGATATGCGAGCGGGGTCGAGCCACGAGGCGCCCGGAGTGCTCGCCGCGAGACATGACATGAACTCAAGCGAGGTCCCGAGCACCGCGCACCGCAGCGGGCCGACCGCACAGCCATTTATTCAGCGCTTCCATGGCGTGGTATTCTGCCCTTGATCGATCGGGGGGCCGAAGATGGACAGATCCGTGGACTGGTTCGGGCAGGCGCAGCGCGATCTGCGTCATGCCCGGCACGCCCTGGAGGACCAGGACTTCGAATAGGCCTGCTTCGCCGCCCAACAGGCCGCGGAGAAGGCCGTCAAGGCCTTGCATCAGCGATGGGGGCTCGAAGGCTGGGGGCACAGCATCAAGCAACTGCTCGCCTCGCTGCCCCCACAGGCGTCCGTGCCGGCCGCAGTGCACGAGGCCGGCCTGCTGCTCGACCGTTTTTATATCCCGACCCGCTATCCCAATGGCTTTGCGCAGGGCGTGCCGGGCGAGTATTTCCTGGACCGCGATGCCGAAGAGGCCATCGGCCATGCCGAACGTATCCTGGAATTCGTACGCGGCCGTCTCGGCCTATAACCGCAAACTGGACCAGGCCCTGACCGAGGCTGCCCGGGCCGCACTCAGCGATCACCCCGAGCTGCTGGGTGTGTGGTTATTCGGCTCACGCGCCCGCGGCGACCATGGCGCGCGCAGCGATGTGGATCTCCTGCTGGTCGTCAGTTCTGCGAGACCACGGCCAATGGATAGACTGTTGGATTACAAGGATCTGATCGAACGCATCCCCGCCCCGGTAGACCTCCTCGTGCTGACCCCCTCGGAAGTGGACGCCACGCGCGATCAGCCCTTCTACCGCAGGGTTCTGGCCGAAGCACATGTGCTGGCCATGCGTGCGGACTTCCCTGGCCTACGTCCTTTGCCGTCCTCCGGACTGTAACACGGCCCAACGATACAAGTAGGTCGGGTTTCAGCCCGACAAGTCGGCTGTAAGGATTTCGACAGGATTGACGATAATCGCCCTGTCAAACCCAGGGTAGAGAATGCCTGGCTGCTGCCGTGTTCGCACCGCACCGATACGACCTAGACGCAGGGCGACAGCAGGCCGCAGGTATGATGTTTGCTAAAATGTATGATCCCGTATGATCATATAATCCCCTGCCGCCGTGGATACCTGCTGGCGCGCAGCATCCTGCAAGAGCTGCT
>JBKBRS010000238.1:0-2479 GCA_046292095.1 Thiobacillaceae bacterium
CCTGCGCAAACGGCAGCGTTTCGCGACCCGGGTCTTGCGCATCGAGCATGCCGGTCGCGAAGCGGTCTACGATACCACCCAACCCGACCATAACACGGTGGTGTTCAACGGCCTCGTAACCGGACAGTGCGCCGAACAGCCTTTACCGCCCTACGGCTGCTGTTGCCTGGGTTCGGTCAACCTGACCCGCTTCGTCAAAGGCGCCTTCACCCCGACCGCTGCCTTTGACTTCGAGGCCCTGGGCCGCGTGGTGCCGGTGGCGGTGCGCATGCTCGACAACGTGCTGGAACTGACCGCCTGGCCGCTGGAGAAGCAGCACAAGGAGGCGCAGTCGAAGCGCCGCGTGGGGCTCGGCTTCACCGGCCTGGGCGACACCCTGGTGATGCTGGGTCTGCGCTACGACACCCCGCCGGCGCGCGAATTCGCCGCGCGGGTGGCCGAGTTCATGCGCGATGCAGCCTATGCCGCCTCGGTCGAGCTCGCGCGCGAGCGCGGCCCCTTCCCGCTGTTCAACGCCGACCTGTATCTGGCCGGCGGCAACTTCGCCTCGCGCCTACCTGCCGAGCTCAAGGCGGAGATCCGCCGCCACGGCATCCGCAACTCGCACCTGCTGTCCATCGCCCCCACGGGGACCATCTCGCTCGCCTTCGCCGACAATGCCTCGAACGGCATCGAGCCGCCCTTCTCCTGGACTTACACACGCAAAAAGCGCCAGGCCGACGGCAGCTTCAAGGAGTATCTGGTGCAGGACCACGCCTGGCGCCTGTACCGCGAGCAGGAGGGGGAGGAGGCGCCGCTCACCCCCGCCTTCGTGACCGCCCTGGAGATCAGCGCCCGGGCGCACATGGAGATGGTGGCGGCGGTCGCCCCCTACATCGACTCGAGCATCTCCAAGACGGTCAACGTGCCGGCCGACTACCCTTACAGCGACTTCCAGGACCTCTATTTCGCGGCCTGGAAGGCGGGGCTCAAGGGGCTGGCCACCTACCGGCCCAATCCCGTCATCGGCTCGGTGCTCTCGGTCGAACCGGCCAAAGCGGCGCCCCAGGACTTCGACACTGGCGACGTCAACCGCCGCATCGAGATCAAGACGCTGCCGGCCCCCGTGCTGGAGAGCCTCAAGTGGCCCGGCCGGCCGCGGCTGCCCGGCGGCAACCCGTCCTGGAGCTACATGATCGAGTACCCGCAGGGCAGCTTCGCCCTGTTCGTCGGCCATATCGAGCAGGAGGACGGCCGCGCCTTCCCCTTCGAGGTCTGGGTCAACGGCGCCGAGCAGCCGCGCGGCCTCGGCGCGCTGGCCAAGAGCCTGTCCATGGACATGCGCGCCAACGATCGGGCCTGGCTCAAGCTCAAGCTCGACACCCTGGCCAAGACTCGGGGTGATGACGCCTGCTCCATCCCCTTCCCGCCCAACGGCGATCTACGGCCGGTGCCCAGCATCGTCTCCGGCGTGGCGCAGATCATTCGTTGGCGCCTGGAGCAGCTCAAGGCCCTGGACGTCGAGGGCCCCACGCCGGTGCTCGACGCCTTGTTCAGCCTCAAGGAGCCCAAGACCGGCACCGACGGCACGCTGTCCTGGACGGTGGACGTCCTGAACCCCGCCAGCGGCGACGACTTCGTCCTGGGGTTGAAGGAAATACGCCTGCCCGACGGGCGCACCCGCCCCTACTCGGTCTGGCTCGCCGGCGAGTATCCACGGGCCCTGGACGGCCTGTGCAAGCTGCTGTCGCTCGACATGCGCGTGATCGATCCGGCCTGGATCGGCATGAAGCTCCGCAAGCTGCTCGACTATCCAGAACCCTTGGGTGACTTCATGGCCAAGGAGCCGGGCTCGGAGAAGAGCCGCACCTGGCCCTCGACGGTGGCCTATGTGGCGCGGCTGATCATCCACCGCTATGCGATGCTGGGCATCCTCACCGAGGACGGCTACCCCATCCAGCAGATGGGCATCCTGCAGGCGCCCGCCCCCGAGCCGGGCAGCCCGCCGCGACTGCCGGCCATGCAGGGCTTGCGCTGCCGCGAGTGCGGCAACGACACGGTGATCCGCAAAGACGGCTGCGATTTCTGCACCGCCTGCGGGGCGGTGGGCCTGTGCGGGTAAATGGTGGGGGCGAAGACCGGATCTCGGGCGTGCCGTCTGCTGCGGGCTGCTGGCACGGGACCGGAAATGCCCCCGGACTGCTAGACTTGGGGTCCGACCGGCCTGTGTCCATGGTGCGACTGCCGCTGTCCATCAGCGCCTGGGGCACCCCGGCCTTCGAGCCGACCTTAAGGTCCGAGCTCAAGGCGCTGCCGCCCGAAAGCCTTCCGCTCGACGCCCTGACGAGCCAGGGCGGCCGGGTGGAGGGGGTGACCCTATGCCTGCTGGCCGCCGAGTCCTCTGACCGCGACATCCGGGCGCGGTTGGGGGTCTTGTTCACCGAATGGGTGGGCGGCTGCAGCTGCGGCGATGGGCTGATGTCGGTCGAGGGCTACGGGG
>JBKBRS010000239.1:0-2478 GCA_046292095.1 Thiobacillaceae bacterium
GTCATGCCCGGCCTGAGCAGGCGATCGCGGGCATCGATCCCGATCAGCTTGAAAGCGGCGCGGGAGCGGTAGCCCTGGGCCGTGGCCTGGCGGACATAGGGGTCGTGCACATGCCTGTGGTGCCAGGCGCGCGTCTTGGCTTGGCGTTTCATGTAGGATAGGGTCTCAACCTCACGGCCTTTCGCATGCTCAGCCTCACCCCTGCACAACGCAAGTACCTGAAGTCACTGGCGCATCCGCTCAAGCCGGTGGTCATGATCGGCGCCGCCGGCCTCACCGAGGCCGTGCTGCGCGAGGCTGCGCGCGCCCTGGCGGCGCACGAACTGATCAAGATCCGCGTACAAAACGACGACCGCGCCGAGCTCGAGACCTATCTGCAGACGCTGTGCGAGGCCCTGGATGCCGCGCCGGTGCAGCACATCGGCAAGCTGTTGCTGATCTACCGTCCGGCCGAGCCGCCACGCATCCAACTACCTTGAATTCATCTTCGCCGCCAGGGCGAGCCCCAGCAGCGACTGAAGCAGATAGACCGCGCTGGAGATCCCGTGCCAGGTCTGGAAGCGGTCGCGAAAGAGGCTCTGCATCACGTCCTGCGGCCAGGCCTGCGCCTTGAGCCCCTCCATGATCGGCTGGATGCCATAGCGCTGGCCCAGGGTGAGGAGCAGCATCAGCACGGCGATCCAGAAGAAGGCCTGCTTCAAGGCCGCACCGCCGTGGCGCATAAGCCGGTGGAGCAAAAGGTATAGGCCGCAGACCATGCCCACGTAGGCGATGAGGGTGAACATGCGCCCGGCCAGCAGGCCGGCGAGGGCCCGGTCGTCGAGCTGATAGAACAACACCGGTGCGGCCAGGTAGCCGATGGCGAAGAGACCCCCAACCCACAGCGTCACCGCCCAGATGGCCAGGAGGTCCGGCAGGCGTTTCATGACCGAGGCGCCGGGCACTCAGATGTAATGCACTTCCAGGATCTCGTAGTGGCGAACCCCCCCCGGTGCATGCACGTCGGCGACGTCGCCTGCGTACTTGCCGATCAACGCCCGAGCGATGGGCGAGCTCACCGAGATCTTACCCGCCTTGATGTCGGCCTCGTCGTCGCCGACGATCTGATAGCGCACCGTCTCGCCCGATTCCGCATCGATCAGCTCCACGGTGGCACCGAAGACCACGCGCCCGTCGGCATCGAGATGGCGGGGATCGATGATCTGGGCATTGGCCAGCTTGGCCTCCAGGTCTTTGATCCGCCCCTCGATGAAGCCCTGCCGCTCCTTGGCGGCGTCGTATTCGGCGTTCTCCGACAGGTCACCGTGAGAGCGCGCCTCGGCGATGGCGGCGATGACCGCCGGCCGCTCGACGGTCTTCAAACGGTGCAATTCATCGCGCAGTTTCTGCGCACCGACGACGGTCAGGGGAACCTTGCTCATGGACCTCCTCGATTGCTATGACTGACGGCCTCAGTTGAGCCGCTGGTGCAGGGATTGCAGGGAGTAGACAGTGATGTCCCGACGCCCCTTCATGCCCATGCAGGCCGCGAGCGCCCCGGCCAGGGTCGTGAAATAGGGGATATTGGCGGCCAGCGCCGCGGCGCGGATGGAATAGCTGTCCCTCACCGCCCGCTTGTCCTCGACGACGTTGACGATCAGGTCGATCTCGCCGTTCTTGATCATATCGACGATGTGCGGACGCCCCTCCGCCACCTTGTTGACCGGTGTCACCGGCAGGCCGGCGGCGCTGATCGCCGCGGCGGTGCCACGCGTGGCGAAGAGGCGAAAGCCCAGCGCGTGCAGCTCGCGGGCGATGGTCACCACCTGCGGGTGTTCGGGGTTGCGCACCGACAGGCAGGCGGTACCGGCGCGGGGCAGTTTCACGCCGGCTGCGTACTGGGACTTGAGGAAGGCCTCGCCGAAGGTCTCCGCCACCCCCATGACCTCGCCGGTGGATTTCATCTCCGGGCCGAGCAGGGGATCGACGCCGGGGAACTTGCGGAAGGGGAAGACCGCCTCCTTGACCGCGTAATACGGCGGGACGACCTCGTGCTCGATGCCCTGCGCCCTGAGCGTGCGGCCGGTCATGCAGCGCGCGGCGATCTTGGCGAGCGGCCGACCCGTGGCCTTGGAGACGTAGGGCACGGTGCGCGAGGCACGCGGGTTGACCTCCAGGACGTAGACCTCATCGCCCTTGATGGCGAACTGGATGTTCATAAGCCCCACCACCCCGAGGCCGCGCGCGAGCGCCGTGGTCTGGCGGCGCAGCTCGTCCTGCAAGGCCACCGACAGGCTGTAGGGTGGCAGCGAGCAGGCCGAGTCGCCGGAGTGCACCCCGGCCTGCTCGATGTGCTGCATGATGCCGCCGATCACCACCTGTTCGCCGTCGGCGACGGCATCCACATCGACCTCGATGGCGTCGTTGAGGAAGCGGTCGAGCAGGACCGGCGAATCGTTGGAGACCTTGACCGCCTCACGCATGTAGCGCTGCAGGTCG
>JBKBRS010000240.1:0-2474 GCA_046292095.1 Thiobacillaceae bacterium
GCCCTCAATGCCCGCACGCCCATGCAGGCCATGAAGGAATGGTATCGGCGAAGACCGGACTTGTTCCAGAAGCGACCACACAATCATCCGGGACATGACACTGCTGATCGGCCAGGCCGAGGTGTTGCTCAAGCGGCTGGAGGCGCTGAGGGTAGTGGGTCTGCGCCCGGCCCTGTTGTGCACCGACCTGACCGATCCCGCGCGGCTGCCGCGCGGCCTGCGCGCCCTCACTGGTCGCCCGGCAGCCATCACCGGCTGGATGGGGGCCTTCCACGCCCGCATCGACACGCCGCACGGGCAGGAAGACCTCGCCCCCCTATCCTGGCATGCCGACGGACATTTCGACTGGGTGCTCGACTTCGGCAACCAACCGCGCCCCGTCGTCCCTCCCCCGGGATGGTACAGCCTGCCTGCCGACGACTACCCGGCGCTGAAGGTCGCTTTGCTGGAGATCGCCCGTCGCCTGCGAGACGGTTACGATAAACCGCGTTACTTTGCCCTCGATACCACCCTGTGCGCACATCGCCGCCAAGGGGTGAAGGGCTGCAGCGCCTGCCTCGCTGTCTGCCCGGCCGGGGCGATACACTCTGACAAGGAGTCGGTCAGCATCGAGCCACATCTTTGCCAAGGCTGCGGTACCTGTGCCTTGGTGTGCCCTACCGGGGCGGTCCGCCATGTGCTGCCGGGCACCGCCTGGCAAATCGGCCGTCTGGCCCGGATGCTGAGCGAATGGCGGGCGTCTCAGGCGTGCGGCCCTGGACTGTGGATCGTCTCGCATACGGTGCAGGATGCCCCGCCAGACGGTTGGACGCCCTTGACCGTGGAGCGGGTCGCCAGCCTGGGGCCGGAGTTCTGGCTCGCGGCTCTGGCCATGGGCTACCGCCGTGTGGCCATCGACAGCCGCGATCCCTGGCTCCACGACCCTGCCATCCTCGATGCCCAGGTTGCCTGGTGTGTCGCCCTGCTCTCCGCCCTTGGCCACCCAGCCGCCATCGCGCGGGTGGAGACGACGGAGGCGCTCATCGCCATCGCCGCACTGCAGGGCCTGCCACCCGCACATCTACCCGACGTGGATGACAAACGCACCCTGCTCCTGGCCGCCCTCGATGCCCTCGCGCAGTCTTCGCCTACGGTAGCCCCCATTCCCCTGCCTCGCGCCCCGCTGGGTGAGGTCCATATCGCCGCGGACAAATGTACCCTATGTACCGCCTGCATCCGGCTGTGCCCGACCAATGCCCTGAGTCTGCCGGGCAACACCACCCAGGTCGCCTTCACCGAGGAAAGGTGCGTGCAATGTGGGCTGTGCGCCAACGGCTGTCCGGAGCGAGCCATCCGTCTGCGGCCCCGCTTTTTGCTCGACCCGGCTGCGCGACGCACGCCGAGGGTGGTCGCCGAGGCCGAACCCTTCGCCTGTACCGCTTGCGGCAAACGCTTTTCCACCAAGGCGCTGGTGGCGCGCAGTCAGGCGCTGATGACCGATCACCCCATGTTCCAGGGCGCCAGCGCCCGCCTCCTAACCCTGTGCAACGATTGCCGACAAAGGGCGATTGCCGGCGTACCGATCTCCGATCTGGTTTCTGAGTGAAAGTCGGCGCAGCCGACGCTTGCCGCTGTCCTTACGTCGTGAGGGGCGACGCTCGTTGCGCCCTTCTGCCACTGGGATAGGGGCCAGGGGGCCTAGGATGAACCTGGCCATCTGCGCCTTCCGGGGTGGCTTGGGCCATGTCCGACGGGTTCACCGCTGTAGATAGCGCCGGTCGTCGAAAGTGGCCACCCACTGCGGCCGGTAGACGACCAGCAGGGTCATCACCATGCCGGTGGCGAAGGCCTCGCTCCAGGCCATGAGCAGGTAATAGGGCAGGTATTCGCGCAGCAGGTAGTCCACGGTATATACCCCGAGTGCTGCCGCTAGGCCGGTGGCGGCGAGACCGACTGCGCTGATGGCGAGCGCCGCGCCAAAAAAGGCGTTGGCGAAGATGTAGACGAACAGGTGATTGGGCAGCCGTCGATCGACCAGGCGATAGAGCAGCCAGCTCACGGATACGGGTACCACGCCGGTGACGAGCAGGTTGGCGGGGATGGCCATGAGCTCGCCATCCCATGCGGCGACGGCCGTGGTGACCAGGGCAAGCGCCAGCAGGGCGAAGGCCGGACGGAACATGAGCGTGAGCGCGGTGGCACCCAGCAGGTGGAAGCCAAGGCCCGGCTTGATGCCGGTGCGGATCAGCCAAAGGACCAAAATCGCCACGCAAGCGCCGAGGAAGACATTGAGGTTGTCGCGGTCGGCGAGCATGCGCCAGCGGCAGTGGCGCACGTGCCAGACCGCACCCGCCGCAAGGGCGAGCCAGAGGGTGAGGGCCAGCAGCGGGGGGATGTGGGCGGATACGAGGTTCATCGGGCAGAGGACAGAGGACAGAGGACAGAGGACTGAAGACTGAGGACTGAGATAAAGAAATGAATACAGTCCTCTGTCC
>JBKBRS010000241.1:0-2441 GCA_046292095.1 Thiobacillaceae bacterium
GCTGGGACGCGCCAGCAGCCAGCGCGAAGCCTTCCTGCACACCGCCGTGTTCCTTGCCGGCCGAGTGACGACCTACACCGTGCTGGCGGCGCTCGCCGGCGCGTTGGGCATCGGCCTTGCCCGGACGTTGGGAGGCGTCTGGGGCAATCTGGCCATCGGCATGGCGAGCATCTTGGCTGGGCTGTGGTTGCTCTTGAAACCCGTCGGCAAGCAGTGCCGTGCCGTGTTGCCAGCGCCGACTTTCGCGCCCGTCGAGATTCATCGTCACAAGGCGGACAGCCTGCCGCCCCTGCTGCTGGGCTCTGCCCTATCGCTCACCCCCTGCACGCCGCTCGCCTCGCTGCTCGCGCTCGCCGCGCAAGCCGGCAGCATCGGGCAAGGGGTGGCGTATGGGCTGGCCTTCGGGCTGGGCGCGGCCATGACGCCGATCCTGATCCTCGTACCGCTCGCGGGTCGCCTCGGCCGGGAATTGCGCGCCGGGCGGGCATGGCTGTCGCGCTGGCTGCGTTGGAGCGCCGCTGTGGTACTCATCGTCCTCGGATTACGCCGCATACTGCTTGCCACTGAGTGAATTGCGCCGTGCCCCGATTTGCCATCGAACGCGCCGCCGGGCTCATGCTCGTGCTCGTCGCGCACGCCGCCGCGCTGTGGGGCTTGTGGCAGCACCGGCTGATCCCGAGTCCTCCGCCAGCGAAGACGCTGTTCGTCAACTTCATCGCCCCGCCGGCGCTGGAGAGGAAGGTCGAGCTGATGCCGCCGACTCCCAAAGCCCGGTCCAGCACAAAACCCCAGCCGCGACAGGTCGTCGCCGCAGCGCCTGTCGTCGCTCCCGCCGACCATGTCGCCCCGGCGCCGCAGCCAGCGCCAACACAGCCGCTACCAATGCAGCCCACCTCCCCGCAACCTGCCTCCCCGCTGCCGGCGCCGGTCAACGAGGCGCCGACCGCACCGGTTGCGCCACCCCCCGCAATGCCTGTTGGCCCGGTAGCGCTCGGTGGCGAACTCTCAGTGGCTTGCCCGGAACGCACGCCGCCGCGTTACCCGTCCCTGTCGCGGCGCTTGGGCGAGGAAGGCACGGTGGTGGTGCACGTCGAACTCGACGAGCATGGCAGGGTAGCCTCGGCGCGCGTGGTGAGCAGCAGCGGCTTCGTCCGTCTCGACGAGGCGGCCCTTTCCGCTGTCAAAACCTGGCAGTGCAGGCCCGCCGAACGCAATGGCCAGCCCGTTCGGGCCGTGGCGCTGCAACCCTTCAAGTTCATATTGCAAGGAAGCTGACGCATGGAACACAGTGAGATGGACGGCCTGGGTTTCGCCCACTTTCTCAGCCAGGCCGACGGTGTCGCCAAGAGTGTACTCGGCTTGCTGTTGCTGTTTTCAATCGCAAGCTGGTATCTGATCGTCACCCGTTCTCTGTCCAATTGGCTTGCCAGGCGACGGGCCGCGGCATTCGAGGCCCGCTATAACGCTGCGCGCACGCTCGACGAGCTGACGCCGGAAGCCGGCAACCCTTTCTCCATTCTGGTGACCGAGGCGCTCAGCATCCGGCAGGCGTTCCTGAGCCGCCCTGCGGAATTCGGCGAGGTGCTCACGCGCGCCCTCAACAACGCCATCGACCAGGAGATGGCGCGTGCCGAGCGTGGCCTGACGGTTCTCGCCACGGTCGGCGCCGCTGCTCCCTATGTTGGCCTGCTTGGCACTGTCTGGGGCATCTATCACGCCTTGGTGCAAATCGGCCTCGGCGGCCAGGGCACGCTCGACAAGGTGGCTGGTCCAGTGGGGGAGGCGCTGATCATGACGGCGCTTGGGTTGGCGGTGGCGATCCCCGCTGTGCTTGCCTATAACGCCTTCTTGCGCCGCAACCGCATGTGGCTCGCGAGATTGGAGTCCTTTGCGCACTCGCTCTATTTGCGTCTGACGGTAGATCATGGCCAAGGCTGACAACTTCCGCCGCCATCACGCCGAGCCGCTGGCGGCGATCAACGTGGTGCCGCTGGTCGATGTGATGCTCGTGCTGCTGGTGATCTTCATCATCACCGCGCCCCTGCTCACCCATGCGGTGAAGATCGACCTGCCGAAGGCATCCTCCAGCGCCAACATCACCAAACCCGAGCATATCGATTTCGGCATCCGAGCGGATGGCAGCCTGTTCTGGAATGGCGAGGCGGTGAGGCTCGACCAGTTGCCGCAGCGCTTCGCAGCCGAGGCACGAAAGCAACCGCAGCCTGAGCTGCACATCCTCGCCGACCGCCATGTGCACTACGAGAAGGTGGCGCAGGTCATGGCGCTTGCCGCCAGGGCGGGATTAGTGAGGATTGGCTTCATCAGCGATCCGAACGACGGGTCGTTTAACATGAAAGAAGCAAAGGTCTGGACGAGCGCAGCCCTGACTAGTGAAAGTCATGCTGTGGAGGAACTCGATGATCAGGCGCTGGCTGGGGAGA
>JBKBRS010000242.1:0-2422 GCA_046292095.1 Thiobacillaceae bacterium
GCTCTCCTGCTGTTGGCCGGCCATGATGCACCCCGACTGCTGCGCCGCAGCCTGCGCGTCGTCCTGGTGTTCAACCTGGCGGTGAGCCTGGGTTATGTCCTGCTCGCCCATCTGCGCGGCATCTCGCCGTGGGACACCCTGCTGCTGCTGAACCTGCGGGTGCTCCTCCTCACCCTGCTCACCTTCCTGTTCATAAGCCGCGTGAACCTTTTTCGCGCCCTGGACTTCTCCCCCACCTCAAGCTGGCTGCTCGCACTCGCCTACAGCCAGGCCCTCAGCTTCCAGCGGGTCCATGCCGACTTCCGCCTGGCGCTGGCCAGCCGCTGCCTTGAACGGCCGCGCCTGATCGACCGCTACCGGGCGAGCGCCGCAGCCGCCGCCTGGTTCATGGACCGCGCGCTCGCCACGGCGCGCGACAGCGCCCAGGCCTTGCGCGCCCGCGGCTTCTTCGATGCTTGAGCTCACCGCCATCACCCACCGCTACGACGGCTGCGTGGCCCTGGCGGACATCAGCCTGCGGGTGCGCCCCGGCGAAAAGGTGGTGCTGTTGGGGGCCAATGGCTCCGGCAAGTCCACCCTGCTCAAGATCATCGCCGGCCTCATCACCCCGAGCGGGGGTATGTACCGCTACAAGGGCGAGCCGATCGACCCGCAAAGGCTCAAGGACAGGGCGCTTTGCCGCCGCTTCCGCCGCGAGGTGGCCTTGCTGTTCCAGAACCCCGACGCCATGCTGTTCAACCCCACGGTCTATGACGAGATCGCCTTCGGCCCGCGCCAGATGGGGCTTGCCGACGTGGACGCGCGCGTGTGCCACTGGGCCGGCGTCATGGGCCTGACCGACAGGCTCGGGCAGCTCCCCTTCAGCCTCTCCGGCGGCGAGAAGCAGAAACTGGCCCTGGCCGCCCTGCTCGCCGTCGAGCCCGAGCTGCTGCTGCTCGATGAACCCGTCGCCGCCCTCGACCCCCGATCCACTGGCTGGCTCGTCGACTTCCTCGCGGCGCTACCCGTCACCCTCATCACCACCACGCACAACCTGAGCCTCGCCCCCGAGCTGGGCAGCCGGGCGCTGGTGCTGGGCGAAGATCACCGCCTGATCCACGACGGCCCCATCGAACCCTTCCTGGGCGATGCGGACAGGCTGCGCGCCGCTAACCTGGTGCACAGCCACCGCCACCGGCACGGGGCGCTCGTGCATCGGCACGATCACGTCCACGACTGGGATTAGCGTGCACCGGGGCAGCCTCAACTGGATGAAACCGGGGCACGGTGGCATGATCTCAGGGCCATGGCTGAGACACTGCGCCGCACCCTGGAGCTGCCCATCGCCGGCATAACCTGCGCGGCCTGCTCCACGCGGTTGGAGAAGAACCTCAACCGCCTGGAAGGCGTGCGGGCCAGCGTCAACCTGGCGGCGGAGCGGGCGCGCATCGAATTCGACCCAGAGCTGACCGAGCCCGCCGCCATCATCGCCCAGGTGGAGAAGACCGGCTTCACGGTGCCCGTGCAGACGCTGGACCTGGCGATCTCCGGCATGACCTGTGCCGCCTGTGCGACGCGCATCGAGCGCGCCCTCGATGGGCTGCCCGGCGTCGAGGCGCGGGTGAATCTCGCCAGCGAGCGGGCGCGGGTGCGCTACACGCCGGGGCTTGCCGACACGGAGGCCATCCTCGCCGCAGTGCGGCGCGCCGGTTACGAGGCCACCCCCATCACCGAGGCCAGCCGCGCCGAGGAAAAGGCCAGAAAGGCGGCGGAGTACCGGCGCGAGCTGCGCGTCTTCGCCGTCGCCGCCCTGCTCACCCTGCCGCTGCTGGCGCAAATGCTGCCCATGCTCGCCGGCCAGGGACATGCCGCGTGGTTGCCCGGCTGGTTGCAGTGGCTGCTGGCTACGCCAGTGCAGTTCTGGGTGGGACGCCGCTTCTACACCGGCGCCTGGCACGCCCTGCGCGGCGGCGGCGCCAACATGGACGTGCTGGTGGCGCTCGGCACCAGCGCTGCCTACCTCTACAGCCTGGCGGCGTGGCTCTTCGATACGGGCGGTCACCTCTACTTCGAGGCCAGTGCCGCGGTGATCACCCTGGTGCGGCTGGGCAAGCTGCTGGAGACGCGCGCCAAAAGCCGCACCTCTTCGGCAATCGAACAACTCATGGCCCTGGCCCCGGCCACCGCCCGCATCGAGCGCGAAGGCCAAGTAGTGGAGGTGGCCGCCGCCGCCGTCAAACCCGGCGACATCGTGGTGGTGCGCGCCGGCGAGCGTATCCCGGTGGACGGCGTGGTGACCGATGGCAGCTCCAGTGTGGACGAGGCCATGCTCACCGGCGAGTCGATGCCGGTGGCGAAACAGGCCGGCGAGCGCGTCTATGCCGGCACCCAGAACCTGGACGGATTGCTCAAGCTGCGCGCCGAGGGCGTGGGGGCGCAGACC
>JBKBRS010000243.1:0-2418 GCA_046292095.1 Thiobacillaceae bacterium
CGGGCTGCTTGTCGAGGTGGCCATAGAGCAGCACGGTATCGGCCTCCGGGCCACCGCCGTCGGTACCGGGGATCTCGATGAAGATCAGCGGGGTGCGGCCCTCGAGGCGCACGATCTCCACCACCTGCGCGTGCGACTGTGGGAAGACGACGGCCTGCGGCGTGCAGGCGCGCGGGGTCTCGTCGCTGGCGTACAGTTGCCGGTCCTCCGCCGCCGTGAGCACACGGTCCTGTCCGACGATGGCGGCCAGGGCGGCGTGGACTTCGGGGCTGAGCATCAACCCAGGGCGGCTTCCTGAAACTCGGCGGCCTGGACCATTGCGTCCGAGTCCGGGAAGCGGGCATGCGCCGCGCGCACGGCGGCGTCATAGGCGGCACGGTCGAAGGGTGCCGCCGCTTGCGCCTGCATGGTCATCCGCAGGGCCTGGGTCATGACGCGATCGAGCGACACCAGGCGCTTGGCGCGGATGATCCCGTCGCCCGCATCGACCAGGATGAGCCGGAATCGTGCCCGGTCCCCGGCCGCTTCGCCAGGCAGCTCACGCTCCGGCGCGGGGATCAGGTGGACGTTGAAGGCCACATCCGACCACTCGCACACCGCTTCGATCTTGTAGAGCAGAAAGGCCGCCGGCCCCTGCACATAGAGCCCCACCTCCACCGGATTGGCGCGAAATCCCCGTACCTCCGCTTCGGTGAGGTTCGACCAGAATAGGGTCAGCTCGTGCGCGCCATGCCGGTAGAGATAGCGCGCCCCCTCGTCGTAGCGCTCGTGTTCGGCCGAGTAGCGCTCACCGACATGGCGGGTGTCGGGCAGCGGTTCGGGGCGCGGGAAGGTATGGATGCGCGACATGCTCACGTCGCCTGTTCCGGCAACAGGGCGGCCATCATGGCCACCATGTCGGCGTCGAAATCAAAGCCGAGCGCTTCGCCCGGATTGATCGAGATGCCCATGTCGCTGCCCATGCGCCTGAGCACCCAGGCGAACTCCGTGAGGATGCCGCCGCTGTAGCCCGGCACCTCGGCGGTCAGGGCCTTGGCGCGCTCGGGGGCGGAGAACAGGATGAGCACGCGCCGGCCCTCCTCGTCCTCCAGGACCAGGGGCTCGGCCCGAGTGCTCGCCTGAAAGCCCTTGATCGTGTGCTTTTCATCTTTGACCGGCATGAACACCTGCTGGTCGAGCAGTTGCTTCGCGAAGTTCTCCGGTGCGATGCGACCGGCGTGCATGGCGGCGAGCAAGCGCTCCAATTCGTTGCGCGGAAGATCGGCGGTCATGGCGGCTTCTGGCTGTGCGTTGCAGGATAACATCGGGGCAGGGCGCAGAAAAGCAAGACCAGCACTACAATCGATCGTTATCGAAGGCATAGGGGCCTCTGACATGGAGGACGAAGAACTACGCCTGGGGCTCGACCTGGGCGGCACCAAGATCGAGCTCATCGCACTGGACCGCGCGCACCGCACGCTATTGCGCCGGCGGGTGCCGACCCCGCGGGGGGACTATCGCGCCACGGTCGAGACCCTGGCCGGCTTGGTCTTGGCGGCCGAGCGCGAGCTGGGCGCGCGCGGCACGGTGGGCATCGGCACCCCAGGCGCCATCTCGCCCGCCACCGGCCGGATGAAGAACTGCAATTCCACCTGGCTCAACGGCCAGCCACTCAAGGAAGACCTCGAACAACTGCTGGGTCGCGAGATACGGCTCGCCAATGACGCCAACTGCTTCGCCCTGTCCGAGGCGGTGGACGGCGCCGCAGCCGGCGCTGCAGTGGTCTTCGGCGTAATCCTCGGCACCGGCTGCGGCGGCGGCATCGTCATCGACGGCCGCGTGCTCACCGGCGCCAATGCCATCGCCGGCGAGTGGGGCCACAACCCCCTGCCCTGGCCGCGCGACGAGGAGCGCCCGGGCCCACCTTGCTATTGCGGCCGGCACGGCTGCATCGAGACCTGGCTTGCCGGGCCGAGCCTAAGCCGCGAGCTGCGCGCCGCCACCGGCCGCGACCTCACGGCGGCAGAGATCGCCGCTCGGGCCGAAGCGGGTGAGCCGGACTGCGCCGCCGCCCTCGAACGCTACGAGGATCGCCTCGCCCGCGGACTGGCGCACGTCATCAACCTCCTCGACCCCGACGTCATCGTCCTGGGTGGCGGCGTGTCCAACATCGCCCGCCTATATGAAAACGTCCCGATGCTTTGGGGCCGCTACGTCTTCTCCGATCGGGTGGACACCCGCCTTGTGCCGCCCCTGCACGGCGACTCCAGCGGGGTGAGGGGGGCGGCGTGGTTGTGGGCAGAGTGAGCGACACGACGGGACCGGAGCACAGGCTCATCGGGTGAGCCTGTGGTTGCGGATAATGCCGGTTCACTGCGTGTGAGCGAAGCAGCGATGAGTGCACTGCAACCGATCGCCCATGCGGCACGGCGTGCCGAT
>JBKBRS010000244.1:0-2382 GCA_046292095.1 Thiobacillaceae bacterium
GCCTGGTACATGTTCGAGGTGTACGACCGGGTGATCAACAGCCTGAACGTGACCACCCTGCTCATGCTCACGCTGCTCCTGCTTGGGCTGCTGGCCCTGCTGGAGGCATTGGAGTGGGTGCGCGGCCAGGTCCTGCACGAGGCGGGACTGATGTTGGAGAACCATCTGGGCGAGCGGGTCTTCGATGCGGTCTTCGCGGCTAATCTCGCCCGCCCCACCGGCTCGGCGCAGCCTCTGAACGATCTGCGCACGCTGCGCGAATTCCTCGGCTCGCCGGCGCTGACGGCAATACTCGACGCGCCCACCGCGAGCCTGTTTCTCCTCTTGCTGTTCCTGATACATCCCGCCCTCGGCGGTTTCGCCTTGGCGCTGGCTGTCGTCCAAGTCTATATCGCCTATCTGACCGAACGCACGACCAACCCGCCCCTGACCGAGGCCAACCGCATGGCCATCACCGCGCAGACCTACGCCAGCAACGGCCTGCGCAATGCCCAGGCAATTGAGGCGATGGGGATGCTGCCGCACATCCTGCAGCGCTGGATGGGGCTGCAGCGGCGATTTCTCGGCAAACAGGCCGAGGCCTCGGACCACGCCGGCAGCAAGGGGGCGGCGGCGAAGGTCTTGCAATACATCTTGTCTTCCGGCTTACTTGGCCTGTCTGCGTGGCTACTGCTCGAAGGTAGCCTGCCCGGCGGTGGCGCCATGCTCATCGTCGCCGGCATCCTGGGGGGCAAGACCCTTGCGCCCCTGGTTCAGGTGATCGGCGGCTGGAAGCAGGTGGTTGGCGCGCGCCTGGCCTGGGGCCGACTCGACGAGCTGCTGCGGCAGGCCCCTCAGCGGCGCGCCGGCATGCCGCTGCCGCCGCCCAAGGGCGATCTCAGCGTGGAGGGGGTGATCGCCGCCGCACCCGGCACCCAGGCGGCGATCCTGCGCGGGGTGAGCTTCCAACTGCCGGCCGGCAAGTGTCTGATCGTCGTCGGCCCATCGGCAGCGGGCAAGTCGACGCTGGCGCGCGTCCTGACCGGTGTATGGCCGACACTCACCGGCAAGGTGCGGCTCGACGGGGCGGACGTGCACGCCTGGAACAAGGCCGAGCTTGGCCCGCACGTCGGCTATCTGCCGCAGGACATCGAGCTGTTCGAGGGCACGGTGGCGGAGAACATCGCCCGCTTTGGCGAGGTGGACATGGCCAAGGTCGAGGCGGCGGCCCGCCTGGTGGGGCTGCATGAGACCATCCTCGCCTTGCCGGCGGGCTACGACACCCCGATCGGCGAGGAAGGCGCCATTCTCTCGGGCGGACAGCGCCAGCGCGTCGGCCTGGCGCGCGCGATCTACGGCAACCCGCGCTTCGTCGTCCTCGATGAGCCCAACGCCAACCTCGACGAGGCGGGGGATGCCGCCCTGCTCGCCGCCTTGCAACACCTCAAAGCGCAAGGCACGACGCTAGTGGTGATCAGCCATCGCACCAGCGTGCTGCCGGCGGCCGATGCGATGCTGGTGCTGCGCGACGGGCAGGCGGTCGCTTTCGGGCCGCGTGACGAAGTCCTCGCCGCCTTGACCCAGCCCCGCCCACCCGTACCGACCGCGGCGGGTGCGGTCACGGGCGCTCAAGCCTGAACCCATGACAGAACGATCCACACACGAGATCAAGACCACCCTCTGGGCCTTTCGCCGCGAGTTTGTGAGCGTGGGCGTGTTCAGCCTGGTCATCAACCTGCTGCTGCTCACCCCCACCCTCTACATGCTGCAGGTCTATGACCGGGTATTGCTCAGTCAAAGCGGCATCACGCTGGCCGTGCTGTCGCTGGTGGCGCTTTTTTTCTTCGCCGTGATGGGCTTCTCCGAGTGGGTGCGTTCGCGCGTGCTCGTGCGTGCCGGCGTCAGATTCGACGAGGCGCTCAATACCCGTGTCTTCCGCGCCAACTTTGCCGCCACCCTGGACCAGACCGGGCGGAGCCCCAGCCAAGCCTTCACCGATCTGACCAACTTGCGCCAGTTCCTCACCGGCAACGGCATCTTCGCCTTCTTCGATGCCCCCTGGGCGCCGATTTACATCGGCGTGCTCTTCCTGCTGCATCCCATGCTGGGTGGTCTGGCCACGGTCTTCGCCTTAGTGCTGGTCGGGCTGACCTGGCTCGCCCATCGCGTGACGCGGGCCTCGACGGAGGCAGTCTTGGACAGCACGGCCGAGGTCAATGCCTTTTTGTACAGCAAGCTCAGGAACGCCGAAGTGGTGGAGGCCATGGGCATGCTCGACGGCCTGCGTCGGCGCTGGCGCAATCGGCAGAACCGTCTGCTGGGCGCGAGCACCGCATCGCAGGACATCGGCCGCCGCATGCAGTCGCTGATCAAGTTCACGCGGCTGGCACAACAGTCGCTGAT
>JBKBRS010000245.1:0-2369 GCA_046292095.1 Thiobacillaceae bacterium
TCGGCGGTCTGCAAAAGCGGCCGATTGCGGTCGTGTCGGGTGCGCAGCCACAGCTCGTGCGGCTGGGCGTGGAGATAGACCACGGTGCCACGCGTCTTCAGGCGCTGCCGGTTGTCCGGGTCGAGCACGGCGCCGCCGCCGGTGGCGAGCACGATGCCCTGGCGTTGCGTGAGCTCGTCGATCATGGCCGCCTCGCGCCGCCGGAAGCCGGCCTCGCCCTCGATCTCGAAGATGGTGGGGATGGACACGCCGCAGCGGGCGACGATCTCGTGGTCGGAGTCGACGAAGGCGAGCCCCCGCTCGCGGGCGAGCACGCGACCGATGGTGGTCTTGCCGGCGCCCATGAGGCCGATGAGGAAGATGTTCTCGTTGGACATGGGCGGGATTGTAAGGGATGACCTTCCCTAGCCGCGGCGCTGGTGCCGCAGCAGGCGCGTCACGGCGTGCTTGAGCGGGCCCTCGGGCAGCGCGGCCTGCAATTCGGCCCAGGCCTCGATGGCCGCGGGGGCCATGCCCGCCTTCTCCGCGCGCTCCGGCGCGGCCCAGTCGGCCCGCACCTTGACCATGACCACGCGCACGGGGTCGCCTGCGGCACTCAATGCCGCGGCGAGCGTGCGCGTCTGGCTGCGCAGCCGGGCCGCGGCGGACCCGTGGGCGCAATAGACCACGGCGGTGTCGCCCTGCAGGGCGACCAGGCGGCAGACGCGGGCCACGCCCTGCGGTACGGCGCGGGCGAAGACCCGGTTGAGCTCGACGATTCGGCGTGCCTGCGGTAGCAGCACGGCAAGCGAGCGCTCGCCGGCGAGCAGGCTGCGCAACCGCTGGAGGGGCAGGGACGGGTGGGCCATGGCCGGCTTAAGAATCGGGCGACTGTCCCTATGCTAACATTCTCCGCTTGACATCCCGCGCCCACGGGCCGCCGGGCCCACCGAGACCAGACAACACCCTCATGCCTTTCAACGTCCTCAAGAAGATCTTCGGCAGCCGCAACGAGCGGCTGCTCAAGCAATACCGCGCCATCGTCGCCAAGATCAACGCCCTGGAGCCGCAGTTCGAAAAGCTCTCCGACGAGGCGCTGGCGGCCAAGACCGCGGAATTTCGCAGCCGCCTGGCCAAGGGCGAGACCCTGGACCAGCTCCTGCCCGAGGCCTTTGCCGCCGTACGCGAGGCCGGCAAGCGCACGCTCGGCATGCGTCATTACGACGTGCAGCTGATCGGCGGCATCGCCCTGCACCAGGGCAAGATCGCCGAGATGCGCACGGGCGAGGGCAAGACCCTGGTGGCCACGCTGGCCGTCTATCTCAATGCGCTGCCCGGCAAGGGGGTGCACGTGGTCACGGTCAACGACTACCTGGCCAGCCGCGACGCCGAGTGGATGGGCAAGATCTACCGATTTCTGGGTATGAGCGTGGGCGTGATCTACTCGCAGCAGCCGCCCGAGGAAAAGCATGCCGCCTATGCCGCCGACATCACCTACGGCACCAACAACGAGTTTGGCTTCGACTACCTGCGCGACAACATGGTCTTCCATGTCAGCCAGCGGGTGCAGCGCGGTCTCAACTACGCCATCGTCGACGAGGTGGACTCCATCCTGATCGACGAGGCGCGCACGCCGCTCATCATCTCCGGCCAGGCCGACGACAACGTCGAGCTGTACAAGATCGTCAACCAGATCCCGCCGCGCCTGGAACGGCAGGAACGCGAGTACAAGGAGGGGGAGACCGGGCCGATCGGCGATTACGTGGTCGACGAGAAGGCGCACCAGGTCATCCTCACCGAGCAAGGCCACGAGCGGGTGGAGCAGATGCTCACCGAATTGGGGTTGCTGCCGGAGGGCGGCAGCCTCTACGACGCGACCAACATCCGCCTGATGCACCACGTCTACGCGGCGCTGCGCGCGCACGTGCTCTACCACCGCGACCAACACTACGTGGTGCAGAACGACGAGGTGATCATCGTCGACGAGTTCACCGGGCGGCTCATGCACGGGCGGCGCTGGTCCGAGGGGCTGCACCAGGCGGTGGAGGCGAAGGAGGGGGTGCCGATCCAGCGCGAGAACCAGACGCTCGCCTCGATCACCTTCCAAAACTACTTCCGCATGTACGAGAAGCTGGCCGGCATGACCGGCACGGCGGACACCGAGGCGTATGAGTTCCAGCAGATCTACGGCCTGGAGACGGTGGTCATCCCCACCAACAAGCCGATGATCCGCAAGGACATGAACGACCTGGTCTACCGCACGGCCAAGGAGAAATGGCGCGCGGTGATCGAAGACATCAAGGACTGCCACCGCCGCGGCCAGCCCGTGCTGGTGGGCACCACCTCCATCGAGGTGAACGAGTTTCTCTCCGGGCTGCTCAAGAAAGAGG
>JBKBRS010000023.1:0-17941 GCA_046292095.1 Thiobacillaceae bacterium
GCTTCACCCGGCTCTATTTCCATGGGCAACAGCTGGCCAACCCCTACTATCGCGGCATCACGCCGGAGGTGAAGGTGATGAAGGGCGGCAAGACCGAGGTGGTCAAGCACTTCGCCATGGGCCGCGGCACCTTCGAGATGGGTTACGTGTTTCCAGATGAGCGCACGGTGATCTTCGGCCATGACGGAGACAACAAGCCGCTCACCCTGTTCGTCGCCGACAAGCCGCGCGATCTGTCGAAAGGCACGCTCTACGCGGCGAAGCTGGTGCAGCTGAGCCCCGACAACGCCACCGACGGCGGCGAGTTCCAAGTGCAATGGGTCAAACTCGGCCGCACCGACAACGAGCGCGTGAAAGCCCTGGTCGATGCCGGCATCCAGTTCAGCGACATCTTCGACGCGAGCGACAGCAAACCCGCTGACCCGGATTACATCGCGGTCGCCGTCGGCAAGACCACGCCCGAGTACCTGCGCTTAAAGCGCGGCAGCCGCCAGTTCAGCGCCGAGCAGATCGAGCTGGCCGCCGCCGCCCTGGAGACCCTGCGCTACGCCGGCTACAAGGGCGCGACCACCGAGTTCAACAAGCTCGAGGGTCTGGCCTTCAACGCACGCGACAACGTCGCCTACCTCGCCGTCACCGACATCGCCAACGGCATGCAGACCGGCAAGGGCACGGGCGACGCGGGCGATCACATCCGGTTGGCGCGGCTGCGCGCCGGCGCGGTTTACGCCATGGCCCTGGGCAAGCAGCAGAAGGACACCGACGGCAAGCCGATCGAAAGCGACTACGTCGGCGTGCGCCTGTGGGTGCCGGAGGGGTTGCTGGGTGAAGACATTGCCAAGGACGCCGCTGGCAACACGGCCAACGAGGACAAGATCGCCAACCCCGACAACCTCTACTTCGACGAGAAGATGCGCACGCTATTCATCGGCGAGGACAGCTCCACGCTGCACATCAACAACTACGTGTGGGCCTACAATGTGGACACCAAGAAGCTCGCGCGCATCCTGTCGCTGCCGGCCGGGGCGGAGGCCACGGGGCTCAAGGTCTATACGCTCAACGGCCACACCTACATCCTCGGCAACGCGCAGCACATCGGGGACTTCAGCAAGAACATCGACCCGACGCTCAAGGGCCAGATCGAACCGCGCATCAACAAGTTCGAAGCGCCGATCGGCTACTTAAAGGGCGTGCCGAAGCTCTGATCGGCAACGGCAGGCGAAGTACGGCGGGGCCGCGTTGCGGCCTCGTTTTTTCTGCGTCCGGCAGCTAGTCGGGTATGTTCGAACGGCGGTGAGGTTGTCACCGTGTGGCCGCTAGCAACGTTGCCTCACTCCTCCTCCGCAACGGGTTTGAACTGGGCGGCGAGCTGCTGCTGGACGTTGGGCGGCACGGGCTGGTAGTCGACCAGCTCGAGGGTGTAGGCGCCGCGCCCGCCGGTCATGGCCTTGAGCCGTGACTGGTAGTTGTCCAGCTCGGCCAGGGGCACCAGGCCTTGCAGGATCATCATGCCGCCGCGGCCGGACTCGCTGCCCGTGACCTGGCCGCGCCGGCTGGAGAGGTCGCCGCTGACGTCGCCGAAGCAGGCTTCGGGGATGGTCACCTCGATCTTGACGATGGGCTCCAGCACGATCGGTCTGGCCTGGGCGACCGCTGCCTGCAAGGCCTTCTTGCCGGCGGTGATGAAGGCCACCTCCTTGCCGTCGACGGGGTGGGTCTTGCCGTCGTAGACCGTCACGCGGATGTCCTGTAGCGGATAGCCGGCCACGGCGCCGGCGGCCATGGCCTGCCGGACGCCCTTTTCCACCGCCGGGATGAACTGGCTGGGGATGACCCCGCCCTTGACGGCGTCGACGAACTCGAAGCCGGCGCCGCGGGGCAGTGGCTCCACGCGCAGGAAGACCTCGCCGAACTGGCCGGCGCCGCCGGTCTGCTTCTTGTGCCGGTGATGGCCCTCGGCCGGCTGGGTGATGGTCTCGCGGTAGGGGATGGTGGGCGGGTGGGTGTCGACCTCCAGCTTGAACTGGCCGCGCATCTTCTCCAGCACGCGGGTGAGGTGCATCTCGCCCAGCCCGCGGATGACCGCCTCGTGGGTGGCGGCATCGTGCTCGACATGCAGCCCCGGGTCCTCGGCGGTGAGCTTGTGCAGGACCTCGGACAGCTTGCCCATGTCCGACTGCTTCTTCGGGCGGATGGCCAGACCGAAGACTGCATGGGGGAAGTCCAGCGGCTTCATGTGGATGTGGTCATCCTCGGGGGCGTCGTGCAGGACCGAGTCGAAGTCGATGTCCTCCACCTTGGTGACACAGCAGATGTCGCCGGGGACGCAGGCCCTGGTCTCGACGAGCTGCTTACCCTGCAGCATGTAGAGGTGCCCCACCTTGAAGGGCTTTCTGAGCTCGCCGATGTAGAGCTGGGTGTCGGGGGTGACGGTGCCCTGGTGCACACGGAAGACCGCCATCTTGCCGAGATAGGGGTCCATCTCGACCTTGAAGACATGGGCCAGGACGTGCTTGCTCGGGTCGGGCTCGGCCAGGAGGGGGCGGGCCGCATCGCCTTCGCCCTTGAAGAACAGGGGCGGGTTGCCCTCAGTCGGGTTGGGCAGTAGCCGCACGATGATGTCCAGCAGCTCGGCCAGCCCCGCGCCGGTACGCGTCGAGACGAAACACACAGGGATCAGATGCCCCTCACGCAAGGCCTTTTCGAAAGGGGCGTGCAGTTGTTCGGAGGCGATCTCGCCCTGTTCCAGGTACAGGCCCATTAGGTCCTCGTCCACCTCTACCACCTGGTCGACGATGGCGCGGTGGGCGTCGGCCACGGAGAGGAAGTCGGCATCACCGCCCGGGCTGAAGAAGCAGTCGACCACCCGGCGGCCGCCCTCGGCCGGCAGGTTGATGGGCAGGCACTCGCGGCCGAAGGCACTCTGCAGCTCAGCGAGCAGGCCGGGCAGATCGAGGTTGTCGAGATCGATCTTGTTGACGATGACCATGCGGCAGAGCTTGCGCGTGGCCGCCCAGTGCATCATGCGGCTGGCGGTCAACTCGATGCCGCGCGAGGCATCGATCACCACCCCCACGGTCTCGACCGCGTCCAGGGCGCACAGCGCCTGGCCCATGAAATCAGGGTAGCCGGGCGTGTCGAGCAGGTGGATGCGCGTGTCGGCGTGGGTCATGTGCGCCGCGGCGAGTTTGATCGTATGCTGGTGTTCTTTCTCGAGCGGGTCGTAGTCGCAGACGGTGTTGCCCTTCTCCACCTGACCGGCGGCCGGGATGGCACCACCTGCGGCGAGCAGGGCATCGATCAGGGTGGTCTTGCCCACACCCCCGTGGCCGACCAGGGCCAGGGTGCGGATGTTCGCGGGGGAATTCACAGTCATGCGCGGCTCCGATGCTCAAGGGTGTGACCAAAACGGCCGGGTGACCCGCCGCTGCGGCGGCGTGAGGCCGTCTATGGCATATTATCCAGGAAAGACGCGGTGCGCGCAGGCAGGCTGCGAGTCCAGGCAGGGCACGGGCCCGGAGTGAATGCAGGCCGCCAGCGCTACTCCGTGCCGCAGTGGTAGCGCCCGCCGTCCGTCATCAGATCCCAGAGGGGCGGGGCTACGCGTTTGATGTTCGGCAGGAACTCGTGCACGCGGCCCAGGCACGGCAGACGCTGACCGTGGTAGTCGACGAGCGGGCCGATCGGGTGAAAGGTGAGGCCAAAACGGCTGATCAGCCGGTGCAGGGCTGATTCCATGACGGCGTAGCAGTAGATCAGCACCATGCTTGTGCATGCTGCGCAGTTCGACTACCAGCAGCCCGAGCGAGATGTGGGGCAGGATACGGCGCTCGTCGGCATCGAACGCGACCCCGCAGGGCTCGGAGATCCCCGCGACAGTCCCGGCCTCGCCCAAGCGCCGCTTGAATGCTTTGGAGACTGCAAAGCGGGAGACCTCGCCCAGTCGCATGCGCTCGCTGGGGTCCTCGATGCCTGCACCCGGATGGATGGGACAGTGGAGCTCCATGGGCAGCCGACTCGAGGGGTTGCTCGCGTCGGGCAGGATCATGCGCGCGGTGGCCGCATACAAGCCGGTGCGGCGATGCCGCAAGAGGTAGTGGTCTGCGCGCGGATCGAAGGCGTCGCGCTCCAGCCCCTCGGGGTGGTCCTCTGCACGCTCGAATCCGGTCTCCAACACATAGACCTGATAGCGCAGCCTGAACACCTCCTCGCGCAGGGCGTCGGTGTCGGCGTGGACCATCTCGAAGTAATGATCGAAGGCCGCTTTGAGATCGTTGTACATGGCCGTGGGTGTGTTCCCTCCCGTGCCCTGACAGGTTAAATGCTCGCCGCGCGGCCGTAAACCGCTGCGGTGGCCCTGTGCTGTATATCGGCAGCGAGGCGTGCGGACTGGAGCGCGCCGCGCGCGGAGTCAAGCGGTCTGGTTGGGACCGGTGACCCGAGCGGTATCCCGACTCAGGTTCAACAAGGCGGCGATCTCCTCGACCGAGCGCCGCGTGGTGTCGATGACCGGGATGGCCTCGGCGCGCATCAGGGCGATGGCCTTAGCCAGCTCCTCGCGACAGGTCTCCAGACTGGCGTAGTGCGAGTTGGGACGGCGCTCGGAACGGATCTGGGCGAGTCGCTCGGGCGCCAGGGTGAGCCCCCGCAGCCGCGCCTTGCAGGGTCGAAGACAGGCGGGCAGGCCCGGCTGCGCGAAGGTCTCCGCGGTCAGGGGATAGTTCGCCACGCGCAGACCGTACTGCAGGGCGAGGTAGAGCGCGGCCGGCGTCTTGCCGCTGCGCGACACGCCGAGCAGAATGAGGTCGGCCAGGGCATATTTGTCGGTGTTGAGGCCGTCGTCGGTGGCGAGGGTGTAATTGAGTGCATCGATGCGCGCGTGGTAGCCGGTGTGGTCTTCGATGCCGTGCAGGCGGCCGCGCAGCGGTGTGGCGGCGCGACCGAGCTCGCGCTCCAGCGCTCCGGCGAACTGGCCGTAGATGTCCAGGACCAGCGCACCGCTCGACTGCAGGAGATGGCGTGACCGGGCATCGGTGAGCGTGGAAAACACCAAGGGCTTGAGCCCGCCGGCGGCCCAGACCTCACGGACTCTGGCGGCGGCCTGCGCAGCTTTTTCCGGCGAGTCGACGAAGGGTAAACTCGTGTAGGTGAATTCGACGTCCGGAAACTGGGACAAGAGACTCTTGCCGACGATCTCGGCGGTGATCCCGGTATGGTCGGAGACGAGGAAGACCGGTCGCGCAGGGGGCATGCAGGAACCCGCCCTGTGGGTTTCAACGCTGTAGAGAGGGTGTAATGGACTATATCCTGCCGTTCGAAGCCCTGTCCATGCAGGACGTGGATCGGGTGGGGGGCAAGAACGCCTCGCTGGGTGAGATGCTCCGCAACCTGGCGGTTGAGGGGGTGCGCGTGCCGGACGGTTTCGCCACCACTGCCGCGGCCTTTCGAGAATTTCTCGCCCAGGCGGGTTTGCGGGAGCGCATCGCCGTGCGGCTCGCCACCCTCGATGTCGAGGACGTCGATGCCTTGGCGGCCGCCGGGGCCGAGATCCGCGGCTGGGTGATGCAGGCGCCCCTGCCGGCCGGGCTGGAGGCGGCCATCCGTGCGGCGCATGCGCGCATGTGCGAGGCGGCGGGGCGGGACCTGAGCTTTGCGGTGCGCTCCTCGGCCACGGCGGAGGACCTGCCCGATGCATCCTTCGCCGGGCAGCAGGAGACCTTCCTCAACATCCGCGGTGCTGACAACCTGATCGACGCGGTCAAGCGCTGCTTCGCCTCTCTCTACAACGACCGTGCCATCGCCTATCGCGTGCATCACGGCTTCGATCACGCAGCGGTGGCCCTGTCTGCTGGCATCCAGCGCATGGTCCGCTCCGATCTGGGGGCGGCCGGGGTCATGTTCACCCTCGACACCGAGAGCGGTTTCCGCGACGTGGTCTTCATCAATGCGGCCTGGGGCCTGGGCGAGACGGTCGTGCAGGGGGCGGTCAACCCGGACGAGTTCTATGTGCACAAGCCCACCCTAGCGCAAGGATACCGGCCCATAGTGCGGCGCAAGCTGGGCGACAAGGCGATCCGTATGGTCTTCACCGACGAGGCGGCGGCGGAGCGCTCGACCCGTGTCGAGGACGTGCCGGAGGCCGACCGGCAGCGCTACTGCCTGACCGATGACGAGGTCCTGGAACTCGCCCGTTACGCCGTGGCGATCGAGCGCCACTATGGCCGGCCCATGGACATCGAATGGGGCCGCGAAGGCCTGGATGGTCGGCTCTACATCCTCCAGGCCCGGCCGGAGACGGTTGAGTCACGCGCCGGTCAGGTGCAGACCCAGTATCAGTTGCTGGAACATGGACTGGTACTGGCGGTGGGCCGCGCCATCGGCAGCCGCATCGGCCAGGGCCGGGCGCGGGTCATCCGCTCGGCGGCTCAGATGAACATCTTGCAGCCGGGGGAGGTCCTGGTCACCGAGATGACCGACCCCGACTGGGAGCCCATCATGAAGCGTGCGGCGGCCATCGTCACCGACCGGGGCGGGCGCACCTGCCACGCCGCGATCGTCGCGCGTGAGCTTGGCGTGCCCGCGGTGGTTGGCACCGGGGAGGGCACGCGCAGCATACCGGATGGGGCTGAAGTGACCGTGTCCTGCGCGGAAGGCGAAGACGGCCGCATCTACGAGGGCCTGCTGCGCTTCGAGCGGCGCGAGGTGTCCATGCAGGCCATGCCGCAGATCCCGGTCAAGATCATGATGAACGTCGGCAACCCCGAGCAGGCCTTCCACTTCGCCCTGCTGCCCAACGCGGGGGTGGGGTTGGCGCGGCTGGAGTTCATCATCAACACCGCCATCGGCATCCACCCCAGCGCCGCTCTAGACTATCCGAACCTGCCAGCCGATGTCTGCCAGGCGATCGCCGCGCGCATGCGCGGTCATGCCGATCCGGTGAGCTTCTATGTGGACAAGCTCGCCGAGGGGATCGCGACCATCGCCGCCGCCTTCTGGCCCAAGCCGGTGATCGTTCGCACCTCGGATTTCAAGTCGAACGAATACGCCAATCTGATCGGCGGTAGGCTATACGAGCCGCAGGAGGAAAACCCCATGCTGGGTTTCCGCGGCACAGGCCGCTACATCCACCCCAAATTTCGCCGCGCCTTCGAGCTCGAATGCCGGGCGCTCAAGCGGGTGCGCGAGACGATGGGGCTCACCAACGTCGAGGTGATGCTGCCCTTCGTGCGCACCCTGGCCGAGGCCGACGCCGCGCTGGAGGTGCTGGCCGAGAACGGGCTCAAGCGCGGCGAACAGGGCCTCAGGCTGATCATGATGTGTGAGATCCCGTCCAACGTCCTGCTCGCCGAGGACTTCCTGCAACGCTTCGACGGCTTTTCCATCGGCTCGAACGACCTCACCCAGCTCACCTTGGGGCTCGACCGGGATTCCAGCCTGGTGGCGGAACGTTTCGACGAGCGCGACCCGGCGGTCAAGCGGCTACTCGCCCAGGCCATCGCCGCCTGTCGGCAGGCCGGCAAGTACGTGGGCATCTGTGGTCAGGGGCCGTCGGACCACCCCGATCTGGCCGAGTGGCTCATGCGTGAGGGCATCGACAGCCTGTCGCTCAACCCGGACACGGTGGTGAGCACCTGGCTGCGCCTGGCCGGCAAGGCCGGGTCGTGACGCCCTGCGAGCAGAGCGTCAGCCGGCCTTGAGGCAGCCCAGGCCCCGCCCGGCGAGCAGACACAGCCGTTTGAATCCCTCGTAGGTGGAGGCGTCGAGCCGGCAGCCGGCGCGACCGCGATCGGCGTAGATCAGACCGAACGGCTTGTCGCCCACGAACAGCGACATGGCGAAGAATTCGCCCTCGCCGATCATGGCCTTGAGTTCCGGCCGGACCATGGGCCAATAGCGCGCCTGATTCTCGGCGTTGAGCCAGACCCCCTGCATCTTGGCCATGAGGCGCCCAAAGAGGTCCGGCGACTGCAGGGGGAACTCCAGGTGGCGCAGCGGCTCGTGCGTCGGCACGCCCAGGGTGAAACGGCTCTTGACCCGCTGACCGTCGGGCGTGACCATGGCGAAGACCACGCGCGAGAGGCCGAGCCCGTGATGCAGCCCCTTGAGCACCAGGGCCAGCATCTGGTTGAGGTTGAGGCTGCCGTCCAGGTGCCGTTCGATCTCCTGCACGGCGGCCTTGAGCGCGGCCGGGTCCGGCGTGGGGCAGGCGTCCTCTCTGGCCGTCTGCAGCTCGCTCGCAGGCGGTGACGCGGCCGGGTCAGGGGGCGGTGCCGAGGGCGCAGCCTTCACAGCGGCGGGTTGTGTGTCGGCCACCGCCGGTTCGTGCGGCCAAGTCCCCGGCAGCATGGGCAACCAGGCGGCCGCCGGCGGCGCCGGTATCCAGGCGCCGTGGTGCGCGACACGCACGGCATTGCGGTGCACGGTGCTGACCACCACCTCGACGGGCGTGCCCTCGATGCCGGCCAGGGCCTCGTAGTCTGCCATGAGCTTCTCGTCCCACCAGCCATGCCGGCTGCGGTGGGCGATGTCCAGACAGGCGCGCAGGATGACGTTGCGCGAACGCTCCGCGTGGCGTGCGTCGAGCATGTCGCGGATCGCCTCCGGGATACGCCAGGCCTCGAGCAGCATGAGTCGCAGCGGTTCCAGCTCGAACCCTAGGGCCTGACGTTCGGCCGCCTGCGGTTCCATGATGCGCCGCAGCCGCGCGAGCTCGCGAGCGGTATCGGGGGCGTCCAGCCAGAACAAGAATTCCGGCGCGTAGTAGAGCAAGGCGGCCACCTCCACCTCCTCGGCGCGCACATCGGTGTGTAGCACGGCAAAGTCGCGCGCCTGCCAGGCCGCGTGCTGGGCGAGCCGCAAGAGCCGGTAGAGCGAGGCGAGCGAATCGGGCTGTCGGCCGATCGGGGTCTCCTCAATGACGGGAAAGTCGGTGACCTTGTCGAGATAGATGCCGAGGCCCTGCATCATGATGGCGTGCTCGACTGTGGCCACCTCATTGCCGAAGTGGCGGCTGACGCGGTTGTTGGCCAAATAGATCAGGCGCAGGCTGGCGAGCGGATCGGCCAGCACCAGCGCCGTAACCTCGCGGACCCCGAGCTGGTCCAGCCGGTCCTTCAAGGCGCACAGGGCGGTCTTGGTATGGCGGAAGACCGGCGTCTGTCCCGGTTGTAGACGTCTGAGCCAGTCCTCCAGGGTCAGGGTATGCGCCACAGCAGCAACCTCGAACGGCTCAGATCGTCAAGCGCGATCACGCGATCCGGCGCGACGCCAGGGACCTCGAAACTGTTGCTGATCAGCAGGCTGCCCGAGCGCATCTCGCGGCGAGCCTTTTCCCACAGACGCGGCATGGGGGCTGGCGAGAGATAGGCATAGACGACGTCGTAGCGCGAGAGGTCCTGATCCCACAGGCTACCCAGACCGATGCGCGCGCGCCCGTCCAGACGCAACCGGCTGACCAGCCAGTTGAGCGGGGCCGCCTCCACACCGTGCAGCACGAGGTCGGGCCGTAGGCGGGCAAGACCTGCTAGGGGACCGCCCAGGCCGCAGCCCAGGTCGATGAGGCGCAGTCCCGGCCGCTCGGGTATGCATCGCGCCAGGGCAGCGACCGCCGGGCGACTGGAGAGAAACAGGGGCACGCGCGTGCGCAAGCTACCCAGCGAGGTCAGGGCAAGGGCGATGAAGGCGGCCATCGCCCAGAGCGGCTCGATCTCGCTCGAGAGGGCGAGGCCCAGCAGCGGGAAAAAGAACAGATTGATCGGTTGCCACCAGCACGGGAGACCAAGCCCGCGCGTGACGGCCCAGGCCGTCAGACCCTCTATCCAGGTGAGCGCAGCCAGACTCAGGCCACAGGTACTGCCCACCCCGTGGCAGACGGCGAGGATGAAGGCCCAGATCGGCAGATGTAGGCTCAGGGCGGGAATGGCCGGGGGTAGTCGGCGTAAATTGCCTGCAAGCCAAGCGGCGCGCGCCATGCCCGACGCCGCTGGGTGCGAGGCTTCGGCTTGGGCAGCGCTGCGGGGTTCAGCGTTTGCCATTATCCAGCCGCTCCTTGACCTCTTGCGCCGTCGCCGCCTCAACCTCGCGGCCTTCCTTGGCGATGGCCTCCTCTGCCTTCTTGTTCATGACGATGATGGAGATGCGCCGGTTGACGGGCGAGTTGGGGTTGTCCTTGTCGAAGGGCACGGCCGAGCCCAAGCCAACCACGCGCATGATCTTGCCCTCCTCGAGACCGCCGGCCACGAGTTCCCGCCGCGAGGCGTTGGCACGGTCGGCGGAGAGCTCCCAGTTGCTGTAACCACGCTCGCCGCTGGCATACTGCACCGCATCGGTGTGACCTGAGAGGCTGATCTTGTTGGGCAGTTCGTTCAGCGTCCGGCCGATCTCACGCAGGATGTCGCGGGTGTAGTCCTTCATCACCGCGCTGCCCGAATCGAACATGGGTCGGTTCTGCTCGTCGACGATCTGGATGCGCAGCCCCTCGCTGGTGATGTCGAGCCTGAGCTGGCGCTTGAACTGTTTGAGCTTGGGGTTGCTGTCGATCAACCGTTCGAGCTTCTGCTTCATCTCGGCGAGCTTCTGCGCCTCGACCTTGGCCAGCGCCTTTTTGGCGAGCTCGGGATCGATCTCGCCGTGTTTGACCTGGCCGGCACGCCGCGTCAGGTCGTTGCCACCGCCCTTGATGATGCTGGTGGCGTCGCCGGCGCCCTCGCCGCCGGATAGGGCGACCTTGAGCGGTGTCCGGAAATATTCGGCGATGCCCTCCATCTGCGCCTTGGTGGTGGACCCCAGCAACCACATCAGCAGGAAAAAGGCCATCATCGCCGTGACGAAGTCGGCGTAAGCGATCTTCCAGGCGCCGCCGTGGTGGCCCCCGCCCCCCTTCTTGATGCGTTTGATGACGATGGGTCGTTGCGATTGATCGGACATGGTCAGAGGACTGAGGACAGAGGACTGTCAAGCATGCAGTGGACTGAGAGCGAAGAGCTGTCAAACATGGTCAGAGGTCAGAGACATCACTTGCCCTTGCGCGCCTTGATGTCGTCCTCGAGCTCGCGGAAGCTGGGGCGCTCGTTGGAGAAGAGCACCTTGCGGCCAAATTCGACGGCGACCTGGGGTGAATAACCGTTGAGCGAGGCGAGCAGTACCATCTTGATGGTTTGCAACACCTTGGTGGCCTCGTTGGCCTTGGTCTCCAAAAGGGCCGCCACTGGCGCGACGAAGCCATAGGACATCAGGATACCCAGAAAGGTGCCGACGAGGGCATGGGCGATGAGGATACCCAGCTCGCTGGGCGGCAGGTGTAGCGATTCCATCGAATGCACCACCCCCATCACGGCCGCGACGATACCGAAGGCGGGTAGCCCGTCTGCCAGCTTCGATACGGCGTGTGAAGCGTGCATCTCCTCGTGGTGATGGGTCTCGATCTCGTTGTCCATCAGGTTCTCGATCTCCAGCGCGTTGAGGTTCCCCCCCACCATCAGACGCAGGTAATCGGTGATGAACTCGACCACATGGTGCTCGGCCAGGATGGTCGGGTATTTGGTGAAGATCGGGCTTTTGTCGGGCTCTTCGACGTCGGCCTCGATTGACATCAGGCCCTCCTTGCGCACCTTGGCCAAAATCTCAAAGAGCAAGGCCAGCAGCTCCATGTAGAAGCCACGGTTGTACTTGGACGGTTTGAAACAGCTCACCACGCCCGAGAGCGTGTGTTTGATGGTGGGCACGCTGTTCGCGGCGACGAAGGCTCCCAGGGCGCCGCCGCCGATAATCACCACTTCCAGGGGCTGGAAGAGGGCCGCCAGGTGTCCTCCCGCGGCGGCATAACCGCCAAAGATACCTGCCAATGCGATGACCCAGCCAATGATGACGAACATGTTCCAAGCTCCTAATCGTCCGAGAGCTCTCTTAGTGTTCTTCTGCGTACGGGTCCGAAGCTCAGCCGGTGCGCTGCACACGGGCCATGGCGTTCGAGTGCGGCCAGATGCTCCGGTGTCGGGTAGCCGGCATGCCGTTCGAAGCCGTACTGCGGGTAGATATCGGCCAGGCGGCGCATTTCTTTATCCCGCTCCGTCTTGGCCAGGATGGAGGCAGCGGAGATGGCGGGTTCCAGGTCGTCGCCGCGCACGATGGCGCGCGCGGGCATGGCGAGCTGGGGGCAGCGGTTGCCATCGACCAGCACGAGCGCCGGCCGCACGATGAGACCCTCCACCGCGCGCTGCATGGCGAGCAGGCTGGCGTTGAGGATGTTGAGCTGGTCGATCTCGGCCACGCTGGCCCAGGCCACCGACCAGGCCAGGGCTTGGCGCCGGATCTCATCGGCCAGGCGGACGCGGTTGGCGGCGGAGAGCTTCTTGGAATCCTTGAGACCGGCGATTGGACGGCGCGGATCAAGGATGACCGCGGCGGCACAGACCGGACCGGCGAGAGGGCCGCGGCCGGCCTCGTCCACCCCGCAAACCAGGGGGTGTTGGTGGCGGTTCATGTGAGATAGGGGGCTAGGACCTGTGCAATGAGCCGTGGCGTGTCGCGCTTGAGGCTTGCGCGTATGTGCGCGAACGCGTCACGCATGCGCCGTCTCGCCTGCGCATCGGTCAGAAGCGACACCAGCGCCGCGGCCAGGTTCTGAGGTTTAGCCTCGTCCTGCAGCAGCTCGGGCACGATGAAACGACCGGCGAGGATGTTGGGCATGCCCACATAGGGCAGATAGGCCTGACGCTTCATGATCTGATAGGTCAGCCAGGGCACCCGGTAGGTGATCACGTGCGGGCAGTCGAGCAACAAGGCCTCCAGTGTGGCCGTGCCAGAGGCGATGAGGGCGACGTCGGCGGCCTGCAAGGCGTCATGGGCGTGGCCGTAGAGGATGCGCAGCGGCAGCTCATGCGCCTCACACTGGTGCACGGCCTGTTTGAACAGGTCGCGTGTCTCGCGGCTGGCCAGGGGGACCAGGAAACGCACGCCCGGACGCGCTGTGAGGATGCGCCTGGCCGTGTCGATGTAGAGACGGCCGAGAGCCTCGAGCTCGCTGCGCCGGCTGCCGGGCAGCAGGGCCACGTACTCGGCCGACGGTTGCAAGCCCAGGCGCGCGCGGGCGCTCGCACGGTCTGGAGAGGGCAGGGCATGGGCGAGGGGGTGACCGACATAGGTGGCGGGGATGCCGGCGCGGCGGTAGATCTCCTCCTCGAAGGGGAAGATGAGCAGCGTGTGCGTCGCCGCCCGGCGCACACGCTTGAGCCGGCTGCGGCGCCAGCCCCAGACAGAGGGGCCGACGAACTGCACGGTGGGGATGCCAGCCCGGCGCAGGGCGGTCTCCAGTGTGAGGTTGAAGTCGGGTGCATCGACCCCGATGAACAGCCGCGGCGGTGCGGCGAGCAGCTGGCGCTTGAGACCGCGCCGGATGGCGAGGATGCGGCGCAGATTGGACAGGGCCTCGACATAGCCGCGCACGGCCAGCGTCTCCATGTCGTAGAGTGTGCGGGCGCCGCGGCCCTGCATGCGCGGTCCGGCGATGCCGTAGAACTCGGCTGGCAAGCCGGCCACTTGCACCGCCTGGATGAGCAGGCTGCCCAGCAGATCGCCGGAGGGCTCACCGGCGACAATGGCGATTTGTGGGTGAGAGGAGAGGGGTGAGGGCTGAGTGGTGGGCGTCGCGGCTGACCGCGGCATCGCAAGCATCAGCAGCGGGCCTCAACGGATGATGCCGCGGCCTGAAACGGCCAGGAAATCGGCGAGCGGTTTGAGTACGGGATGCTGCCCGACCTCGGCCTCGATGCGTTGGCGTGCCTCGGCGAGCCCCAGACCCGAGCGGTAGAGGGTCTTGTAGGCCCGTTTGATCGCGCTGATCGCCTCGGGACTGAAGCCGCGCCGTCGCAATCCCTCGCTGTTGATGCCATGGGGTGTCGCCGGATTTCCCGCGGCCGTGACGTAAGGAGGGATGTCTTGCCGTACGACGCTGGCGATGCCGGTGATGACGTGCGCGCCGATGCGGCAAAACTGGTGCACCCCGGTGAAGCCCCCCAGGATGGCGTAATCGTCGATCAGGACATGGCCGGCCAGGGTGGCGTTATTGGCGAAGATGGTGTGGTTGCCTACCACGCAGTCGTGCGCGATGTGCACATAGGCCATGATCCAGTTGTCATTGCCGATGCGAGTCTCGCCGCGGTCCTGTACGGTCCCGGTGTTGAGGGTGCAGAATTCACGGATGGTGTTGCCGTCGCCGATGATCAGCCGTGTCGGTTCGCCGGCGTACTTCTTGTCCTGCGGCGCCTCGCCCAGGCTGGCGAAGGGATAAATGCGATTTCCCCGGCCCAGGCGTGTGTGGCCGGTGATCACGACATGCGCCCCGATCTCGCAATCGTCCCCGATCTCCACGTGTTCGCCGATCAGGCTGTAGGCGCCGATGCGCACATTGGCGCCGAGCCGGGCGGCCGGGTGGACGATGGCGGTGGGGTGGATCATTTCAGAGGACGGAGGGATGAAGTCTGAAGACGGGGGACTGTGGACAGAAACTGTGGGAGTGACGGCGTCGCGTGGATAGTCCTCGCAGTCTTCCGTCCTCTGTCATCGGTCATCAGCATTCCGTCCTCTGTCTTCAGTCTTCAGACCCCTGAGCGTGCACATCAGCTCCGCCTCGCAGGCGGTTTGGCCATCGACCAGGGCGCGGGCCTCGAACTTCCAGATTCCCCGCGTGTGCCGCAGGATGCGCGCCTCGAGCCGCAGCTGGTCGCCGGGCAGGACCGGGCGCTTGAAGCGCGCGTTGTCGATCCCGACGAAATAGATGACCGAGTCGTCCCCGCCCTCCTGGCCCGAAGACTTGAAGGCCAGCAGCCCGGCGGCCTGGGCCAGCGCCTCGATGATCAACACCCCCGGCATGATCGGGTGATGCGGGAAGTGTCCCGGGAAGAAGGGCTCGTTGATGGTGACGTTTTTCAGCGCGACGACATGCTCGCCCGGGACGAGCTCCAGGACGCGGTCGACCAGCAGAAAGGGATAGCGGTGCGGCAGGTGCCGCATGATTTCGGCGAGTTCCATTGCGGGATCGGTTCTTGCGATGAAGTTTGGGCGTAGGAAGCGGGTTGCGCGTTATTGTCGTTGGATTCTGTTGCAGATCGAAGGCCCTACTCTGGTGATGGGCGTCTCCGTGCGGCGAGTTCGCGCTCGAGCGCCCGGATGCGCTCGCGCATGTCGGCCAGGTGGCGTAGCTGGGCAGCGTTGCGCAGCCATTCCGCGTGCGGCATCTGCGGCATGGTCGAGGTATAGACACCGGGCTCTGGCAGGGACTTGCCGATGAAGGAGGCCCCGGAGACGGTCACGTGGTCGCCGATCTCGATGTGGCCGAGGATCATGGCCGCGCCGCCGATCAGGCAATGCCGGCCGATGCGCGTGGAGCCGGCGATGCCGGCGCAGCCGGCGATGGCCGTGTGCTCGCCGATGATGCAGTTGTGCGCGATCTGCACCAGATTGTCGATGCGCACGCCGGCGCCGATGATCGTGTCGTCCAAGGCCCCACGGTCCACCGTCGTGTTGGCGCCGATCTCGACGTCATCGCCGATGACCACGCGTCCGATCTGCGGGATCTTGATCCAGCGGCCGTCCTCCCGCGCGTTGCCAAATCCGTCCGAGCCGATCACGCAACCTGGGTGCAGGATCACACGGTCGCCGATCTCGCAGTCGTGACAGACGGTGACGCGCGCGTGTAGCACACAATCCCGGCCCAGCCTCACGCCGTCGCCGAGCACGCAAAGGGGGCCGATGCGACTGCCGGCGCCGATGCGCACCCCGGCGCCAATGACACAGCCTGCAGCCACACTCACCCCTGGCCCCAGCTCGGCACTGGGATGCACGCTGGCCGTCGGATGTACACCCGGCTCGACGGCGGCCTCGGGGTGTAAGAGGCCGACGGCGCGGGCGAAGGTGGCATGGGGATTGGCGCTGATGAGACAGGCCCGATCGGCCAGCGCTTCAGCCAGTACGGGGGGGATGATCAATATCCCTGCGCGCGAGGCGCGCGCGGCCTCGAGGTGCTTTTGGCCGAGGACGAAGCTCAACTGCTCGGGCCCGGCCCGGCTCAAAGACGCCGCGCTGCGCACCCGAGTCGCCGCTTCGCCCTGGATCTCACCGCCGAGACGGGTCTTGAGCTCGGCTAGGGTCAAGCCCGTGTCCGTCATTTGGCCGCCTCAGCGGTCCAGCAGTCGGATCACGCGATCGGTGATGTCCACCCTGGGGCTTGCATACACGACGTTTTCCAGAATCAGATCGTATTTTTCCTTTTCTGCCAGTTCCAGGATGGCCTTGCGCGCCCGCTCATGCACCGCCGCGAATTCCTCGTTCTTGCGCAGGTTGAGGTCTTCGCGAAACTCGCGCTGCGCGCGCTGGATGTCGCGGTTGAGGCTAGCGAGCTCGCGCTCGCGCCGGGTGCGTTCGGCCTCCGATAGGGTCAGCCCCTCCTTCTCCAGAAAGCTCTGCAGGTCGCGGGCCTGTTTGATCTGTTTCTGGATCTCCTGTTCGCGATTCGAGAACTCGCGCTCGAGTTTCTTTTGCGCACGAATGGCCAGTTGCGACTCGCGGAAGATGCGATCGGTGTTGACGAAACCGATGCGGGTCTCGTTGGCCCAGACGTTACCGGTGAGCAGCAGGGGAAGAAGCAGCAGACAGATGCGTTTCATGACAAACCCTCAGAACACATTACCCAACTGGAATTGGAAGGCCTGTTTGCGGTCGTCCGGCTGGGTCTTGAAAGGCGCGGCGAGCGACAGTTTGATCGGTCCGAAAGGCGAGTACCAGGTCACCGCGACACCGGCAGAGTAGCGCAATTCACTCAGCGAGAACTTTTGGTAACGACCGAGGTAGTCATCCGGACCCCAGACCCCGCCGGCGTCGACGAAGGCGCTCAAGCGCAAGCTCTTGTCCTTGCCGGCGCCGGGTACGGGGAAATAGAGCTCGGCATTGCCCACCAGGCGCTTGTCGCCGCCGAGCGAGTACGGTTGGTTGGCGCTGTCCAACCCCTGTGGCCCCAGGGTGCCGGCTTCGAAGCCACGCACCGAGCCGATGCCGCCGGCGAAATAGTTGCGGAAGAAGGGCAGGGGTTTGCCGCCGTAGCCGCCGCCCCAGCCGATCTCGCCGTTGAGCGCGAGGCTGACGCTGCTCGTGACTGGCCACCACCATTGGAGCTGGTAGGACAGCTTGTAGTACTTGAGGTCGCCGACCGGGGTACCCGCCTCGCCGTAGATGCGCTGCAACATCCCCTTGGTCGGATACAGAATGCTGTCACGGCTGTCGCGCGCCCAGCCGATGTCCAGCCGCAGGGAGTCGGTGGTCACGCCGGAGGCGTTGCCGCCGAACCGGCTGGCGAAATTCTTGTACTGCTGTGGGCTGTCGGGGTAGAGCGTGAGCTCGTAGCGCTCCAGGGCGGCGCCCATCTGTAGGGTGTCGTATTCGGTCAACGGCAGGCCCAGACGCAAACCGGCGCCGAGGGTGGAGGTGCTGTAGGTGGACACGGCCTTCAAGCGGTCGGAATCGAAGTCGCGCCGGTAAAGGTCGTAGCCCAGGCTTACCCCGTCCGGGGTGTAATAGGGGTTGGTGAAGGACAGGGAATAGACGGTGTTGACGCTGCCGCTGTTGATCTGCGCGGCGAGTCGGTTGCCGGTGCCGAACAGGTTGTTTTGCGAGATCGAGCCAGACAACACCAGGCCCTCGGAACTGGAGAAGCCAGCCCCCAACATGAGGCTGCCGGTGGGCCGCTCGGTCACCGAGAGGTTGATGTCGACCTGGTCGGTCGCCTCGGGTACGATCGGCGTCTCCAGGCTGACGTCGCTGAAATAGCCCAAGCGCTCCACGCGCTCGCGCGAGCGTTTGAGCTTGTCGGCGGCGTACAGCCCCCCCTCGAGCTGGCGCATCTCGCGGCGGATCACTTCATCGCGCGTACGGGTGTTGCCGCTGATGTTGA
>JBKBRS010000246.1:0-2350 GCA_046292095.1 Thiobacillaceae bacterium
AGCTTGTGCCATTCCTCGTCGCCGATGCGGCCGGTGCGCAGCTTGTGCTGGTCGAGCCGACCCACCGAACCCAGTAGACGCATCACCAACTGGCTGGCCGCCATCTCCATGCTGAACACCGCCACCGGCAGCCTCGCCTCCAGGGCGACGTTCTCGGCGATGTTGAGCGAAAAGGCGGTCTTGCCCATGGACGGCCGGCCGGCAACGATGATCAAGTCCCCCGGCTGTAGCCCGGAGGTCTTGGCGTCCAAATCGGTGAAACCCGTCGGCACCCCGGTCACATCACTCGGGTTGTCGCGGTTGTAGAGCTCGTCGATGCGGTTGACCGCCTCGATCAGCAGCGGCTTCAAATCGAGAAAGCCCTGCACCCCCCGCGCGCCGGCCTCGCGGATCTCGAACACACGCGCCTCGGCCTCGTCGAGGATCTGTGCGGCGGTGCGGCCGCCCGGATTGTAGGCCGACTCGCTGATCTGCACGCCCACCTCGGCCAGCTTGCGCAGCACCGAGCGCTCGCGCACGATCTCCGCGTAGCGGCGGATGTTGGCCGCCGAAGGGGTGTTGTCGGCGAGATCCGACAAATAGGCGAGCCCCCCCACTTCCTCCAGCTGATTGTGCGAGGCCAGGGCCTCGGCCACGGTGATGACGTCAGCCGGCTTGCCCTCGTCGATGAGCCGGCTGATCTGCCGCCAGATGGCGCGATGGGCGGCGGCGTAGAAGTCCTGCTCGTTGATCAGATCGGCCACCCGGTCCCAGGCCCAGTTCTCCAGCAGTATCCCGCCCAGGACGGACTGCTCGGCCTCGAGCGAGTGCGGCGGCAGTTTGATGGCGGCGAGCTGGGGATCGAGGACAGCGGACATGTTCTGGACGCGGCGTGAGGGGTGAGGGGTCAAGTGCTAGCGTAGCGGGCGGGGATGGAAACGACAAGGGCCGCGATCGCGGCCCTTGTCATCGTCAGGATCGTCGGCTCGCCGACAGTGGGCGCTTGCTATTCCGCCACCACGCAGACCTTGATCGGCACCTCCACATCGCTGTGCAGGGCTAGGGTGACCTCGTACTCGCCCACCATCTTGAACGGTCCCTCGGGCATGCGCACCTCGGCGCGGACCACATCGAAGCCCTGGGCCTGCAGGGCCTCGGCGATGTCGACGTTGGTCACCGAGCCGAACAGGCGGCCGTCGACGCCGGCCTTCTGGGCGATGGTCAGCACATGGCCCGTCAGTTTCTCGGCGCGCGCCTGGGCAGCGGCGAGCTTCTCGGCGGCGAGCCGCTCCAGTTCCGCCTTGCGCGCGGCGAATTCCTCGATGTTGACCTTGGTGGCGCGCTTTGCCTTGCCCTGTGGGATCAAGTAGTTGCGGGCGTAGCCGTCCTTGACCTTGACCACGTCGCCCAGGTTGCCGAGGTTGACGACCTTTTCCATCAGGATGATTTCCATGGCCGCCTCCTTACTTGTGCAGGTCGGTGTAGGGCAGCAGGGCCAGGAAGCGGGCGCGCTTGATGGCCGTGGAGAGCTGCCGCTGGTAGTGGGCACGGGTGCCGGTGATGCGCGAGGGGATGATCTTGCCCTGCTCGGTGATAAAGTCCTTGAGCAGATCGACGTCCTTGTAGTCGATCTCCTTCACCCCCTCGGCGGTGAAGCGGCAGAACTTCTTGCGACGGAACAGGGCGCCGCCGGCGGCCTTGCCCCGCTTGTCACGGGCTTTGTCGGTTTTCTTGCGAAATAGGGCCATTTCAAGACTCCTTGATCAATTCGTATCCAGTGATGTGTAGCGTGAGCTGCGGGCTGCGCAGGGCACGGCGCTCGACGAAGCCGATCAGGTTGAGCAGACTGCCGCTCGCCACCCAAGCCAGCGCCGTCGCGGTCTCACCGAAGGCCAGCGCCTCCACCTCGCAGTTCACCTCGCGCTCGCGGCCGGCTTCACGCTGTAGTGAGACATGGGCGAGCTTGAGCTGCACGCTGGGCAGGCCCGCCGGGGTGTGACGCAGGCCGCTGCTCTCGACGACGCGACCGCCGATCTCCAATCGGTTGGCGAACACACGCGCGTTAGGCCACGGCCCCGGCCGGCTCCGCGGCGGCAGACTCCGTCTGCGGGGCCAGGAGGTTGCGCGCCTTCTCTTCTTTCATCATCGGCGAGGGCGTGGTGATCGCCTCCTCGCGGGCGATGATCAGGTGACGCAGGATGGCGTCGTTGAAGCGGAAGCCGTGCTCCAGCTCGTTCAGCGTGGCCTGGTCGCACTCGATGTTCATGAGCACGTAGTGGGCCTTGTGCACCTTCTGAATGGTGTAGGCGAGCTGCCGACGGCCCCAGTCCTCCAGACGGTGGATACGGCCGCCGTTGCCGGTGATGAGGCC
>JBKBRS010000247.1:0-2345 GCA_046292095.1 Thiobacillaceae bacterium
CCCCGGTTGGTCGTGCGCAGGGATCAGGCAAAGGTCGAACAGCGCGAGCGGCAGGCTAGGCCGCATCAGCACCACGATGCGGCCGCCATAGGCGCGCCGGGCGGCGAGCGCGGGCAGATGCGTGGCATGGCCGGCGGCGAGGATCAGATCGGGGGCGGGCAAGCCATGACCGGCGGGAAAACGCCTGAGGGCCCACTGCAGGGCGGCGCGAACGGAAGCGAAAGCGGTACCGTGCACCCGGACGTCGTACCAGCGCGCCGCGGCGAGGCGCTGCAGGGCCTGCGCGAGTCCCAGGCTCTGCTTTTCGTGGCCCGGTTTTCCGTCGATCAGGCGCCAGAGGGTCAGGCAGGAAGGTGTCGGGTGAGGCATGTGGAGTGACGCACGAGGGGCGCATTGTACGCCAGAGCCGCGGACCGGATGCCGACGTCCGCCCAACCTGCCGCGAACCGGTGGCGAATTCTGGACAATTGCCGGGCATTTGCGGCAAACTCGCGGCCACTTCACAACACGCGGCATACCGCCATGCCCACCAGAAGGCGCCCGCCCAAACCCGCTCCCAACGCCTCGTCCAACACGGCCCCGACTGCGCCGCAGAAGGGCAGAATACTGGTCCTGCACGGGCCCAATCTCAACCTCCTGGGGCAGCGTGAGCCGGAACACTACGGCCGCCAGACCCTCGCCGAGATCGACGCCGCCCTGCAGGAACAGGGGCGTGCCGCCGGGGTGACGGTGGAATGCTTTCAGAGCAATGCCGAACACCTGCTCATCGAGCGCATCCAGGCAGCGCGCGAGGCGGGGGTGGGCTTCATCATCATCAACCCGGCCGCCTTCACCCACACCAGCGTGGCCCTGCGCGACGCCCTGGCGGCGGTGGGCATCCCCTTCATCGAGGTGCACCTGTCCAACGTACACGCCCGCGAACCGTTCCGCCGTCAATCCTACTTCTCGGACCTCGCGGTGGGTACGATCACCGGTCTGGGGGCCATGGGCTATCTCTTCGCCCTGGGCTATGCCCTTCATGCCCTGGAGGAATGAATGGATCTGCGTAAACTCAAGAAGCTCATCGACCTGGTGCAGGAATCGGGCATCGCCGAGCTGGAGATCACCGAGGGCGAGGAGCGCGTGCGCATCACCCGCGCGCTGGCCGGCCCGCCCGCGCAATACGCCCCGCCGCCGACCTACGTGGTGCCGCCCGTGCCGGCCGCGCCGGAGGTCACCAACGGCTCGACCCCCGCACCGGAGCCACCCCAGCCCGAGGGCCACATCGTCAAGTCACCCATGGTCGGCACCTTCTACCGGGCGCCCTCCCCCGGCGCCAAGCCTTTCGTCGAGGTCGGCCAGACGGTCAACCCCGGCGACACCCTGTGCATCATCGAGGCCATGAAGCTCATGAACGAGATCGAGGCTGACCAAGGCGGCGTCATCAAGGCCATCCTGGTGGAAAATGGGCAGCCCGTGGAATACGGCGAACCTCTCTTCATTATCGGGTGATGGGCGCGACCGCCATGACCCCTTCTGACATCCTCCATGTTTGAGAAGATCCTGATCGCCAACCGCGGCGAGATCGCCCTCAGGATTCAGCGTGCCTGCCGCGAGATGGGCATCAAGACCGTGGCCGTGCATTCCGAGGCCGACCGCGACGCCAAATACGTCAAGCTCGCCGACGAATCGGTGTGCATCGGCCCCGCCCCCTCGGCCAAGAGTTATTTGCACGTACCGGCCATCATCGCCGCGGCCGAGGTGACCGATGCCGAGGCCATCCATCCCGGCTACGGCTTCCTCTCCGAGAATGCCGACTTCGCCGAGCGGGTCGAGCAGTCCGGCTTCGTCTTCATCGGCCCGCGGCCGGAGACCATACGGCTGATGGGTGACAAGGTCTCGGCCAAGGCGGCGATGAAAGCGGCCGGGGTGCCGGTGGTGCCCGGCTCCGAGGGGGCGCTGCCGGAAGACCCGGATGAGTGCCTGCGCCTGGCCCGCGACATCGGCTACCCGGTCATCATCAAGGCGGCCGGCGGCGGCGGCGGGCGCGGCATGCGCGTGGTGCACACCGAGGCGAACCTGCTACAGGCCATCCAGCTCACCCAGGGCGAGGCACAGGCGGCCTTCGGCAACCCCACGGTGTACATGGAGAAGTTCCTGGCCAACCCGCGCCACATCGAGTTTCAGGTCCTCGCCGACACGCACGGCAACGCCGTACACCTGGGCGAGCGCGACTGCTCCATGCAGCGGCGCCACCAGAAGATCCTGGAAGAGGCCCCCGCCCCCGGCCTCGACCCGAGGCTGCGCGACAAGATCGGCGCGCGCTGCGCCGAGGCCTGCCGCCGCATCGGCTACCGTGGCGCCGG
>JBKBRS010000248.1:0-2317 GCA_046292095.1 Thiobacillaceae bacterium
AAGTTGCGGTCCCGAGCATAGCGAGGGATGGGCCGCAGGCCCACAGAGGGGCTCAAGGTGAGGCAACGGCCATGGCCGCTTTCATTCTCTGGGGTGGCAGCGGCCATGGCTGTTAGCATGAAGGCGGTGGCGGGAAGTGGCGACATGGGTATGGAAGCGTGCGGCGAGAGGTCGCAAAACGTTTGGCGTTTCTTCCCCGAACATTGACCGGACCCCTTCCGACCGGCTCGCACCGCGGGTTCGGCCCGCAAGCGGGCCTCCTGCCAGGCACCGTAGGTCGGCAATCCCTTGCCGACGTACCCCAAACGCGGGTGGCAGGCGCGGCTCGTGGCGCGCCGTTCGGGTTCAGCCCGCAACACATCCACATTTCCGTCTCAACGGAGGGCCCCTTCTCGTCGCAACCATCAGGGGCTTTCACGGTCACGCGCCATTTCGATCTGACCGCCGAGGGCAAGGGCCCCGGCACGGAGCACTGCCAGAGCGGCGTCGAGCTGCTCGGGCGGTCCTTTGACCCCCAGCTCGATCTCGTAGCCGGTCCGCCCCTGGGGGTCAAGGCGCGGCAGGCTGAACACACGCACCCCCTCGTATTGCGCCTCCACACGTTCCATGAGGGGGGTGAGCGTGGCCTCGGCCAGCCCTCGCACGACGAAGGATTGTTCCCCCAGCGGCTGCGCGTTGAACAGATGGGCATAGCGGGTGTCGAGCACCCACTCGAGCATGGGCCAGGCCATCTCGGGAAAGCCCGGCAGGAAATGATGGTCGCCGACCGAGAAGCCCGGAATGCGGTTGTAGGGATTGGGGATGATCTCGGCACCCGCGGGGAACTCACCCATGCGCAGGCGCTCCGCTGTGATCGGCAACCCAACCGCCTGGGTACGCTCGGTAATCAGCCGTGCCGCCTCGGGATGCAGGACAAGAGGACGCCCGAGGGCTTCGGCCGCTGCCTGGCGGGTATGATCGTCGGGCGTGGCGCCGATACCGCCGGTGCTGAAGACGATGTCGCCGGCGGCGAAGGTCTGCTGTAGGGTTGCGCGGATGCGCGCGCGATCGTCGCCGAGGTAACAGACCCAGGCGAGCCGCAGCGCGCGGGCCGCCAGGATCTCGCGCACCTTGGCGAAATGCCGATCCTGCCGCCGGCCCGAGAGGATCTCGTCGCCGATGATAATCAGACCGATGGCCATATCCCTGCCCCCCAAGTCTTGTATTCGCGGTTTCCTACGCCTTCGCTGCGCCACAAGGCCGACATCGGACTGCGGTAGAATCGCGCGGCTGAGAACTGCGCTAATGAAAGGATAGCCGCATGAAAAGAATAGAGCACGGCCTCGAGTTGCTCATGTTCAACAGCCGCTGGCTGCTCGCCCCGTTCTACATCGGTCTGGTGGTGAGCATCCTCCTGCTGCTGGTCAAGTTCGTGCAGGAATTCTCCCATGTCGTCGGTCATCTCTTCACCGCCAGCGAGAGCGAGCTGATCCTCGCCGTGCTCACCCTGGTCGATATGTCGCTGGTGGCCAACCTGCTGCTCATCATCATCTTCAGCGGCTACGAGAACTTCGTCTCCAAGATCCACACCGGCGAGGGCCATGAGGACCGCCCGGAATGGATGGGCAAGGTGGATTTCTCCGGGCTCAAGCTGAAACTGATCGCCTCCATCGTCGCCATCTCCGGCATCGAGCTGCTCAAGGCCTTCATCAACGTGACCAATTACGACAATACCCATCTTGCCTGGAAGGTCGGCATCCACGTCGTGTTGGTGATCTCCGGGGTGATGTTCGCGCTGATGGACCGCATCGCCGAAGGACCGAAACACCACGCCTGAGCGTCCCGTTTGCACGACATTATCGACCTCTACTGCGAGCGCACGGCCAGCGGCCTCTGGGCTGAGCCGCTCAACACGCTGACCAACCTGGCCTTTGTCCTGGCCGCGGTTCTGCTGGCAAGGGCCTACGGGTGGTCCTACCGCGGTCGACTGGGGCAGGGCTGGGACCTGGCGCTACTGATCGCCTTGATCGCCGCCATCGGGGTGGGCAGCGGACTCTGGCACCTCACCGCCCGGCGCTGGGCCATGTGGCTGGACGTGCTGCCCATCCTGGTCTTCATCAGCGTCTTCCTGCTGGTGTCGCTGCGGCGCGCCCTGGGTCTCGGCTGGGCTGCAACCCTTGCGCTATTCCTGCTCTATCATGCCGTCAACACCGCCGTGCAGCGGTCGCTGCCGCCCGACACCCTGAACGGCTCGGTTTTCTACCTGCCCACCTGGGCCGCCCTGGCCCTGCTCAGCGTCTGGCTCGCGCGGCGACATTGGTCCGGCTGGCGTGCCTTC
>JBKBRS010000249.1:0-261 GCA_046292095.1 Thiobacillaceae bacterium
CTCCCCCTCGCAGCCGGTCAAGGCGGTATACGTAAGCGACCGGTCGGAGGCTAAGGTCATCCAGGGTCGGTAAGTGATGCGCGTGCCCCAGGCATCGAGGGCGTCTTGTGCCGTCAGCCCCAATGTGCGCCAAGGGACGACGGCTCGAGTCCGCACAATTGGGTCACAGTAGTCAAATTCCCTATCCGAGTCCCTATCCGAGGTCAGCTCCAGTCCCGCGTTGGGATCCGTTTCCGGGAGGGCACCATCCGCCGGACAGGG
>JBKBRS010000249.1:271-2306 GCA_046292095.1 Thiobacillaceae bacterium
CCCAATGTGCGCCAAGGGACGACGGCTCGAGTCCGCACAATTGGGTCACAGCCATCAGGTTGGCCATCCAAGGTCAGCTCCAGTCCCGCGTTGGGATCCGTTTCCGGGAGGGCACCATCCGCCGGACAGGGCAGCCGATCGTTGAGCATGACGAAGCGCACCAGGGCGGCGTCGATGGCGGCGAGCTTGGCGCGCGTTTCCTTGATTTGCTGCGCTTCGCGCATACTGCTCATCATCGGCAAAAAGAGGGCTGCCATCAGGCCGATAATGGCGAGCACCAAGGCCATCTCGACGAGCGTGAGGCCTGCCTCGGGCCACCAGGCGAGGGCCTTGGACGACTGCTCGACGTCCGGACATGCTGTGCGTTTCGTCATGTCGTTCTCCGCAAGCGATGATCGCGATTCCATCCCGGTGATTCTATCTTGGTTCATCCGCAGCGGTCGAGGGTGTCAAGCGCATTGACACCAAGGCCGGCGCCGGCGAGGGCGTCGGGGGTAGCAGGTCGCGCGCCTGGCCGTCGGGTTCGAGCGTCTGGCCGGGCCGCAGCGCGATGCGGCGGCCTTCGCGCTCCAGAATCACGCCGTCGGGACGTATGGCGCGCAGCCGCACGCTGGGCGCGAGGCGATCGCCGGCTTGAACCAGTTGCCCGTTGATCCAGGCGCTGCCGCCCGCTTGCCGCGGTTGCGCCAGGCCGTCGAGCCGCCAGGGGCCGTTGTCCTCGGCTTGGGCATCTGGCGCTGCGGCGAGGGCTGCGCGACGCGCCTGTTCGATGGCGGCCCGCTGCGCCGGGGTGAGCAGCCAGCGTTGCTGGCTGCTGACGCTCGGCACGGGCGGCGAGGTGGGCTGCGCCGCGGCTGCCGCCGCGCCGAGCATGAGGAGCCAGAGGGCGACGCGCCTCATGGCCGCGGGGCCGGCGCGGCGAGGGCGTCCGGCGCGGAGAGGGGGATGTAGAACAAGGTCCATTCGCACTCCCATTCCAGATTAGGCAGGGCCGTTGCCGTTGATTCGGCCGCCGCGGCGGAGGCCCCGCCGCCTAGCTTGAACGCGCACTGCCGCAGCGCGGCGATGTTGCCCAACACCCGCTGGATGCCTTGCGCCACGCCAAAGGCTTCGAGGTCATGCAGGCCGCTGCCTTTGACTTGCAGCGTTTGGGCCATTGGGCCGGCGGACGGGGCGCTTTCGGCCTTGGGCGCGGGCGCTTGCGCGGCCGGGGGCTGAGCGGCTGCCGCCTCCGAGGCGGCCTGCCAGGGTCGTATGCTTTGTAGCTCCATCTGCACGGCCTGTTGTACCCAGGGGCTTTGGGTCGCCCCCCAGTCGAGGATTTTCTGCATTTGGAGCGCACGCCATTGCGCGACCGGCTGGTCGCCGAAGAGGCCTTCCTGCCGCCATAGGACATAGTCTTGACGATGGGCGAAGGCCAAGTCGTAGTCTTGCCGCAGCTGCGAATGCCGTTGCTCCAGCATGGCGCGCTGGTCCCGCGATTGCGAAAGCCGCTGGGTTTGCCGCTCGACTTGCCAGGCAAGCAGGGCGAGCAGCAGCGCGAGCACAAGCAGGATTGCGCCCCAGCCCAACGCTAAGGGGCGCATGGCTTGCCAGAGGGCGGCGCGGACTTGGGGCGAGAGGGTCATGATCGCTCTGCTATCAGAAAAGTGCGCGCTCATGCGCACAGTTTCCTTCCTGCCCCGAACCGTCTTGCTGACCGTGTTCGTATCTGACAGGCGTCACTTTCCCGACTGCGGCAGAGACCCCCTCTGCCACAGTGCCGCCGTTACCGGACGGACTCGCCACGGGTAGGGCAGTTGCGGTTGCCAGCCGTTTCAGATTGAGCGCCGCATTCAGGTCACGGTCGTGGTGCGCACCACATTGTGGGCAGTCCCATTCCCGATCCTTCAATGCAAGCGTCTCGTGCTTCCAGCCACAGACCGAGCACAGGCGGCTGCTGGGATGCCAGCGGTCGGCAATGACCAACCGAGTCCCGTAGCGCTGGGCCTTGTATTCGATCTGCGAGCGGAACATCCCGAAGCCCACATCATGA
>JBKBRS010000250.1:0-2240 GCA_046292095.1 Thiobacillaceae bacterium
CTTGCCCTGGACAAATCCCCGGGCCTCCCCCCCGCACGCGGGTATCTACCCTCGCTTTAGACCTCTCCTCGGATCGCCAGCCGGCCTCCCCCGCGCACGCGGGGATCGACCCCATCGACACACCGCCAGGAGTGTCGTCCGCAAGCCTCCCCCGCGCACGCGGGGATCGACCCCTGGGCAAGGCTGTTTTGCACGTTTCGCTATCGCCTCCCCCGCGCACGCGGGGATCGACCCCTCGTGTCCGGCGCAAACGCCTTTTTGTATTTGCCTCCCCCGCGCACGCGGGGATCGACCAAATTTGCGGTGTGGCGTGCCAAGCTCGCACTAGCCTCCCCCGCGCACGCGGGGATCGACCCCCCCCTTTAGCTATGCCCGAGCGCGTTACTTAGCCTCCCCCGCGCACGCGGGGATCGACCCGTGTGTGCGGCCCTGCACCTGCCCGACACCCAGCCTCCCCCGCGCACGCGGGGATCGACCCCTGGGCAAGGCCGTTTTGCACGTTTCGCTATCGCCTCCCCCGCGCACGCGGGGATCGACCCAGCGACTTCGCGCAGCCGCTCGATGGCCGAGAGCCTCCCCCGCGCACGCGGGGATCGACCTCCAAACCGGCCGAACGGCACCGGAATTGGACTGCCTCCCCCGCGCACGCGGGGATCGACCTAAACCGGCCGCCGCCCACACCATCGACATAATGCCTCCCCCGCGCACGCGGGGATCGACCGCGCGACGCTATCCCGATAAAGCGCGACGCTATGCCTCCCCCGCGCACGCGGGGATCGACCCAGGACACGCCCGACGGCCAGTCTCATGGTGACGCCTCCCCCGCGCACGCGGGGATCGACCTCTATCACCAACCGGAGCAAGTCATGATCAAAGGCCTCCCCCGCGCACGCGGGGATCGACCTGTATTGGTCGTCACCGACAAAATCAAAGCTATGCCTCCCCCGCGCACGCGGGGATCGACCCAAAAGATGCGCAAAAGATGCGTCTAGATGCAAGCCTCCCCCGCGCACGCGGGGATCGACCCGAGCACATGCGTGACGCCGGCGGCCTTGAGCGGCCTCCCCCGCGCACGCGGGGATCGACCCCATCGCCTCGGGCGCTCGGCCGCGAGCGCGCCGCCTCCCCCGCGCACGCGGGGATCGACCCCGCAAGGTGTTCGTGCCCCAGATCGAGGGCGCGCCTCCCCCGCGCACGCGGGGATCGACCCGCGGGTGAGGTCGTCAGAGACGGCCAGGACTAGCCTCCCCCGCGCACGCGGGGATCGACACATCGCCGCCGGAGCCTTCGGCGCGGTCGGTGTGCCTCCCCCGCGCACGCGGGGATCGACCTGCGCCGCTCGCGGATGCGAACGGGGTCCGACGGCCTCCCCCGCGCACGCGGGGATCGACCCGGCGAGACGACGACCCTCAGGGGCAACACGATGCCTCCCCCGCGCACGCGGGGATCGACCCTCGAACCGCTCGGGGTAGCGAGCGGGCTTACCGCCTCCCCCGCGCACGCGGGGATCGACCTTGCATCTAGACGCATCTTTTGCGCAGCGGCGCGCCTCCCCCGCGCACGCGGGGATCGACCCCAAACTCGCGCATCAGGCCGCCGCAAGCGTCAGCCTCCCCCGCGCACGCGGGGATCGACCCTGCTTACGCAGGCCGACTAGATGCGGCAGCAGGCCTCCCCCGCGCACGCGGGGATCGACCTGCCTGGCGAAGCCGTGCCGACGCCGCCAGCGCGCCTCCCCCGCGCACGCGGGGATCGACCCACCAATAAGCACCCGGCGACCGAGCCTGCTTGGCCTCCCCCGCGCACGCGGGGATCGACCCGCCGACCAGGCTTTTGATGCGGTCCTCGATCCGCCTCCCCCGCGCACGCGGGGATCGACCTGATATGCGCCACTGTTCGCCCATCTCCGGCGAGCCTCCCCCGCGCACGCGGGGATCGACCTGTGTTGATGAGCATGGTTACCAGCATGTCGTTGCCTCCCCCGCGCACGCGGGGATCGACCTCTTTACCCCCGATTACCCGGGGTGCGGTTGATGCCTCCCCCGCGCACGCGGGGATCGACCCTCGGCGGCGGCGAAGCCCATCGCCATCACCTCGCCTCCCCCGCGCACGCGGGGATCGACCCGACTGGCTGATACTTGCAGATGATTTTGCAGCGCCTCCCCCGCGCACGCGGGGATCGACCCGACTTGGCCGCGGCCAGGCAGCAGCAGCGGCAGCCTCCCCCGCGCACGCGGGGA
>JBKBRS010000251.1:0-2253 GCA_046292095.1 Thiobacillaceae bacterium
GGGTCGCCGTGCTCGTCACCGCCAGTGCCCTCGTGGGGCTGCTCTGGCACCTCTGGCTCACGCTTCGCTTCCCCGATGCCGGCCAGGGCAGTGCGCTACGCGCCCTGTTGCTCTCGGGGCTTGCGGCCGGGGCGGTGCTGGCCTATTTCAACTGGCGTCACCGCGTGCTTTCCCCGGCGCTGGCCGAGGCCAGGCTACAGGCCTTGCAGTCGCGTATCCGCCCGCATTTCCTCTACAACAGCCTCAACACCGTGCTCTCGCTCCTGCGCCATTCGCCGCGTCAGGCCGAGGATGTACTGGCCAACCTGGCCGACCTCTTTCGCGTGCACATGGCCGACAACCGCCAGCTCTCGCCCCTTGCCCGCGAGCTCGAGCTGGCACGCGCCTATGCCGAGATCGAGCAACTGCGCCTGGGCGAGCGTCTGCGCCTGGCCTGGAAGGTGGAGAACGCGCCGGCGAACGCGCTGCTGCCGCCACTGGTGTTGCAGCCCCTCATCGAAAATGCCATCTATCACGGCGTCGAGCCCAGCCCCGCGGGCGGCGCCGTGCGTGTGGACGTGTTCGCCCGCGATGGCTTTTTGCACGTGGTCGTGCGTAACCCGGTGCACGCCCAAGGCGAACCTCGCAGCGGCAACCGCATGGCCCTGTCGAACATCCGCGAGCGACTGGCCCTGCATTTCGACGCCGATGCCCGTCTGACCACGCACACCGTCGGCGGCGAATTCGTCGTGCAGGTGGTCATGCCGTTGCGGTTGTCAGAGGACAGAAGACTGGGAACAGAGGACGGAAAGGAGAAGACAGAGGACGGAGGACTGAGGACTGAGGGCGGACGACCTGCGCGGGGGGGTCATCCCGGCGCCAACCGTCAGGCTTCGGCGTTCAAGGATCAAACGACACTCGATTCACCGCGTTCGCCGTCCCCCGAGGGAGCGGACCGCCCGCTTGGGGTGGCCCGACGCATACCGACATGACGCCACAACCGCTCAAGGTGCTCATCGCCGACGACGAACCGCCGGCGCGCCGGCGGCTGCGCGACCTATTGGCCGACGCCGAGCCGGCCTGTCCCAACCGGGTGGTGGGGGAGGCGGCCACGAGCACGGAGGTTCTGGCGCAGGCGGCCGAGCACAGGCCGGATGTCGTGCTGCTGGACATCCAGATGCCGGGCCTCAGCGGGGTCGAGGCGGCGCGCCATCTGGCCGGTCTGGCACAGCCGCCGGCGGTCATCTTCACTACGGCGCACGACGAGTATGCCGTCCAGGCCTTCGAGCTGCGCGCGGTCGATTATCTGGTCAAGCCGGTGCGGCTCGCCCGCCTGACCGAGGCCCTCGGCCGTGTGCGTCCGCTCGGCGCCGAGGACGGCGCAGCGCTGTCGCCCCGGCGGCACCTGTTGAGCAGCGAGCGCGGCCGGGTCTGGCTCATCCCCGTGGCCGACGTGCTCTACCTGCGGGCCGAGCTCAAGTATGTGACGGCGCGCACGCGTGAGCGGGAGTTCCTGCTCAACGAGTCGCTGGTGCGTCTGGAGCAGGAGTTCCCCGACGCCTTCGTGCGCATCCACCGGCGCTGCCTGGTGGCGCGCCGGCACCTGGCAGGTTTCGAGCGGATCGGCGAGGGGGATGCGTCGCATTGGGTGGCGGTGCTGAAAGACTGGCCCGAGCGTCTGCCGGTGTCGCGCCGGCAGCACCACGTCATGCGCTCGTTTCGCCCCTGAGGCAGTCCGGTCGCTATGGAATGTTGCCGCTGGCCGTCTGCGCCGGCTCGGCGCTTCTGCGCGGGCGCAGCTTGGTCATGGCCTGGGCGATGGCCTGGGCGATGGCCTGGTCGAGATCGAAGCTATACTGATCGACCGTGGTGATGCCCACAATGGGTTTGCTCAAGGGCGTGCCATCGGCGTCGAACAGGATCACGGTGGGCACCAGAAAGACCCCGTGCTGGCTGGCGAAGTCGCGCTGTGTGATGCGCCGGCCGTTGAAGTCGCGCATCGGCTGGGTACCGCGCGTGAAGACGCGGCGCATCACCAATTTCTCCTGGTATTCCGGGTTGCGGCTGGTGGGGATCAGGACCTCGTTGAGCGCGAGCTCGCAGTAAGGACAACGCGGGCTGACGAAGGCCAGCAGCACGGCGGCGTTGCGCGCGCGGGCTTCGTCGCCATCCTGCTGCAGATCGCGCGCCAGGGGCAGACCCTCGGCTGCCCAGGCCGGCGCGAGCCCCCATGTTACAATTGCCAAAAGCAGCAGCCAACGTCTCGTCACTGTC
>JBKBRS010000252.1:0-2229 GCA_046292095.1 Thiobacillaceae bacterium
CCCAGCGCCCCAGATCGCGCAGCGCCCACTCGTAGGCCACCAAGGCGGGCGCCGCGCCGAACGAGACCATGTCCGACAGCGAGTCCATCTGCTCGCCAAAGGCGCTTTGCGTGTGCGTCAGGCGCGCGATGCGGCCGTCCAGGCTGTCCAGCACCATCGCAACGAAGATGCCGGTGGTGGCCAGATCGTAGCGGCCGTTCATGGCCATCACGATGGCGTAAAAGCCACCGAACAACGCCGCCAGCGTCACCAGGTTGGGCAGGACATAAATGCCCTTGGCGCGCCGCGGCGCCTCCGAGGTGGGGGGAATGTCAGATCCGTCGAGCATGAACCAAAGCCACTGCGAGGGGACTGTCCCTGCGCGGCGAGCGCGCGGGCCGAGCGCAAGTGTACGCCCACGCGGGACGGCCCACGCGCCCCCGCATGCGACAACGCCCGCGCACGGGCACGGGCACGGCGTGCCGCACGCGGGCGTTAGGGAGGGAGCGGCCGGCCACCGGCCGGCGATCCATCAGTTGCGGCTCTGATCGACCAGCTTGTTCTTGGCGATCCAGGGCATCATGGCCCGCAATTGGGCGCCGACCACTTCGATCGGGTGCGCGGCCAGGTTGCGGCGGCGCGCCGTCATGCTGGGGTAGTTCAGGCGGCCTTCCTGGATGAACATCTTGGCGTAATCGCCGTTCTGGATGCGCTCCAGCGCCTTGCGCATGGCCTTGCGAGACTCCTCGTTGATCACCTCGGGGCCGGTGACGTACTCGCCAAACTCCGCGTTGTTGGAGATGGAGTAGTTCATGTTGGCGATGCCGCCCTCGTACATCAGGTCGACGATGAGCTTGAGTTCGTGCAGGCACTCGAAGTAGGCCATCTCGGGCGCGTAGCCGGCCTCGACCAGCGTCTCGAAGCCCATCTTGACCAGCTCCACCGCGCCGCCGCACAGCACGGCCTGCTCGCCGAACAGGTCGGTCTCGGTCTCTTCCTTGAAGGTGGTCTCGATGATGCCGGCCTTGCCGCCGCCGTTGGCCATGGCATAGGACAGCGCCAGATCACGCGCCTTGCCGCTGCGGTCCTGGTGCACCGCCACCAGATGCGGCACACCGCCGCCCTGCAGGTAGGTGCTGCGCACGGTGTGGCCCGGGGCCTTGGGCGCGACCATCCACACGTCCAGATCGGCGCGCGGCACCACCTGGTTGTAGTGCACGTTGAAGCCATGCGCGAACGCCAGCGACGCGCCCTGCTTGATGTGCGGGGCGACGTTCTGGTTGTAGACCTCGGCGATCTGCTCGTCGGGCAGCAGAATCATCACGACATCCGCCGCCTTGACCGCGTCGTTGACCTCCATCACGGTCAGGCCGGCCTTCTCGGCCTTGCTCCACGAGGCACCACCCTTGCGCAGACCGACGATGACCTTGACGCCGCTGTCGTTGAGGTTTTGCGCATGCGCGTGGCCTTGGCTGCCATAGCCGATGATGGCCACGGTCTTGCCTTTGATCAGGCTCAGGTCACAGTCCTTGTCGTAGAAGACTTTCATTGTTCGCTCCAGGTGAAAAGAGGGAGGGATTCAGACGCGCAAAATGCGCTCGCCGCGACCGATGCCGCAGGCACCGGTGCGCACCGTTTCCAGAATGGCGCTGCGGTCGATGGCTTGCAGAAAGGCATCGTTCTTGGCCTGGTCGCCGGTGAGCTCAATGGTGTAGCTCTTCTCGGTCACGTCGATGATGCGGCCGCGGAAAATGTCGGCCATGCGCTTCATCTCCTCGCGCTCCTTGCCGACCGCGCGCACCTTGACCAGCATCAGCTCGCGCTCGGTGTAGGCGCCCTCGGTCAGGTCGACGACCTTGACGACCTCGATCAGGCGGTTGAGGTGCTTGGTGATCTGCTCGATGATGTCGTCCGAGCCGGTCGTCTGGATCGTCATGCGCGACAGCGATGGGTCTTCGGTCGGGGCGACGGTGAGCGACTCGATGTTGTAGCCCCGCGCCGAGAACAGCCCGACGACGCGCGACAGGGCCCCGGCCTCGTTTTCCAGCAAAACGGCGATGATGTGTTTCATGGGTGAGATTCCTCTTTTCGGCCGCCCTCCCCCGCCCCCGGTAAGGGGCGGGCTTGGCGGTCAATAGATTCCTCGGATTCGTCGCCAGCGGGCCGCCCCCACGGCGAGGGCCGTCCGCCGCGATGACGTCACAGGTCCTCGCTGCCGAGCAGCATCTCGGTGATGCCTTTGCCCGCCTG
>JBKBRS010000253.1:0-2172 GCA_046292095.1 Thiobacillaceae bacterium
CTTGTGGACAATGCGCCTTAGGCGCACCGGGGCGCTTGCCGTGGAAAACGCTGCGCGCCTCCCAGCGCCCCTTTGCCCACAAGCGCCACAGTCCTCGATCAAGATTATGATGGATCATGAGACCCAGGTTCTGCCCGCAAGCGGGCCTCCTAACTTGGCGGTGGAAACGAGCGATAAAGCGAACTCGCAGATGACCACCGCGACTCAGGTCCCGCTGTCCGTGTCATCGGACGCGAAGACGCGCGCCAGCCGCCAGGCGGCATCGGGAATGTCCTGTGCCCAGTCTGGCAGCGCCTCGGCCGCAGCGATGTGCACGATCAGAGGATGGTCCGCAGGCCGGCCCTTGATGGCGAAGATCCGGCGCACGGCCTCGGGGTTGCGCGCATCCGCGGCCAAGCCATAGACGGTCTCGGTAGGGATGGCCACCACGCCGCCTGTGCGCAACAGCATCAGGGCGCGTTCCAGATCGCTGGAAATCTCGGGCATGGGCCCTATTCGTCCTCTTCCAGCTCCGGGTTCCAGCCTTTGCGTCGCGCCTCCGCCATGATGCGGGCATAGAGCGCGGCGTGGCGCTCCCTCAAATCGGGTGGCAGTCGGCTGGGCAGATTGCCGTATTTGTCCCACTGCGCATCCACCCGCTCCATCAGCGCCTGCATGCGCCCCAGGTCCCAGCCGGCGCAGTCCTCGGTCTCCGGAATCAGGCCGAACACCCAGGCATCGATGACGATACGGCCGAGCTGGGTGAGGCCGTGGCCATCCTGGCGCAGGCCGACGTAGATCTTCGGATCAGCCATGGTAGCGAAGCACGGAGTCGATGGTGAGGCGGTCAGCCGCCGCCGGTCGGAACAGACGGTCCGCATATCCCGGTGCACCCGGTGCGCGACATCGCTTGCCGCCACCCCGGGCGCGGAAAAACGGTTGCCAACGGTAATGATATCGGGCATTCGGGCCCATGGCCACGTCAGCCTCGAATTGCCACGATCCAGGCCCTGGCCTGCCAGGCCAAGGGGCGGCTTCACCCTATAGCATGAAAGTTGGCGCAGCCAACTCACGAAGCGCCCCTCTCCCAGCGGGAGAGGGGTTGGGGTCAACGACGGCCATGGCCGCTTTCATCTTCTGGGGTGGCAGCGGCCATGGCCGTTAGGGCGACTCGTCAGGCACACGCGCCCATCGGACATGACGACGCCGCCCTAAGTCTGGAATGTTGCCATGTCCGTTTCTTCACCCTCGACCCCTCCCCCGCTCAGGGAGGGCGCATCATGCGTCGCGATACCCTTTTACGTCAAAGCGACGACCCGCACCGGCGCGGCCGGGTCTTACTCCAGGCTCAGCACCAGCCTTTTCCCCAGCGCGGCGGCGGCCCGCTCTAGTTGCTTGATCGTCGGGTTGCCGGGGCGGGTGAGCCGCTGCGCGGCGGGCCAGCTGGTGCCCATCGCGCGGGCGAGTTCGGAGAGCGCACGCCCTTCGCGCGCGAAGTGGATCAGAAGCGCCGCCTGCACCGGCGCGTCCGGCACCGCCACCGGGCGGCCCGCGGCGGGCGAGGGGCGCGGGATGTTCTCGCCCTGTTCCAGGCGCACCGCCAGCACGCCGGTGAGCACCTCGGCGGCGTTGAAGGCGGCCTGCTCTTCGGTCTCGCCCTCGGTGAAGGCTTCCTCCAGATCGACGAATTGCACGAGAAACCCGCCTTCGGGCTCACGCTTCAGGGTGTAGGGGTAGGCGATGTTCATGCCAGCTTCACTCCGCTTTGTCGTTCGATAGCCTTGACGAGACCGGCGGAAAGATCGCGGCTGCCGTGAACCGGCACCGGCACGCTGCGCGGCACTCCGGCCTTGACCGGGATGTGGTGGCTGCCTTGCACGCGCGCCACGCGCCAGCCCGCCTGCTCCAGCCGCCGGATGACCTCTTTGCCGTTCATTGCGGCATGATATATCGTTCGTGATACACAGACAATCGCCGCTCGCTGCCGCGCTCGGCTTTCAGGCAACCTCGATGAGGTGTCGGCTTCAGCCTGGACGCGGGCGCGACCCGATCCAGCCTCGGTTTCAAGGCCGCGCAACTGCGCCAGCCGGTAGGTGATGTCGTCATCGATGTCATTCCGGATCGTCGGCTGATACTGCGTCGTGGCGCGGCTGGGCATCGGGCCTTTGGCGGCGGGCGGCGTCACCAATCCTT
>JBKBRS010000254.1:0-2159 GCA_046292095.1 Thiobacillaceae bacterium
CAACGAGTACCACCCCTGCCAGATCCTGGCCGACATCTACACCTACATCGAGCACCGCGGCTCCATCCAGGGCAAGACCGTGGCCTGGATCGGTGACTCCAACAACGTCTGCAATACCTGGCTGCAGGCGGCCGAGGTCTTCGACTTCAACGTGCACGTCTCCACGCCGCCGGGCTATGAGGTCGAGCCCGAGCGCGCCGGGCTGTACGACACCAGCCATTACGAACAGTTCGCCGACCCCATGGAGGCCTGCCGCAACGCCGACCTGGTCACCACCGATGTCTGGACCAGCATGGGCTTCGAGGCGGAGAGCGCGCAGCGCCTGCGCGCCTTCGCCGACTGGCAGGTCGATGCCGAGATGATGCGCATGGCCAAGCCCGACGCCATCTTCATGCACTGCCTGCCGGCCCACCGCGGCGAGGAGGTGGCCGCCGAGGTCATCGACGGCCCGCAGAGCGTTGTCTGGGACGAGGCGGAAAATAGACTGCACACGCAGAAGGCGCTCATGGAATTTCTGTTGCTCGGGTATGTCGACGACTAAGTACCGGAGCCGCGCTGCAGCCTATTTCGGCGCAGGCCAACCTCGGCGGCGCCGCTGTCCAGGTCCCGCCAGCGCCCAAGCGGCCTGACGCATGTTGTCGCGGTCGTATGGAGGGGATGTCGGCGTAGGCGCTTTCGCACATAATAGACGCACCCGAACGGCACGAGACAGCGAACGGAAGGGCCCGGCGTATGGAACAGGCGGCATATCAGGGGAGGCGGATGGTGGCGGAGGGCAAGCACTGCCCCCATTGTGGCAGCACGCAGGTGCGCCAGTCCCGGCGCAGCATGGGTGGCTTATTCCACATCACCTATCGCTGCCGCCAATGCAAGCGGCATTTCAAGGTCCGGACCTACCGAGGCTATGCGCTCCTGGCTGTTGTTCTGGTCGGCCTGCTGGTCGCGGGTCACCAGGCCGGCTGGTTGACCGCCTCCGACACCCTCGACACCGCGCCTGTCGTCGCCGAGACGGCGGCTGAGCTCAGTCCCGCCGAGGTCGCCCAGGCCAAGAAGGGTGACCCGGCCATGCAGTTCAAGCTGGGGATGCAATACTGGGCGCGCCTGGACTACCAGAAGGCCTTCGAGTGGATCAAGGCCGCCGCCGATCGGGGCCACCCGGAGGCGATCTACCAGCTCGGTATGGCCTATCTCTACGGCCGTGGCACCGTGCAAAACTACAAATACGCCTATCAGCGCTTCGAGCAGGCCGCACGCATGAACGACCACGAGGCGCAATACCTGATCGGCATCATGCACCGCGATGGCATGGGTGTGCCGGTGAGCCACGACATGGCCTATGCCTGGCTCAACATCGCTGCCTCTAACGGCAATGAGGTCGCGGCGATCGAGCGCGAGCGCATGGCGACCATCATGTCCCCGGCAGAGATGACGCGCGCCCAGGAGATCAGCCTACAGACCCTGCAGGGCATGGCGGTCGGCGCGCGAGCCCCTGCCCCCGTCAGCCAAACGCCGCCCGCAACGCAGCCCTGAGTGGCAATCCGCAGCAGGTGTACAAGCCTCTCGGATAGGGGCCAACCATACCGCCATCGGGCAGGGTAAACCCGCGGTGGGTGCTGGTAGAATTGCGGCATTTTATGCCACCGCCGATCAGCATCCGCCATGAACCTCGCCTATTTCAAAGACACCGATTCCCTCTATCTGGAGCTCGTCCCGGAGAATCCTTCCCATGCCTGGGAGGCTCAGCCCGGTGTGGTGATCAATCTCAGCGATGACGGACGGGTGGTCGGCATCGAGATCGAGCGGGCCTCACAGATGACCGATCTGCGCGCCTTGCGCGTGGGCAACTTCCCCGGCGAGGTGGTCACCGTCGACGGCAGCACGCACTAAGGGAGGAGACCATGTCCCAGGTGAAAAAGGTCGTGCTCGCCTACTCCGGGGGTCTGGATACCTCCGTCATCCTCAAGTGGCTGCAGGACACCTATCGCTGCGAAGTGATCACCTTCACCGCCGACATCGGGCAGGGGGAGGAGTTGGCGCCGGCGCGGGCCAAGGCCCTGCAACTCGGGATCAAACCCGAGCACATCTACATCGACGACCTGCGCGAGGAATTCGTGCGCGATTTCGTCTTCCCGATGTTTCGCGCCAACACGGTCTACGAG
>JBKBRS010000255.1:0-872 GCA_046292095.1 Thiobacillaceae bacterium
CCCTGATTCACCTGCCGGGCCGCCGACGCGAGCCCCTGTTCGTCTCCGTGCTGCTGCACGGCAACGAGGACACCGGCTGGGAGGCCATGCGGCGGGTCCTGGCGCGCGCCCGCACGCATGGCCTGCCGCGCGCCCTGTCCCTGTTCATCGGCAATGTCGCCGCTGCCCGGCACGGTGTGCGCCGGCTGGTGGGGCAGGTGGACTACAACCGGGTCTGGCCGGGCACCCCCGAGCCCCACCTGCCCGAGGCGGCGGTGATGCGCCAGGTGGTCGAGGCCATGGCCGCGCGTGCGGTCTTCGCCAGCGTGGACATCCACAACAACACCGGCCGCAATCCACACTACGCCTGCGTCAATCGCCTGGAGCCAGGCTTCCTGCACCTGGCCACGCTGTTTGCGCGCACCGTGGTCTATTTCCTGCGGCCGCTGGGCGTGCAATCGGCTGCCTTCGCCGAGCGGTGTCCCGCCGTGACCATCGAGTGCGGTCGTCCAGGCACGGCACATGGGGAGAGCCATGCCGCCGACTTCGTCGAGGCCTGCCTCAATCTGGCGGCCCTGCCCAGTCATCCCGTGGCGCCACATGACATCGATCTCTATCACACCATCGCCACCGTGCGGCTGCCTGAGGCGGTGAGCTTGGGCTTCGATCCCGCCGAGGCGGATGTCGTTTTCCCAGCCGACCTGGACCGGCTGAATTTCCACGAGCTACCGCCCGGCAGTGCCTTGGGCCGCGTCCGCCCGGGCCTGGCCACGCCGCTCGAAGTCATTGACGAGCAGGGCGTCGATGTAAGCCAGCGCCTGTTCGACTGGGAGGACGGACTTCTGCGGCTGCGCCGACGGCTCATGCCGGCCATGCTGACCACCGATGCGCAC
>JBKBRS010000255.1:880-1820 GCA_046292095.1 Thiobacillaceae bacterium
GCGCCTGTTCGACTGGGAGGACGGACTTCTGCGGCTGCGCCGACGGCTCATGCCGGCCATGCTGACCACCGATGCGCACATCATCCGCCAGGATTGTCTGTGCTATCTCATGGAACGCCTGACTTATCCGACCTGAGCCCACCCGCAGGCAATCGGCGTTGTTTACGGGGACGCGTGCAGGCCTTATAATTCAAAGCTTATCGGGGCGTAGCGCAGCCTGGTAGCGCACCTGCATGGGGTGCAGGGGGTCGGAAGTTCGAATCTTCTCGCCCCGACCATTTAACCCTCATCCACCTCGCGGCCAATGCGAATCCTTCTCAGCAACGACGACGGCTATTTCGCACCTGGCCTGGCCGTCTTGGCATCGACCCTGAAGGCGCAGTCGCACGAGGTGACCGTCGTCGCACCGGAACGCGACCGCAGCGGGGCGAGCAACTCGCTCACTTTGGATCGGCCCCTCGCCGTGCGCCGCTCGCCGAACGGTTTCTTCCACGTCAACGGCACCCCCACCGATTGCGTTCACTTGGCCGTCACTGGACTGCTGCCGCAGCTACCCGAGATGGTGATCTCCGGCATCAACCATGGTGCGAACATGGGCGATGACACCATCTACTCGGGTACCGTGGCGGCAGCCACCGAGGGCTTCTTGCTCGGCATCCCGGCCATGGCGGTGTCGCTCGCCAACGTGCAGGAAGAGAACTTCCAGGGCGCGGCCGATTTCGTCGCCGGACTGGTGCGCCGGTTCGCCGAGCGGCCGATTCGTGAATCCCTGCTGCTCAACATCAATGTGCCGGATGTCCCGCCGGAGGCCATTCAGGGGGTCGAGGTCACCCGGCTCGGGCGACGCCACAAGGCCCAGGATGTGGTCAAGACCATCAATCCGCGCAATCAGGTGATGTATTGGGTGGGGGCGGCCGGCGAGGCCGCCGACGCGGGTCCG
>JBKBRS010000255.1:1830-2157 GCA_046292095.1 Thiobacillaceae bacterium
CGGGGGGGCCCCCCCCCACCCGGCCCGGTTTGGTCAAAACAACACACCCCGGCCTTCTCGGTTTTTTTTGGGGGGGGGGGCGGCGGCCGCGCCCCCCGACGCGGGTCCGGGAACCGACTTTCACGCGGTGGCGAACAACCGCATCTCCATCACCCCGCTGCAGATCGACCTGACCCGTTACCCGCAGATGGGGTTGATCGAGGATTGGCTCGCGGCATGACCGACCCCAACGGTATCGGCATGACCTCGCAGCGCACACGCGCGCGCATGGTCGAGCGCCTGCGCGAGGAAGGCATCAAGGACCCCATGGTGCTCGCCGCCATGAAC
>JBKBRS010000024.1:0-7763 GCA_046292095.1 Thiobacillaceae bacterium
ACCTCAAGTCCATTATCCACGAGCTGCTGTGGTTTCTGCGTGGGGACACCAACATCGCCTATCTGCGCGACAACGGGGTGACCATTTGGGATGAGTGGGCCGACGCCAACGGCGACCTCGGCCCGATCTACGGCTACCAGTGGCGCTCCTGGCCGACGGCGGACGGCCGTCACATCGACCAGATCGCCCAGGTGCTGGAACAGATCCGCACCAACCCGGACTCTCGTCGCATCATCGTCTCCGCCTGGAACGTGGGCGAGCTCGACAAGATGCGCCTGCCTCCTTGTCATGCCTTTTTCCAGTTCTACGTGGCGCAGGGGCGACTGTCCTGCCAGCTCTACCAGCGCAGCGCCGACCTCTTCCTGGGGGTGCCCTTCAACATTGCCTCCTATGCCCTGCTGACCATGATGATCGCCCACGTCACGGGGCTTAAGCCCGGCGAGTTCGTCCACACCCTGGGAGATGCCCACATCTATCTCAATCACCTGGAGCAGGTTCGGCTGCAGCTGACGCGCGAGCCGCGTCCCCTGCCGACCATGCACCTGAACCCCGAAGTGCGCGACCTGTTCGCCTTCCGCTACGAGGACTTCCGCCTGGAGGGCTATGACCCGCATCCGGCCATCAAGGCGCCGGTGGCGGTCTGAGCGGAAGACAGAGGACTGAAGACAGAGGACGGAGTGCTGAGGACAGAGGACGGAAGACAGAGGACTGTCGCAGGTAGGCGTGAGCATGGGCGGCGGTTGTCGATCATTGCGGCGGTGGCGCGCAACGGTGTGATCGGCATCGAAAACCGCCTGCCCTGGCGGCTGCCTGAGGACCTCAGGTATTTCAAACGGCTGACCCTGGGGCATCACCTGATCATGGGGCGCAAGACCTTTGAATCGATCGGCCGGCCCTTGCCCGAACGGGTGACCGTCATCCTCACGCGTGACCCCGGCTATCGGGCGGAGGGCTGCCTCACCGCCGGGTCCATCGACGATGCGTTGAGGCTGTGCGGGGACGATCCTGAGGTGTTCGTGGTCGGTGGGGCGGAGCTCTATGCCCAGCTCCTGCCGCGGGCCGATCGGTTGTACCTGACCGAGATCGACGCAGACTTCGCTGGGGACGCTTTCTTCCCTGCCTTCGACCGGTCGCAGTGGATCGAAATCGGCCGTGAGCCCCATGTCAGCGACACTGGGCTTGCTTACGCCTTCGTCACCTATCAGCGGCGACGGGTTTGACCGGTCCGGTGCCTGAGGCGCGCCGGACACGGCTCCATGTCACTTCAGGGCCTTGATGGCCTTGATGATGGCCTCGGCATTGGCCACCGCCATGGGTTGCGGCGGCATGGCGGCCTTGCCGTACTTGCCCTTCACACCCTTTTGCAGGGCGGCGCGGATGTCAGCGTCGCTGGCGCGGGCGGCGATCTCCTTCCAGGTCGGGCCCATCTTCTTCTTGGCCACGTCGTGACAGGTGGTGCACTTGTGTTTTGCCAACACGTCCTCGGCCCAGGCCGGGGCAGTGGTCAGCAGGGCGAGCGCGGCAAGGCAAGTCAGGGCGGTCTTCATAGGGCATCTCCAGTTTGAGATAAGGCGATACCAATATACCATATCTGCCGCTTGTGCGGCTTGGGTTCCTGCCCCAGGATGGCAAGACCGAGGTCTCAGGCCAGTTTGAACGACTTGACCGAGAGATCCAGGTCGTTGGCCTGGCGGGTGAGTTCCGCCGTCATCTCGACCCCCCGCTCGGAGTCCGCCAGGGTCTGCGCGTTGAGCTGCTCGATCACGCCGATGTTTTCGCGCACTTCCTGCACGGCGGCCTTCTGCGAGGCGGTGGCCTGGGCGATCTCGTCAACCACCGCCACCACGCGGTCGATCGACTGGATGATGCGCTCCAGGGCCACGCCTACGTGAAGCACATGGTCCTTGCCGGATTCGGCCTCGGTCATGCCCTGGCCGATGGCCTCGATGGCCTGACGGGTCTCCGACTGAATCGCGGTGATCATCTGGCTGATCTGGGCGGTGGCCTGGCCGGTCTTTTCGGCCAGCTTGCGCACCTCGTCGGCCACAACGGCGAAGCCGCGGCCCTGTTCGCCGGCGCGCGCGGCCTCGATGGCGGCGTTCAGGGCCAGCAGATTGGTCTGGTCGGCGATCTCCTTGATCACCGAGACGATGGCGCCCACCTCTTGGGAGCTGCGGCCGAGTCGGTCGACCAGCTCGGTGGCACTGCTCACACGGGCATGGACGCGTTGCATGCCTTCGATGCTCTCGCGTGCGATGCCGACGCCCTCGCGTGCGCTGTTTCCGGCCGCTGCCGCCTGTTCAGTCGCGTCCTGGCTGCGCGCGGAGATCTCGGCAATGGCGCCGTCCAGGGCCTGAATGGCCGCGCTGATGTGGCGTGAACGCTCGGTGAGGTCATCCACACGGCTGTGCATCTGGTCGGCCTGGTTGCGCAGGGTGTGGCTGTCGGCGCGCACCCGGCTGCTCAGATTCGCGGTCTGGGCGATGAGCTCGCGCAGGGTGGTGGTCATGTCGTTGAAGCCATCGATGATCTCGCCGATGGTGTCATGGCTCTGGATGCTGCATCTGTGGGTCAGGTCCTTGTTGGCGATGGCCCCGGCGACCTCGGCGATGCGGCGCAGCTTGGAGATGAGGATCCAGTTCATCACCCAGTAGTTGGCCACGCCGATCAGCAGCCCGGCGATGAAACAGCCGAGCACGAACCAGGGGAGCATGCCCGGTTTCCACTCGACGAAGAAATGGGCATAAAACGGGAACAGGCCGGCGACGAGGGCGCCGAAGCCCAGATAGGCGTAAAGGACCTGGCGCAGGATGCTGGGGTTATGCATGGTTTACCGATCCTTGCGTATGGGGTGAACCATTAACGTCATCACGGCCGGGCGACTTCAGCCCTGTCATGCGTGTGGGGTCATGGGGCGGGTGGCGGCGGTTCCACCGCTGCCTGGGCGCTCCCGGCTTCGGCGCAGTCTTGCCCGCCCGGCGGGGGCGGTAGCGGGCCTCGCAGCGGCGACCTCTATGTGCGGTGGGCTACCACTTGACCACGTGCACGTTGCTGAGGCTGCGTCCCAGGAAGCGTTCGCCGATGGACTGGAAACGCAGGGGCACGTCGGTGACATAGAAGTGGTATTCGGGCGCCGCGCGCGAGGGATTGTGGAGATTTCGGTCGGTCAGCAGGGCGGCGGCGCGTTCGGCCATCGCCTCGGCCGAATCGACCAGGGTCACCGCGGGGCCGCAGACCTCCTGCAACAGGGGTTTGATCAGGGGATAGTGGGTGCAGCCCAGGACCAGGGTGTCGATGCGCTCGGCCAGTACGGGTTTGAGGTATTCCTGCGCCGTGAGCCGGGTGACGGGATGGTCCAGCCAGCCCTCCTCCACCAAAGGAACGAACAGGGCGCAGGCCTGGGAGACGATACGGGTCTGCGGTTCGATCTCGTGGATGGCCCGGCTGTAAGCATTGCTGTTGATGGTGGTCGGGGTGCCGATGACGCCAATGCGGCGCGTACGTGTGGCGGCCAGGGCGGCGAGCGCGCCGGCCTCGATGACGTCGAGCACCGGGGCGGGCGACAGATCGCGCACCACCTGTGCGGCCACGGCGGCCATGGTGTTGCAGGCGATGATCAGCAGCTTGACCCGCCGCTTAAGCAGGAATTCGGTGATCTGGGTGGTGTAGTGGGCGATGGTCTCCACCGACTTGACCCCGTAGGGCACGCGGGCGGTGTCGCCGAAATAGAGGATGTGCTCGAACGGCAGCCGCTCCATGAGCGCGCGCACCACCGTCAGCCCCCCCACACCGGAGTCGAACACGCCGATGGGGCTCGCGGGATCAAGCGGGGGGTTCATCTTTCTGGGTCTGGGTCTGACGGGCGATGGCCCATTGTACATGCTCGCGCACCAGGGCCGAGGGGTGCGTGAGGCGCCGGCGAAGCGCGGCGAGGATGCGCGCGTCGGGCGGCGCGTTGCCCAGCGCCACGGCGATGTTGCGCAGCCAACGTTCATGGCCGATCCGGCGGATGGGGCTGCCGGCTAAGCGGTGGAGGAATTCCTCTTCCTCCCAGGCGAAGAGCTCGAGCAGGGTCGCGCCGTCCAGCCCCTGGCGCGGCTGGAAGTCCGCCTCGCGGCAAGGCTGGGCATGCCGGTTCCAGGGGCAGAAGAGCTGACAGTCGTCACAGCCGTAGATGCGGTTGCCCAGCAGCGGTCGCAGCGCCACTGGGATGCTGCCCGGGTGTTCGATGGTGAGATAGGAGATGCAGCGGCGGGCATCCAGGCGGTAGGGGGCGACGATGGCACCGGTGGGACAGGCCTCGATACAGGCGTTGCAGCGGCCGCAATGCTCGGTGGTGGGGCCATCCGGCGGCAGCGGCAGATCGGTGAGCAGCTCGCCCAGGAAGAACCAGGAACCCGCGCGGGTGAGCAGCAGGGTGTGCTTGCCGCGCCAGCCCAGCCCGGCCAGGCGGGCGAGTTCGACTTCCAGGATCGGGGCGCTGTCGCTGAAAGGGCGCCAGCGGAAGGGGCCGATCGCCGCCTCGATGCGTAGGGCCAGTCGGCGCAGGCGATCGCGCATGACCTTGTGATAGTCGCGGCCCAGGGCATAGCGGGAGACGTAGCCGCGCTGCGGGTCTGCAAGACTTTCCAGGGGATCGGCGGCGGCGGGCAGGTAGGTGAGCCGTGCCGAGATCACCGACAGCGTGCCAGGCAGGATTTCCTGCGGGCGCGCGCGTTTCGTCCCGTGGCGCGCCATATAATGCATCTCACCGTGATAGCCCGCAGCGAGCCATGCCATCAGACCGGCCGCGGCCTCCCCCAGCTCCACCGGCGCCACCGCCACCTGATCGAAGCCGAGCTCCCGCCCCCACAGGCGGATCTGCGCCTTCAATGCCGCAGCACGTTCAGGAGTCCAGTCATGCGCCATGAAGCCGATGATAGCCCGGGCCGGCTGCGCCTCGATCTACCCGATGAGCACGCCACCCTCGCGCTGGGGGCGCGTCTGGCGGCCGTTTTACAGCCGGGGATGTCGGTCTGGCTCTCAGGCGACCTGGGCGCCGGCAAGACCACGCTGGTGCGTGGCCTGTTGCGCGCCCTCCACTACCACGGGCGAGTGAAGAGCCCGACCTTTTCTTTGGTTGAAGTTTATTCGTTTTCGAGCTTTAATCTTTATCACTTTGATTTGTATCGCTTCGCAGATCCACTAGAATGGGAGGAGGCGGGTTTCCGGGACTACTTCAACCCGCAGTCCCTGTGTCTGGTGGAGTGGCCGGAGCGGGCGGCGGGGTGCCTGCCGGAACCGGATGTCGAGATACGGCTGGCACTCTCGGGGGAAGGGCGCGTGGCGGAGCTCATGGGCAGGACGGAGGCGGGCAGACGATGTTTGCAGCGGCTGGCGGTTTGAGGTTCTGGCGAACGATCCTGGGCTTGGCGCTGCTGCTATGCGGGGCGCTCGTCTCGGCCTCGACCCTGGTCGTCAAGGCGAGCCGCGTGTGGCCCTCGCCAGAATACAGCCGCATCACCCTGGAATTGAGCGATGTGCTTAATTTCCGGTACTTCCAGCTCAAGAACCCCGAGCGCTTCGTGCTCGACCTCGAGGGGGCCGAGCCCGAGGCCCTGGCCGATCTCGCCGGCAAGATCACGGCGCAGGACGCCTTCATTGACGGCGTGCGCGTGGCGCGCAACCGGCCCGGTGTGACCCGCATCGTCATCGATCTCAAGACCGAGGTGCGGCCGCAGGTCTTCACGCTGCGACCCATGGGGGACTATGCCCACCGGCTGGTAATCGACCTCTATCCCACGCAGACGCAGAGCATCGAACGGCAGGTCGAGGCGGCCATCGCCCGCGCCGAGGGGCCCAAGCCGGAGGGGCGCAAACCGGCGGAGGCGCGCGCGAGCATGATGCGCCTGATCACGGTGGCCATCGATGCGGGACACGGCGGCGAAGACCCGGGGGCGATCGGCGCGCGTGGCACGCGCGAGAAGGACGTCACCCTGGCCATCGCCCGCCGCCTGAAGGCGCAGATCGACCGCATGGACAACATGCGCGCCGTACTCATCCGCGACGGCGACTATTTCATCCCCTTGCACGAGCGCGTGAACAAGGCCAGGCGCCTGCAGGCCGACCTGTTCGTCTCCATCCATGCCGATGCCTTCCTCAAACCGACGGCCCGGGGCTCCTCCGTCTTCGCCCTGTCCGAGCACGGCGCCACCTCGGCGGCGGCGCGCTGGCTGGCCAAGCGGGAAAACGAGGCCGACCTGATCGGCGGCATCAACCTCAACGTCCAGGATGCCTATCTGAAGCAGACCCTGCTCGACCTGGCGCAGACGGCGACTATCGCCGACAGCCTCAAGGTCGGCCGCGCCGTGCTGGAGGAGCTGGGTGGCATAAACACCTTGCACAAGCCGCAGGTGGAGCAGGCGGGCTTCGCTGTGTTGAAAGCGCCCGACATCCCCTCCATCCTGGTCGAGACGGCCTTCATCTCCAACCCCGAGGAAGAGGCCAAGCTCAAGGACGAGGCCTACCAGGACAAGATGGCGGCCGCGCTCGCCAACGGCATCAAGCGCTATTTCGACCGCAACCCGCCGCTGGCGCGCAGCCGTGTGGCGCAGAATTTCTGACCTGGCAGCGGGTCTAACTGCCTGATTTGCCTGGTTCGGTTGCCTCCATTACCATTGGCCCGATGAGCAAGGGCAGCGGATCCGACCTGAGGCCCCACCCCGAAGCGGAGGCAGACCGGCGGCAAGACGAGACCGGTCCTTGACCGCATTTTGGCCGTGCACGAACAAGTCATATCCGCCGACAGCATCACCCGCAGCCAGCCCGGCGCGCCCACCCAGAGCGCCGGCGGCGAACCCATCCCGACCGTCAAACTCCTGGCGGAGATCGCCAGCGGTCTGTCCGCCAGCGACAACGTCGAGCACATGCTGCTGCGTTTCCTGGAGATCATGGTGCGGCTGTCCGGGGCGAAGGCAGGGGCGGTGCGCATGCTCACCACCGACGGCGGACACCTGCGCCTGGTCGGCGCCATCGGCCTTTCGCCCCAACTGGTGGAGAAGGAACGCTTCGTCCCCCTGGAGTGCGGCATCTGCGGCCGTGCGACGCTGAACCAGGGCACCGAGCTCGATCACGTGCTCAACGTCTGCCAGAAGCAGGTGCGGTACAGCTATCTCGCCCAGGGCTGCCGGACCATCTACGCCATCCCGCTGCGCCACAAGGGGCGGGTGTTGGGGGTGTACAACCTGTTCATGGAGACGGACACCTCCCTGCCCGACGACATCCGTTTCCTGTTCAACTCCATCAGCGACCACATGGGCATGGCCCTGGAAAACTCCCGGCTCACGCGGGAGAACATGCGTATCTCGCTGATGAACGAGCGCACCATGCTGGCCAACCAGATCCACGACTCGCTGGCCCAGACCCTGGCCTATGCCAAGATGCGTCTGACCGTTCTGGGCGAGGCGATCGCCGAGGGCGACCAGGCGAGCGCGAACCGCTACCTCTCCGATGTCGAGGAGGCGGTGGACATGGCCTACTCGGAGCTGAGGAATCTCATCACCCAGTTTCGCGACCGCATCGACCCGCGCGGGCTGGTGCCAGCCCTGCAGGAGATGGTGGCCAGCTTCCGCAAGAAGGCCAACGCCGACGTCGATTTCCTCAACGTCGCTCAGGACGTGGTCCTCACCCCGGAGGAGGAGATCCAGGTCTTCCACATCATCCAGGAGTCGCTCTACAACATCTGCAAGCACGCCCGTGCCCGCCATGTGGTCGTCACCCTGGAC
>JBKBRS010000024.1:7863-10142 GCA_046292095.1 Thiobacillaceae bacterium
CAGTACATCGTCAATGTGGCCGACGATGGCGTGGGCTTGCAGACCGGAGCGGCCTCCAACGTGGGCAAGAGCTTCGGGCTGACCATCATGCGCGAGCGCGCGGCCAAGTTGGGGGGCACGCTCACCATCGAAAGCCGCCCGGCCGGCGGCACCATCGTCCGCCTGAGCTTCCCGGCGCATCTGGGTGTGCAGGAGCAGGCAGCATGAGCGCGCCGCGCATCGTCCTGGTGGATGACCACACCCTGTTTCGCAAGGGGCTCGCCGAACTGCTGGAACGCGAGGGGGCCATCGATGTCGTGGCCATGACCGGCAACCCGCAGGACGTGCAGGGGCTGCTGCGCGAGCATCAGCCGGACGTCCTGCTGCTGGACCTCAACATGCCCGGCATCGACGGCATCAGCCTGATGCAACAGCTCAAGGCGGAGGGCTTCACCCTGCCCATCCTGATCCTCACGGTGAGCGAGGCGGAGGAGGACCTGGCGCGGGCGCTGCGTGCCGGGGCCAACGGTTACCTGCTTAAGAGCATGGAGCCCGACGAGGTGATCGACGCCGTGCAGCGGGCCGTCAAGGGGGAGACCGTGGTCGCCCCGGCCATGACGGCCAAGCTCGTCAACCTGCTCGACGCCAAGCACAGCGCCCACTCGCTGCTCGACACCCTGACCCAGCGTGAGCGAGAGATCCTTGTCCACCTGGCGAAGGGCGAGAGCAACAAGGCCATCGCCCGCCAGCTCGACATCAGCTACGACACCGTTAAGCTGCACGTGCGCCACATCCTGGCCAAGCTCAACCTCTCCTCCCGCGTCGAGGCGGCCGTCTTCGCCGTCGAACACAAGCTCACACCGGGGTTGGAGGCGGGCAAGAAGGGCTAGCGGCATGGATCGGCTGCGACGAACCGGCCTGATGTATGGCGTGCTGGTGCTTGCGCTTGGCGGCTGCGCCGGCAAGTCACCGCCGGCGCCCCAGAGCGATGAGCGGGAAACCACCCCGGCCCGTCTGGAACAGCGCCTGCAGATACTGGCGGAGAAAAACACGATCGAGGAGCGGCCGACGCGGGATCCCGAGCAGATCAGGGCACAGATCGCCACTCTGGAAGAGCGGCGGCAGTCGCTGCTGCTGCGCTACACCACCGAGCATCCGGCGGTGGTGCAGGTCAACCGGCAGATCCGCGTCCTGCAGGAGCGGCTGGCGACGATCGAGTCGGCCACGGCCCCTACAAACCCGCCAGCGCCTTGATGTGGGCCGCGGCGCTGCGGCCTAGGGCGCTCAGGTTGTAGCCGCCCTCCAGCACGGAGACGATACGGTCTTGCGCATGGCGGCTGGCGATGTCCATGACCTGTTCGGTGATCCAGACGTAGTCGGCCTCGACCAGGTTGAAGTGCGCCATGTCGTCTTCGCGGTGTCCGTCGAAGCCGGCCGAGAGTAGGACCATTTCCGGCCTGAAGGCGTCGAGGGCCGGCAGCGCCCGTGACTCGAAGGCGGCGCGGTAGTCCCTGCCGCTCGTTCCTGCCGGCAGGGGGAGGTTGACGACGTTTTCGCGCACGGTGTCCGCACCGCAGTGCGGGTAGTAGGGATGCTGGAAGGTGGAGACGAAGAGCACCCGCCCATCCTCCCGAAAGATCTCCTCGGTGCCGTTGCCGTGATGCACGTCGAAGTCGACGATCGCCAGCCGCTGCACCCCGTGTGTGGCCAGGGCGTGGGCGGCGGCGCATGCGACGTTGTTGAAGATGCAAAAACCGCCCGCGCTGCGGCGTCCGGCGTGATGTCCCGGCGGGCGCACGGCGCAGAAGGCGTTTTGCACCGTGCCCACCATCACCTTGTCCACCGCCTTGATGGTCGCGCCGGCGGCATGCAGCGCGGCCTCCAGGCTGTGCGGGCCCATGGCGGTGTCGGGGTCGAGCTGTACCCGGCCAGTCGCCGGCGCGACGCTGAAGACCCAATCGATGTATTCGGTGTCGTGCACGCGGGCGAGCTGCTCGCGTGTGGCCGCCGGCGGATGATGGAAGTGGGTGAGGTAGTCGTGCAGGTGGGCGGCGTGCAGCCGGTCGTCGATGGCGCTTAGGCGCTCGGGCGACTCCGGATGTCCGGGACCGGCGTCATGCTGCTGGCAGATGGGATGGGTGATGTAGGCGGTGTGCATGGTGTACGCATCGGCGGCCTGACGGCGGGCCGGCATGCGAGAATATAAGCCTGCATCACGCGGCTGTCATTGCCGAAAAGTAGCATACAGATCCGAATCGTCCTCCAGAACAGAGAACACCATGAGCCAGCACTATCTGCAC
>JBKBRS010000024.1:10242-12444 GCA_046292095.1 Thiobacillaceae bacterium
CGCTGTTCAACCCCGCCTCCGTGGCCGTCTTCGGCGCCAGCGAGCGCGAAGACTCGGTCGCCGGGGTGATCTACCGCAACCTCAGGAAGGCGGGTTACGGCGGGCGCATCTTCCCCGTCAACCCAAAGCACGACACCCTCTACGGCGAGAAGTGCTACGCCGGGGCGGGCGAGCTGCCGGAGACGCCGGACCTGGCCATCATCGCCACGCCCGCGCCGACCGTCCCGGGGATCATGGAGTCGTGTGGCAAGCGCGGCGCGCGCTATGCCGTGGTGCTCACCGCCGGGTTCCGCGAGGTGGGGCCGCAGGGGGCTGCGTTGGAGGAGAATCTCCTCGCCATCGCCCATCGCTACGGCATTCGCTTCATCGGCCCCAACTGCCTGGGCATCCAACGCCCCTCCCTGGGTCTCAACGCCACCTTTGCCCTGGACAACGGGCTGCCGGGCAACCTGGCCCTGGTCTCGCAGTCGGGCGCGCTGTGCACCGCCATGCTGGACTGGGCGGCGTCCAACGGCATCGGTTTTTCCTCGGTCGTCTCCACCGGGGCCTCGGCCGACCTGGATTTCGGCGAGATCCTCGATTACCTGGCCTACGATCCGGCCACCCGCGGCATCCTCATGTACATCGAAGGGATCCGTGATGCCCGCCGTTTCATGAGCGCCCTGCGCGCGGTGGCCCGGCTCAAGCCGGTGGTGCTGATCAAGGTCGGCCGACATGCGGCCGGACTCAAGGCGGTGCAGTCGCACACCGGCGCCCTGGTCGGCTCGGATGCGGTCTTCGACGCCCTGGTCCGTCGCGCCGGCGTGGTGCGGGTGAATACCATCCTGCAGCTCTTCGCCTCGGCCAAGGCCCTGGCCTCGCGTCTGCAGCCGGCCGGCAACCGGCTCGCCATCGTCACCAACGGCGGCGGTCCCGGCGTGATGGCCACCGACCGCGCGGTCGACCTGGGCGTGCGCATCGCCGAGCTCTCGCCCCAGACCCTGGAGCGGCTCAACGCGGCCCTGCCGCCCAACTGGTCACATGGCAACCCGGTGGACATCATCGGTGATGCCGGCGCCGACCGCTACAAGGCCGCTGTCGAGGCCTGCCTGGCCGACCACGGGGTGGACGGGGTGCTGGTGATGCTGACCCCGCAGGCAATGACCAAGCCCACCGAGGCGGCACAGGCGGTGGTGGAGGCGGCAAGGACCTCGGACAAGCCGGTGCTCGCCTGTTGGATCGGCGAGGACCAGGTCGCCGGGGGGCGCGCTGTGTTCAAGGAGAACAACATCCCCTTCTTCAAGCAGCCGGAGTCGGCGGTGGAGATCTTCTCCTTCATCTCCACCTTCTACGAGAACCAGCGTCAGCTGATGCAGACGCCCAGTCCACTCTCCCAACAGAAGGAGCCCGATGTGGAGGGGGCGCGCCTGATCGTGGAGAGTGCCCTGGCGCAGGGCCGACACACCTTGACCGAGGTGGAGGCCAAGTCGCTGCTGTCGGCCTTCCACATCCCGGTGGCGCAGACGCTGATCGCCCGCAGTCCCACCGAGGCCATGCTGATGGCCCAACAGCTGGGCTTCCCGGTGGTGATGAAGATCAACTCCCCGGACATCACCCACAAGTCCGATGTCGGCGGTGTGCGGCTGGGGTTGTCCAGCGGCCAGGCGGTGCGCGCCGCCTATCTGGAGATGCAGGCCGAGGTGCACAAGCGCCGGCCCGATGCGGTGCTCGACGGGGTGGTCATCGAGCCGATGCTGAATCGTCCCAATGCGCGTGAGGTCCTGGTCGGTGTGGTGAGCGATCCCGTCCTGGGTCCGGTGATCGCCTTCGGCGCCGGCGGGGTCGACGTAGAGGCCTTGGAGGACCGCGCCGTAGCGCTGCCGCCGCTCAACCGCTATCTGGCGCGCGACCTCATCCAGCGCACCCGCATCGCCCGCCTCCTGGGTGAATTCCGCAACCGGCCGGCCGCCAACCTGGAGGCCCTGGAGGCGGTACTGTTGCGGGTCTCGGAGATGGTCTGCGAGCTGCCCTGGATCGTCGAGATGGACATCAACCCCCTGTTGGTGGACGAGCATGGCGCCATGGCGGCCGACGCCCGCATCACCATCGCCCCGCGCCCGCCCAGCGCCGACCGCTACGGCCACATGGCCATCCATCCCTATCCCTCGCATCTAGTCACCCACTGGCAGCTGCCCAACGGCGCCAACGTGGTGATCCGCCCAA
>JBKBRS010000024.1:12542-17580 GCA_046292095.1 Thiobacillaceae bacterium
ATCCGGCCGGAGGATGCCGAGATGACCCAGGAGTTCGTGCGCGGTCTGTCCGAGGAGACCAAGTATTTCCGCTTCATGGACGCGGTGCGCGAGCTATCGCCGCAGATGCTGGTGCGGCTCACCCAGATCGACTACGACCGCGAGATGGCGCTGCTAGCGGTGACCGAGCAGGACGGCCGGGAGGTGGAGCTGGGGGTGGCCCGTTACGCCACCAACCCCGACCGCACCTCCTGCGAATTCGCCGTGGTGGTGGACGATCGCTGGCAGCACCAGGGCCTCGGCCACAAGCTGATGGACGTGCTGATGGACGTGGCGCGCGCCAAGGGCATCCGCACCATGGAGGGCGAGGTGCTGAAGAGCAACCGCAACATGCTGAAGCTCTGCACCGGTCTGGGCTTCCGCATCGAGCCGCATCCGGAGGACGACGCGATCAAGCGCGTGGTGCGCGAGCTCTGAGGCCAGAGGTCAGCCTCTACGGCCGGAGGCGGTTCAACCGCGCTTCGGTCCGCGCCAGGTCGGCTCCGGCTGACCGGAAGCGCGGTTGAGTGCGCGGGCTAGGACGAAGAGCAGGTCGGATAATCGGTTGAGATACTGCCGCAGGTAGGGTGACAGGGGCGACTCCACCCCCAGGCGGATCAGGCGGCGCTCGGCGCGTCGGCACACACTGCGGCAGACGTGGGCCAGGGCGGCGGCGCGGGTGCCGCCAGGCAGGACGAACTCCTTGAGGGGGGGCAGGCTCGCGTTAAACCGGGTGATGGCCTCGTCGAGCCTCAGCACGTGCGTCTCGCCCACCTGCGGGTGGTCGGGCAGGGCGAGCTCGGCCCCCAGGTCGAACAGGTCGTTCTGGATCTCTGTGAGGAGGGTGCGCACTTCTTCGGCGAGGTCTTCCGTGAGCAGCAGCCCCAGCAGGCTGTTGAGTTCATCGACCTCGCCCAGGGCCTCGATGCGCGCGTCGTATTTCGGCACCCGCCGTCCGTCGGCCAGGCCCGTGCTGCCGTCGTCGCCGGTACGGGTGACGATGCGGCTCAGACGATGGCCCATGTCAATTGCTCCACCGCGCTGCGCGCCACCCGCGCCGCAAGAAACCGAAACGACGGTAGGAGGTCCGCTGGCGGGCCGAACCGTTCGCCCCGCAGGCGGCGCTCCTACGGGTCGGTGGAGGATGAACGCAGTGCGTCGGGAGGCGTTTCATCCCAACCTCAGAACCATTTGAGCTCATCCTCCATCTCGAACCGCCTCGGGTACTGCTCGGTATAGGCGCGACGATGCAGGTCGTGCAAGAACCTGAGCTCCGCCCAGGCGTCGGCAGGCCAGCCCTGCCGATCCCAGCGGCTGTCGAACATCAGCTTGCCCATGGCGGCCTCGAAACGCTCGGCCGACCCCCAGGACTCGACCAGGGTAGGGATGATGTGGGGGTAGCGGTCCTCGAGCAGGGAGGGCATGGTGCGTCGGGTGTCCAGTGACTCTCTGGCAGGCCGTGATGGTTTTCTGTGCGCCCCGGCATCTTAGCCCAAGACGCCAGGACTGTGAGCCTTTACGCGCGGCCATGCGGCTCAGCCCGCGCCTGCCGTTCGACGCAGGCCAGGTAGGCGGCCGCGTCCGGCACCTGGCCGGTGCGCTGTGACTGCCAGAGGGTCTCGACCAGGCACTCCATCAGCGCATGCTGTGCCGCGTGCGCGTCGTCCAGGCGCGCGCACAGGGCCTGATGCTGGCTGCGGATGCCGCGGGGCTGGTCGATCGATAGCTGCTCGGCGATCGCCAGGTGCAGACCCAGATGCAGGAAGGGGTTGGTCTCGCCCAGCTCGGGCAGCCACTCGCGCTCGAGACTGGCCTCCGCATCCTCCAGCAGGGCGTAATACTCCGGGTGGTGCAGGATCAGCTCCGCGGCGAGGGCCTGGAGCGGCTCCAGGGGCTCGCCGGCGCGGTATCGACGCCACGCCTCGATGAAGAAGCGCCGCGCCTGCTCGCGGCTAGGTTGGAACATCGGGATAGAAGAGCGCCAGCACCGTGCTGTGTTGCAACAGTCGGTTGGCGCCATCGAGGTGGGCGATCTCGCCGTTGCCGTAGAAGCCGAGCAGCGGCGTGTCGGGAAAGCGACGGGTGAATTGCACGATGTCCCTGTCTTCGCCGTTGTAGAAGGCGGGGCCGCGCCCCATGCACGGAAACATGAGGGCGAACTGCGGTTCGTCAAGCCGGTCACTGCTCAGCCGGTCGATCAGGCTGCGCATCTCGTATTCCGCCGCCTGCGGCTGGCGCAGGGCCCAGAACACATGGCTGCCGCGCGCGACCTCGCCGGCGACGGTCACCGCGCCGGTGTTGGGGTTGGACGCGAGCACGGGCAACAGGTGATAGCGTCCCTCCTCGAGGGCCTGATCCAGGTGCCCGTAGGTCACGCCGAGCATGAGCAGATGCAGGGGGATGCGTTCCGGGCTGCGGGTGCCCAGGGGCAGGGCCCGGACCAGGTCGGACAGGGCGGGTTGACCGGCGATGGCGAGGAGGTCGTGCGCCCGCGCCGCGGTGAGCGGGGCGGGGGGCGAGAGCGGCCGCACCCCGTGCGCCACGCCGATGCGCGCTCGGCCGCCGGTGAGCGCCAGCTCGCAGCGCCCCTGGGGCTGGATGCGCCCCATGTGCCAGACGCTGTAGGGGCCCTGGCCGGTGGCATCGCCGGAGACACCGCCGTAGCGTTCGCCGCCGCCGGCGAGCCAGTTCCAGTCCAGCGCATTGGGTGCGGCCAGGGTCAGCACCGGCGCGTCCGGACACGCCGCCTGCAGGCGAAAGGGGTCGCCCAGGACCAGGGCCGCCGCAGCGGGGGTGTCGAGCACCCATTCGTCCTCGGTGAACAGGCCGGAGGCGGTACAGCCGGCGATCTGCAGGCAATTGGCCGCGCGCGCTGCCGCCCTGAGTGCTGGGACGGGATCGTGGGCGAAGTCCGCGCTGAGATAGAGTAACACGGCGTGCGGATGGGCGATGCCCGCCTTGTCCAGGGCGATGCACACCGCGTCCGCGGCCAGCTCGGGCGTGGCGACCGGGGCCTTGGTGAGGGCGGTGGCGGCGCTCATTCGAGGTGAGGGATGAGGGGTGAGGCAGGAGCGGTGAGGGGCGCACCCATGCGGGGTTTCTCCTTCCACTCGCACAGGTCGTGGATCACGCAGCGGGCGCAGTCCGGCTTGCGCGCCTTGCACACGTAACGCCCGTGCAGGATCAGCCAGTGGTGTGCGGCCTGGCGGAATTCGGCGGGGGTGTGACGGGTCAGCGCCCGCTCCACTGCCAACACCGTTTTGCCGCGTGCCAGACCCGTGCGGTTGGCCACCCGGAAGATGTGTGTGTCCACGGCGATGGTTGGGTGACCGAAGGCGGTGTTGAGGACGACGTTGGCGGTCTTGCGGCCCACACCGGGCAGGGCTTCCAGCGCCGCTCGGTCGTCCGGTACCTGGCCACCGTGCTTTCCCAGGATCGCGCGCGTCAGGGCGATGATGTGGCGCGCCTTGGTCTGATATAGGCCGATGCGGCGGATGTGCGCCTTCAAGCCCTCCTCGCCCAGGGCCAGCATCGACTCGGGGGTGCCCGCCACGCGAAACAGCGTCTCGGTGGCCTGGTTGACGCTTTTGTCCGTGGCCTGGGCGGAGAGCACCACCGCCACCAACAGCTGGTAGGGCGTAGCGTATTTCAGTTCGGTGGTAGGGCGGGGATTGGATGCCCGCAGACGCTCGAAGATGGCGCGGCGTTTGGCGGCATTCATGCGGGCAGGGTAGAGCTTCGTGCGATTGCGCGGCAGTCGTTCACGTCTGCAGGGCCGGGATGGGCCGTGCCCGGCGAGCCTGTCGCATGGCCTCGATGCCGTTCCTGAGCGCGATGAGCAGTCCCAGGCCGATGAAGGCGCCGGGCGGCAGGATGGCAAGCAGGAAGCCCTGGTAGTCGGGCAGCACGGTCACCACCCAGTCGCGTGCCGCTGGCCCCAGCGCCAGGTCGAGGCCGGAAAACAAAGTCCCCTTGCCGAACACCTCGCGCAGCGCCCCCAACACGACAAGCACCAGGGTCAGCCCCAGGCCCATCATCACGGCGTCGAGCATGGAATTGAAGGTGGAGCGTTTCGAGGCAAAGGTCTCCACGCGGGCCAGAACGATGCAGTTGGTGGTGATCAGCGGAATGAAAACGCCCAGCACCAGGTAGAGGGGGTGCACGTAGGCGTTCATCAGCAGGTCCACCACCGTGACCGCGGCGGCAATGATCAGGACGAAGGTGGGGATGCGGATGGCGTGCGGGATGAAGTTGCGCAGCAGCGACACCGAGGCGCTCGCCACGGTCATGACCAGGGTGGTGGCCAGCCCCAGCGAGAGGCTATTGACCACGGTGTTGCTGATGGCCAGCAGGGGGCAGAGCCCCAGCAGCTGGACCAGACCCGGGTTCTGCTTCCACAGGCCGTTGACGATGATGTCGCGTGTCTCGTTGGAGATCATGGACGTGACCTCTGTTGGGGTTGAGACGGGGCGGGGGCGAGGAGTTCCGCACGGTGCGCCTCGAAGTACTGTAGCGTCTTGTGCACCGCCTTGACCACGGCGCGCGGGGTGATGGTGGCCCCGGCCATGTAGTCGAACACGCCGCCGTCCTTGCGCACCTTCCACAGCTCGCTGGGCGGATCGCCCAGGGCGCGGCCCTCGAACGTCCGGATCCAGCGGCTCTTGCCGGCTTCGATGTAGTCGCCCAGTCCCGGCGTCTCCTTGTGGCCGGAGACACGCACCCCGGTGATGCGGCCGTCGGCGCGGATGCCCACCAGCAGACGGATTTCGCCGCCGTATCCATCCGGGGCCGCGGCCTCGAGCACGACGGCGACGGGCTCACCGGCCTTGCGCGCGAGGTAATAATGCCCCGGCTGGCGTAGGCCAAGCAAAGGGTCGGCTGGCAGCGGTCGGGCGGCGCGCACGAGATCATTGTCATAACTGCCCGCGGGTAGCGTCTCGGCGATGCGGGCGCGTTTCTCCGCCTCCTGGCTGGCGATGATCTGGGGACGGGTCAGCGTGAAGGTCCCTGACAGCAGGGC
>JBKBRS010000256.1:0-2145 GCA_046292095.1 Thiobacillaceae bacterium
CGCGCCTTGCCCCGCCCCTCCCCTCCCCCCTCGAGGGGGAGGGCGATCGGCATGACGCCCCCTTGGGCGTTTGTGAACCCCCATACAAGGACCAGGCGCCCGCGGCCCGGCCGGACGCCATCCAAATCCTGCACGCCCGTGAGCACAACCTCAAGGGCATCGACCTCTGCATCCCGCACGGCCGCTTCACGGTAATCACGGGGCTATCCGGTTCGGGCAAGTCCACCGTGGCCTTCGACATCCTGTTCCATGAGGGCCAGCGGCGCTATCTGGAGTCGCTCAACGCCTACGCCCGCAGCCTGGTGCAGCCGGCGGCGCGTCCGGACGTCGACGCCGTGCTCAACATCCCGCCCACGGTGGCGATCGAGCAGCGCGTCAGCCGCGGCGGCTGGAAGAGCACGGTGGGCACGCTGACCGAGATCCACCACTATCTGCGCCTGCTCTTCGTCAAGTTGGGCGTGCAGCACTGCCCCGAGTGCCGCATCCCCATCGCCCCACAGAGCCGCGAGGCCATCCTCGCGCGCATCTCCAGCGACTACCGCGGCGGCGAGGTGCAGCTCCTCGCCCCTCTCATCACCGCGCGCAAGGGGCTCTATCGCGAGCTCGCGCAGTGGGCCCGCAACAAGGGCTACACCCTGCTGCGGGTGGACGGCGAGCTCACCCCCACCGACCCCTGGCCCGAACTGTCGCGCTATCGCGAGCACACCATAGACCTGCCCCTGGGCCGGCTGCGCGTGGTACCGGAACACGAGCACGCCCTCAAAGAACTGCTGGCCCAGGCGCTCGCCTACGGCCGCGGCGTGGTCAAGGTGCTGCCCGCCGGCGGACGCGAGGTGGCCTTTTCGGTCAAAAGGGCCTGTCCCGGCTGCGGCCGCAGCTTCCCCGAGCCGGACCCCAGGCTGTTCTCCTACAACTCCAAGCACGGCTGGTGTCCGAGCTGCTACGGCACCGGCCTCACCCTGCCGGAATTCGATGCCGGGCAGACCGGCGAGGAGGAGGCCTGGCAGGCCGCGGCGCTGCGCCACGCACCGCCCTGCCCGGCCTGCAAGGGCGCGCGACTCAACCCCGAGACCCTGGCGGTGACCTGGCACGCGCATTCGATCGCCGACTACATGGCCATGACCGTCGCCGATGCGCTTGCGTATTTCGACCGCCTCCATCTCAGCGGCCGTGAGGCGGAGATCGCCCGCGACGTCCTGCCGGAGATCAGGCAACGTCTGCGCTTTCTCGCCGAGGTGGGGCTCGCCTACCTCAGCCTGGACCGCGCCGCACCGACGCTCTCCGGCGGCGAGGCCCAGCGCATTCGGCTCGCCGCCCAGCTCGGCTCCAACCTGCGCGGGGTGTGCTACATCCTGGACGAGCCCACCATCGGGCTGCACCCACGCGACAACACGCGGCTGCTCACCACCCTCGCCCGTCTGGAGGGCAAGGGCAACACCATCGTCGTGGTGGAACACGACGAGGAGACCATACGCCGCGCCGAGCACGTCATCGAGCTTGGTCCCGGCGCCGGTCGCGACGGCGGCCGGGTGGTGGCGGCCGGGCCGCTCGCGCACATCATGGCCTGTCCCGAATCCGCCACCGGCCGCATGCTGCGCGCCCCACCGCCCCACCCCTCACGGCCGCGCCGTCCGGTGGACGCCGACACTCCTGCGTTGCGCATCCAGGGTGCGCAGCTCAACAACCTGCGCGACCTCGACGTCTCGGTCCCGCTGGGCCGTCTGGTCTGCGTCACCGGTGTGTCGGGCTCGGGCAAGTCCACCCTGGTGCGCGAGGTCCTGCACGCCGGTCTCGAACGCCTGTTGCAGGCTAGACCTGCCTCGGGCGGGCGCAAGCGCGGCACGGTGGTCCGTCCAGAACTGCGGGGCTGCCGGGCCATCCTCGGCTGGGAGGGCGTCCAGCGCGTGCTGGAGGTGGACCAGACCCCCATCGGCAAGACCCCCCGCTCCTGCCCCGCCACCTACGTCGGCTTCTGGGATGCCATCCGCCGGCTGTTCGCCAGCACGACCGAGGCGCGCATGCACGGCTACAGCGCCGCGCGCTTCTCCTTCAATGTCGCCGGCGGCCGCTGTCCCGTCTGCGAGGGACAGGGTGTGCAGACCCTGGAGATGAGCTTCCTGCCGGACGTCAAACTCGCCTGCGAGG
>JBKBRS010000257.1:0-2121 GCA_046292095.1 Thiobacillaceae bacterium
GCCTCCACGCGACTGTTGGTGCATGCCGGCAAGCTCATCGCCAGTGGCATCGACCCCGTGGCCGCCTGTCAGAGCGCGGTGGCCCAGGCAGTCACCGACGACGCCGACATGCTGGCGGCGATACAGGAACTATCTTCGTCCATTTTCTAATCTGCATAAGGAGGGCATATGCGCATCCGTCTCCTGGTCACCACCCTTGCCGGCCTAATTCCGCTCATCGCCAGCGCCGAGAGCGAGAACACCGCGAAATCGGGCGCCGAGGTGTACGAGCGTTATTGCGCCGCCTGTCACGCCGAAGGGGTGTTGGGCGCCCCCAGATTTGGCGATCGCAAGGCTTGGCGCTCATTGATCAAAGAAGGTCAACGGATGCTCGAACGCACAGCGATCCGCGGCATCCGCAAGATGCCGCCCAAAGGCGGCCACCCGCATCTGACGGACCTGGAGGTCAAGCGTGCGGTGGCCTACATGGCCAATGCCGCCGGCGGCCGCTTCAAGACCTACGAATGATGTCCCGTGCCTGAGGTCCAACTCACCCGCGTCGAGATCGAGCGGCTGCTCGACCAGTGGCTTGAGACCGAGTTCACCTTCCACAACGTCGGTCCGGTCGCCCGCGCCCTGTGCCGCCTCACGCGTGATGACCAGGACTTCGTGCTGGACTGGATCAAACGCATCGCCAGTACCCACATCACGCTGGCCTTCCGCTTCGCCCAGCGCGCCCCCGAGCTGCTCAAACGCCTGGACCGCCGTGCCATCGAGGCCTGGGCCGTGCATTTGTGCGACACCTACGACCAGTCGGGGATGTACGCCGCCATCCGGGTGGCCGACGAGGTACGCGGCTTCATGCAGGTGCGCGCCGAGCACACCGCCGGCGCCTTGTTCGAGGACATCGCCGGGGTGCTCGGCAATTTCCTGAATGGGCTGGCCGGCCGCCGGCTCAAGCTGGAGCTAGGCGAAGCCGTCTACACCGACGGCGAGCGCATATTCCTGCCCGCCATCATCGCGCGTTTTCCCGGCCGCGATGACAATTTCAAGCTAGCCAAGGCCAGTGTGGCGCTTCTGTGGGCACAGACCCGTTTCGGCACCCTGCGTGCCGACATTGAGGCCGCCTGCGTCGACTATCCGCATCCCGCGCGGGCGCTTGCCCAATTCCACGGTCTGGAGACGTTGCGGCTCGCCGCCTGCATCGGCCGCGAGCTGCCCGGTCTGCACCGGGAGATGCTACGCCTATCGGCCTTGCTTGGCGAGGAACTCCCCACTGCCTGGCAGGCGCTACGCGAACGTCTGGCGCGCCCCGAGGCCCGGGTCGAAGACAGCCTGGCGCTGTTGGCCGATGCCTACGCCTTGCCCGACTTCCCAACCTTCTGTTATCAGGGGGAGCTCAGACCCGACGCGGTCGCCACTGCCCGCGCCGCCCGCCTCAGCAAGGAAAAGGCCCGTCTGCGCATCAAGCTCGCCCAGCTGCAGGAGGAGTTGCATCGGCGCCGCGACGACACCGTACGGCCTCAGGAGACGGCCGCCGACCCCGAGAAGCGAGGCTTTGCCGCGCAGGTGCGGCAACCAGATGGCCGCCTCGACATCGAACTCACCCTCGACGGCGCACCGATTGCCCCGCCCGACGACATCAGGCAGTTGCTGACCTCCGTATGGCTGGACTTCGGTGAGATCCCGCCGGAATACCTGGTGCCGGCGGGGCCCGGCGAATACGACGCCAGTCTCTACGAAGAACAGGCCGCCGACCCCGACGCGGTCTGGCAGGGCACCTATCACGAGGAGGGCGCCAAGCTCTACCCGGAATGGGACCACGGCCGCCAGCACTATCGCAAGAACTGGTGCGTCATGCGCGAGAAGGAGGTCAAGCCGGTTTACGACGACTTCTACCGCCAGACCCTGGAGCGGCACGCCGGCACGATCAAGGGCCTGCGCCGCGCCTTCGAAGCGATGCGCGACGACAACCGCCTGATGAAGCGTCAGACTTACGGCGACGAGGTGGACATCGACGCCCTGGTCGAGGCCCTGGCTGATGCCCGCGACGGGCGCGAGATGAGCGAGCGACTGTTCGTGCGCCTTAATCGTGCCGAGCGCAATATCGCCGTCGCCTTCCTAGTGGACATGTCCGGCAGT
>JBKBRS010000258.1:0-2089 GCA_046292095.1 Thiobacillaceae bacterium
CGCTTGCGTCAGGCCGCCGCCCTGGCCCTGCTCGCCACGCTGAGCCTATATCTGCTCTTTGTTTTTTTCGACCGCTTCTTCCAGATCGACCAGTATCGCTCGGTCTATGGCGCCCTGGGCGGGGTGGTGCTAGTGCTCATCGCCGCCTACTTCGCCTTCCTCGCCTTCTATCTATGGGCGCAGTGCCTCTATGCCCTGTCCAAGGTGGACGTGGCCGCTTTGGAGAAGCTGTTCCTCAGCGCCTCCGGCGTCGGGATGAGCCGGCTGGAGGGATACGTCTTCGGCCGCGCCGACCGCCTGCTGGCGAAATACGGCCGTCGCTACGCCGCCGGCGAGGTCATCATCCGCGAGGGGGACGAGGATCAAACCGCCTATATCCTCTACGCCGGTCGCGTGGCGCTGTTCAAGCAAACGGCCATGCCCGCTGCCACCTCAGAAGATGAAAGCGGCCATGGCCGTTGCCTCACCCCCGGCCCCTCTCCCGCTGGGAGGGGGGCGCTTCGCGAGTTGGCTGCGCCAACTTTCACGCAAAACGATGGCGGCTACATTCGCTTGGGCGAGTTGGGCGAGGGCGAACTCTTCGGCGAGATGGCCTATCTCCTCGGCGAGCCGCGCACCGCCACCGTGGTGGCGCAAACCGATGTGGTGGTGCTGGCCCTGCCACCGCAGACGCTGGAAGCGCTCATGCGACATTCCGCCCCCCTCGCGCGTCGGATCATCACGGCGCTCTCTCAACGACTGGTGCGGATGAACCAGGCGAGGGCCACCGCCTGATGCCAGGCGGCACTGCCGCCTACCCTGCCGCGAGGCGGACTCTCTGATGCGTGCGGCGATTCGACTCCAACCAGCGTGTGAATTCCTCGCGCGGCATCGGCTTGGCAAAGTGGTACCCCTGCAGGGTATCCACACCCAGCGCCATCAGGCTTTGCGCAGTCGCCGCGTCCTCGACCCCCTCGGCCACGGTCTTGAGGTCGAGGGCATAAGCGATATGGAGGATGGCTTCCACCATGGAGCGGCCTGAGCGTTCATGCAGGCGGCGCACGAAGGACATGTCGATCTTGAGCTCATCCACTGGCAGTTCGTGCAGTTGCGACAGAGAGGCATAACCGGTGCCGAAGTCGTCCACGGCGATGCGAAAACCGGCCCGTCGCAGGGCGCGAAGCTGCTCGACGGTGTGCGCGGCATCCTGGGTGGCGACGCTCTCCGTGACCTCGAGCACGACATCCGCGGGACTCAAGCCTCGCCGCTGCAACTGGTCCCAAAGCCGCTCGCTGAGGTAAGAGGCGAACAACTGACGCTTGGAGACATTCACCGCGATGTACAGCGCTTGGCCCTCGGCCCGCCAGCCCTGTAGAGCGTCCAGCGCCTGCAGCCAGATGTCCTCCCCGAGTTCACCGATCAACCCCAGACTCTCGGCCATGGGGATGAAGGTGGCGGGGCTGACCCAGCCGTGGCCCTCGTCGCGCCAGCGCGCCAGCACCTCGGCGCCGACGCAGGCGCCGCTCTGCGCATCGATGAGAGGCTGATACCAGGCCTCGATACGGTTTTGCCGGATGGCCGAGGCCAGGCGGTTCTGCAGACGAAGCGATGCCTCGCTATCGGTTCCGTGCACAACGTCGCTCGCCAAGCAGAACTGGTTGCGCCCCTGCGCCTTGGCGTAGAACATGGCGCGATCGGCCTTTGCGAGCAGTGCATCGGCATTTTGGTGTCAAGGCAAAGTAGAAATGTCCGGTAGGTCGTGAAGGTTTTGCCTTCAGGGGCTGGCCAATTGGCCAGCCCCTGAAGGCGGCGCGGCGGGATGGCGGCGCCAAGGGTGGTCTGGAGCGGGACGCCATTTTTCTTTGGGATGGCGTGCCTTCAGGACGGCATCGACCCGTGCATTGAGCGTCTTGTCATCCACCGGCAGCGGGATGTCCTGGGCCGGGTCAAAGACCTTGTAGGGCAGCACCTCCTCACCTGCCACAAGCTCGATACGCCCGTCGGCATACACCACCACATCGATCTTCTTCCCCCGCAGCCCGGAGCTAAGCGCGCCATGGGTCTGCACGATGTAGCGTTGCCGCCGGAAGGACACCACCAGGTCTTTGGA
>JBKBRS010000259.1:0-2057 GCA_046292095.1 Thiobacillaceae bacterium
GCCGGGATGCCGGTGACACAGATGTTCCCCTCGCTGCGCGGCCGCGTCGATCTCGCCTTCAGCAGCCCCGAAGCGGCACCGCTTGCGGCCTGTGACGTGGTCTTCTTCGCCACCCCCAACGGCGTGGCCATGCAGCAGGCGCCCGCACTCCTCGACGCCGGCGTGCGGGTGATCGATCTGGCGGCCGATTTCCGCTTGCAGGACGTCAATGAGTGGTCCAAGTGGTACGGCATGGCGCACGCCTGCCCCGATCTGGTCGCCAAGGCCGTCTATGGCCTGCCAGAGGTCAACCGCGAGCGCATCCGCGGCGCGCGCCTCATCGCCAACCCCGGATGCTACCCCACGGCGGTGCAGCTCGGCTTCCTGCCCCTCATCGAGGCCGGGGTGGTGGATACCGGCTGGCTGGTGGCGGATTGCAAGTCCGGCGTGTCCGGCGCCGGGCGCAAGGCGGAGACCCACATCCTCTACGCCGAGGCCACCGACAGCTTCAAGGCCTATGCCGTGCCGGGGCACCGCCATTGGCCGGAGATCCGTCAGGGGCTCGCGCGCATGGCCGGGCGGGAAGTGGGGCTTACCTTCGTGCCCCACCTCACCCCGATGATCCGCGGCATCCATGCCACCCTTTATGCCCGGCTCAAGCGGGAGGTGGACCTGCAGGCGCTGTACGAGGCGCGTTACGAGAAGGAGCCCTTCGTCGACGTGCTGCCGGCCAAGGCGCACCCCGAGACGCGCTCGGTGCGTTCCTCCAACCTCTGCCGCATCGCCGTGCACCGGCCGCTCGATGGCGACACCGTCGTGGTCTTGTCGGTGATCGACAACCTGGTCAAGGGGGCCTCGGGGCAGGCGGTGCAGAACATGAACATCCTCTTCGACCTGCCCGAGACCCTGGGGCTCGAAGCCCTGCCGGTGTCGCCTTGAAACCCTGCGACGGGCGTGGTTGACGGGAACTTTTTCCGCGCGAATAATGCCTCAATATCCATTTCCATCAGGAGTACAGCATGAACGCCGTGACCGAAACACCCCCCCTCATCTTCTCAGACAGCGCCGCCAACAAGGTGCGCGCTCTCATCGAAGAGGAGGGCAATCCTGACCTCAAGCTGCGCGTATTCGTCACCGGTGGCGGCTGCTCGGGTTTCCAGTACGGCTTCACCTTCGACGAGACGCAGAACGAGGATGATTTCGTCATGGAGAAGGGCGGCGTGACCCTGCTCATCGACGCCATGAGCATGCAATACATGCAAGGCGCCGAGATCGACTACACCGAGGGGCTGGAAGGCGCCCAGTTCGTCATCCGCAACCCCAACGCGGTATCCACCTGCGGCTGCGGTTCCTCCTTCTCGGTCTGAAGCGCGCGCATGGGGTGGGGCGGCCGCAGGCCGCCCTTTCCTTTCCAGCCGACATCGATGCCGAAGCCGCCCCGCCGCGTGAACTGTCCCACCTGCGGTCAGCCGGTCGAGTGGCGGCCGGAAAACCGTTGGCGCCCGTTTTGCAGCGAACGCTGCAAGCTCATCGATCTCGGTAGCTGGGCCGCCGAACGCTATCGTGTCCCCGTTGAGCCAACCCCGGAGCAAGGGGGTCAGCGGGGCTCCCTCTCTCACCCCGGATAGCTACAATCAAATGCTTGTAAAGCCTGGATGCAATCGACAAGACCAGTATAGCCATCTGTAAAGGCAAAGTATAAATGTCCAGTCGTTGGGCCATCTGTGGAAGCGAATGGCTGCGCGGCTGAGTGGCTTTATTGCGCGGTGTTCGATGCGCCCGTGCGGTTTGGCGGGTCGACCCAGACGCCCCCTATAGGCGCGACGCGAGGAGCGATCCAGACCGAAGCGTTGTCATTTGTTGTGTCGCGCCTCAAAGCCGCTCCTCCGGGTCCATGCCATGTCTCCCGCGGCCTGCGCACGCATCGCCTTGGGGCTTTCTCCTGTTCTCGGCGGTTTGCTGGGTTTGTCTGCTGTGCTCTTTCAGGCGATCGCCTGCGGCTGTAGAGGCAAGATAGTAATGTCCGCTCCCGGCAAGTTAGAAATGTCCGCTTTCGGTAGAGGAAGCGGAGAGGCTTA
>JBKBRS010000260.1:0-2048 GCA_046292095.1 Thiobacillaceae bacterium
CTTCGTCTTCGAGGCGCCGGCGCGCATCTGCATGTGGATGAAGGACACGCCGCTGCCGCTGTCCGTCGCCTTTCTGGACGCGCACGGGGTGGTGCTTAACATCGCCGACATGCAGCCGCTGACCCTCGAGCCGCATTGCGCGACGGGCGACGCCCTCTATGCCCTGGAGATGGCACAGGGCTGGTTTGCCGCGCGCAGCGTGCGGCCCGGCAGCCGCATCCAGGGTCTGGAGCGGCTGCAACGGCAACCCTGAGCTAGCGCCGGCGCGCGGACTCGACCGCGGCGAGCATGGCCTCGATGCGCTCGGCCTCGGCATAACCCGGCACGCGCCGGCCGTCGGCGAAGATGAGGGCGGGCGTGCCGTCGATGCGCAGGCGTTGGCCCAGGGCCAGGTTCTTGTCCACGGGGTTGTCGCAGTCGGATTTGGCGCCCTCGGGCAGGCGGTTGTTGAGCATCATGTCGCGCCAGGCGGCGGCGCGGTCTCGGCTGCACCATACCAGCTTGCTCTTTCGCCCGGCGTCGGGGTGCATGGGCAGGGGATAGGGGAACATGTAGAGGGTGACGTCCTTCAGCTTCGCCAGCTCCTGCTCGACCTTGCGGCAATAGGGGCAGTCCGGGTCGGAGAAGACCGCCAGCCGCCGCTGGCCGTTGCCCTGGACGATCTTGATGGCCTGGTTGAGCGGCAAGCTGTCGAATTTCACGGCAGTAAGCTCATTCATGCGCTCATCGGTGAGGTTGCGCTGGCGTTTGACGTCCAGCAGCTCGCCCACCAGGAGGTAGTCACCCTTGCCGCTGGCATAGACCACCGTGGGCCCGCGCGGGCCGTCCACCACCACCTCGTACAGATCGGCGAGCGGCGTGCGGCTGACGCTGACGACCTTGGCGTCGGGGGCGAGGGCCTGCACGGCCTGGCGGATCTCCTTTTCCCCGGCCTGCGCCGGCATGAGGACCAAGCCGGCAAGGCAGAAGACGAGCACGTGTTTCATGGCGTTTCCTTTCGCTTGGGAGGACCCCTTGGGGGTCATAGCACGGCGTGGCGGATCAACGCCTGCTTGAGCCAGCCCTGCGCGTCGGTGAGCGACAGGCCCCGGTTGCGCAGCCACGCCAGCGCCGCGAGGTCGTTGTTGAACAGTTTCTTGAGCCCGCCGGTGGCGAACTGCATGGTGCTCACGTCCTCCACCCGGCGCAGGGCATAGGCTTGGAGGCGGCGCGGCTCACCGGGGTTCCCGCCGTCGGCCAGCATGGCGGCGAGCAGACGGGCGTCGCGAAACCCCAGGTTCACCCCTTGCCCGGCCAGTGGATGCACGCTGTGCGCCGCGTCGCCGATCAGGGCGAGACCCGGCCGCACCCATTCGCGCGCCCGCCGGCGCTTGAGCGGGAAGGCGGCGGGCGCAGTGATCGGGGTGAGTCGACCCAGGGCGCGTCCTCCCGCGGCCGACACCGCCTCGGCTAGTTCCGCGGGCGACCACGCGAGTCGTTCGGGCACATCGGCGTTACGGCTCGACCAGACGATGGAGATGCGCCGGCCCGGAAGGGGCAGCCAGGCGAGCACGCCGTCACGGCGGAACCACTGGTAGGCGATGCCGCGGTGTGGCCGCTCGCATTCGAAGTTGGCCACCACGCCGGACTGGTCGTAGTCCTCCTCATCCAGCGCAATGCCGGCCTGGCGGCGCAGCCAAGAATGGGCCCCGTCCGCCCCGACCAGCAGCCGGGCGGCGATGCGTCGGCCGTCGGCAAGCAGCAGGCGGTGACCCGCCTCGCCCCAGGCCACCGCCTCGGCCTGGCCGTGGATCAGCGTCACACCGGCGGCCCCTGCCGCCTGCCACAAGGCGTATTGCAGGCGGCCACCCTCGGCGATCCAGGCCAGCTCCGGCAGGCCGGCGTCCAGGGCATCGAGGGTCAGTCGCCCGCCGGCATCGCCAAAGATGCGCATCTGCCGCACGGGCTCGGCACGTAGCGGCAGCCCCCAGGCACCCAGGTCCGTTAGCATGGAAGTTGGCGCAGCCAACTCACGAAGCTCCCCTCTCCCGGCGGGAGAGGGGTTGGGG
>JBKBRS010000261.1:0-2028 GCA_046292095.1 Thiobacillaceae bacterium
ATCATGGGGAATCGGGTAAGGCCTGAGCTCCAGGTCACCGATGGCGAGCGCCCGATTCGCTTCCACTAGGCGGATGCTGGCAGGCAGATCGGCAGCGGCCGCGAGCATGGCCCTGCAGCCGGGGGTCATCCATAGTGCGCAGCCGTAGCGGGCGGCGAAACGCACGGCGCCGCGCGCATGATCGCCGTGTTCGTGGGTGAGCACGACGGCGTCCACCGCCGCCGGCGCCACCCCCCAGCGCGCCAGGCGGTGAGTAACCTCGGTCAATCCGAAGCCACAGTCCACCATGACCAGGGTGGATCCCTTCTGCACCAACCAGGCATTGCCGCGACTGCCGCTGCCCAGACTGGCGAAACGCACGGTGGGCTCACGCTACTTCAGTTGCTCGTGCAGCAGGTTCAAGATACGGTTGCCGGTCTCCCCGGCCGGGCTGCGCCCATCCTCCTGCAACACGGTCACGTGGGTGACGCCAGCCGTTTCGGCCAGCCGTACCCGATAGCGTTGGTCTTTGGGCTGACCTTCGTCGCTGCGCCAGAAGGCCAGGCGCGACAGCCACCCCTCGCGGTTCGCCCTCGCCTCGGGATCGGCATAGCGGACGAAGTACTCACCCCCAGCCCGGTCGCGGTCCTCGACGACGAAGCCGATGCGGTCCAGCGCCAAGCCCACCCGCCGCCAGGCGCGGTCGAAAGGCTCTGGCAGGGTGAGTTGGGCCGTGCCGTCCGCCGTGCGGGTGAGGCTCGCGGCCGGCTCCGCCGGTATCTTGGCGAGCAGGGTCTGAGCGCGCGTCTCCTCGATGCCGAAACGGGTCATGAGGCGGCGCAGCATCTCCGCCTCCAGCTCGGGATCGGGCGGACGCGGCTGCCAGACGGTGCGGCCGACGCCCTGGTCGCCGCCGCCCTGCGTTCCCTCGAAGACCTCGATCATGCCGCGGTGGCTGATGTAGATCTCGGTGCCCTTGCCATCGGGCGTGGGCTCGAGCCGGGTGCGGAATTTGTCGCGCTCGGCAGTGGAGTAGACTGCGTCGATCAGCCGCCCCAGGGTGCGGCGGATGATGTCCTGGGGGATCTTGGCCCGGTTCTCGGCCCAGTCGGTCTCCATCACCCCCGCCTCTGGGATCTCGACGTTGACGATGAAGCCCAGCTCCTGCCAGAAGGCCTTGACCACCGGCCAAACCTGTTGCGGCGGCTGGTCCACCACCAGCCAGCGCTGGCTGCCGGCGCGTTCGATACGGGCCTTGTCCACTGCGGGCAGCAGCCGGCTCGCCTCGGCCGTCGGCCGGGCGCTGCGGTCCTGGGCATAGGCCGAATAGGTCGTCGAACCGCTCGGGCTCACGTCCGGCACCGTGAAGCGGCTGTCGCGGCTGGGCAGCACCAGGTCCGGCGGCACCTCCAGGCTGGGCACGGTACCCGCCGACTTGTAGTCGATGGGCTTGCTCTCCAGCAGGGTGCAGCCACCCAAGGCCAGGGCGATGACGATGGCGAGGAGACGACTCGGCATGTCTGGATTCCTCAGGGTCGGCAGCGCAGCAAGCTGTGGCTCGCGGATGAGGCCACCCCCGTTCATACCGGGATACCCGCCTCGGCCAGGGCGCCGAGCACGATCGGCTGCTGCGCCTCGGACAGAGGCGTGAGCGGTAGCCGTATCCCCGGCCCGATGCGACCCATGCGCGCCAGGGCCCATTTCACCGGGATGGGATTGGCCTCGACGAAGAGCTTCTGGTGCAGCGGCAGCAGCCGGAAGTGGATCTCCCGCGCCCGCGCGAGGTCCCCGGCCAGGGCCGCCTGACACATGGCGTGCATGAGGCCCGGGGCGACGTTGGCGGTGACTGAGATGACGCCGTGGCCACCCAGCAACATGAGCGCCAGCGCGGTGGCGTCGTCACCGCTGTAGATGGCGAAGCCCGCCGGCGCACGGCGGATCAGGTCGGCGCCGCGCTCCAGGTTGCCGGTGGCATCCTTGATGCCGATCACCCCGGGTATCTGCGCCAGCCGCAATGCCGTGTCGTGGGCGATGTCCGAGGCGGTACGG
>JBKBRS010000262.1:0-2015 GCA_046292095.1 Thiobacillaceae bacterium
GCCGGCGCCGTTGGGCCCATGACAAGAGGCACAGGCGGGCACGCCGCTGCCGGGGTTGCCGCCGCGGTACAGGCGCTGCCCTGCCGCTACGAGCTGTGGGTCTTTGGCCAAGCGTGGTTTGGGTTGCTGGGCGGCGAAATAGGCGCTTAGGTTCAACATGTCCTCGTCGCTCAAGCCCACCACGTTGGGGGCCATGATGGCGTTGCGACGGGCGCCCGACTTGAAGTCGTGCAACTGTTTGGTGATGTATTCGGGGTGCTGGCCGGCCAGGTTGGGATAGGCCGGGTTGGTGCTGTTGCCGTCGTTGCCATGGCAGGCGCCACAGACCTCGCTGACGATCTTCTGGGCCTTGGCGGGGTCGCCCCGCGGAGCGGTGGCGGGCGCTGTGGCGGCCCACGTCGTGGTGGCGGACATGAGCGCGAGCAACAGAGCATGGCGAAGACGCATGGCAAGACTCCCAAATCAGATAGCAGGGTCAGCAAATCCCTGCATTCTAGCCGGGCCGCTGCTAGTATGCAAAGTTCAAGTCATCGCCCTTCGCCCGTGCTCAACGCCAGCTTTCATCTCTCTGCCGCCCAGTTGCGCGGCCTGCCCGACGACAGCGCGGCCGAGGTGGCCTTCGTCGGCCGCTCCAACGCCGGCAAGTCGAGCGCCATCAACGCGCTTGCCAACCAGAAACGGCTCGCCTTTGTGAGCAAGACACCGGGCCGGACCCAGCACCTGAACTTTTTCCGGGTCGCGCCCGGACGCTATCTGGTGGATCTGCCCGGCTATGGCTTCGCGCGCGCGCCGCTCTCCCAGCAGCGTTTGTGGCAGTCCCTGGCGGGGGACTATCTGCTGCAACGTGCGAGTCTGCGCGGTCTTGTCTTGATCATGGACAGCCGCCACCCGCTGACCGAACTAGACCAGCAACTGCTCGCCTGGTGGCAGGTGACCGGCAAGCCGGTGCACATCCTGCTGTCCAAGGCCGACAAGCTCTCGCGCAGCGCCGCCCTGCTGGCGCTCAGACAGGTTCAGACCTACCTGGCAGCGCAGGGGGTTGCGGGTCAGGCCCAGCTCTTCTCGGCGACGCGTCGCGTCGGTCTGGAGGCGGCGGAGGCGCAAATCCGCGCCTGGCTCGGGTTGCCGCCGGAGAAAAAAAACCCGGCTCAAGGGGACAAAGCCGGGTTGAATGAGCCTTAACTTTGCGTTAAGGCACCCGCTCAGGGAGGAGAAGCGGGAGACGAAGCGACTCGTTTTGTGCTATGGAGCGATTCTCGTTCCAAAAAGTTCCCGTCGCATGGCCGGCACTGTATGCTTACCCGGTCAAGCGCTCGGATGAATGCCATGTTCGATCTCGCCAGCTTCCCGAAAAAGCGCATGCGCCGCATGCGCCGTGACGAATTCTCCCGCCGCCTCATGCGCGAGCACCGGCTCGATCCCGCCGATCTGATCCTGCCGGTGTTCGTCCTCGATGGCAACGACCGCGAGGAGGCGGTGCCGTCGATGCCAGGTGTAAAACGCCTCAGCCTCGACCGTCTCTACAGCGTGGCCGAAGAGGCCCTCAATCTGGGCATCCCCGCCCTGGCCCTGTTCCCGGTGATCGACCCGGCCCTCAAGACGCCGGGCGCCGAGGAGGCCTATAACCCGCAGGGGCTGGTGCCGCGGGCGGTGTCCGGGCTCAAGGCGCGTTTCCCGGAGCTGGGGGTGATCACCGACATCGCCCTGGACCCCTACACCAGCCATGGCCAGGACGGTCTGATCGACGAGACCGGCTATGTCCTCAACGACGAGACCATCGCCGTGCTGACCCGCCAGGCCGAGGCGCATGCCGCCGCCGGCGCCGACGTGGTGGCGCCCTCGGACATGATGGACGGGCGCATCCACGCCGTGCGCGAGGCCCTGGATAGCGCCGGCTTCATCCACACACGCATCCTGGCCTACTCGGCCAAGTATGCCTCCAGCTTCTATGGGCCGTTCCGGGATGCGGTCGGCTCCGCCGCCAACCTGGGCGCCGGCAACAAGTACACCTACCA
>JBKBRS010000263.1:0-1989 GCA_046292095.1 Thiobacillaceae bacterium
GTCGTTCGAGCGCGAGTTCGGCAAGCTGATCGCCCGGCAGGACCTGCTCGCCCTGATCATGGAGGACCGCGGCAGCCGCACGATCAACCGGATCATGCACAACGTGGCCAGTTTCGTCTTCCTGCCCATTTGAGTGTCACGCATGGACTGGCGCGATACCGCGGCCTACGTCTTCGACCCGCCGCTCAGCCCTGCGGAGTGGGCATGGCAGTTCCTGCGCCGCAATCCGGAGTATGCCGCGGACTACGCCTGGTTCATCGCCACCTGGCGCGTCCTGGAAGCGGATTACGGCGCACCGCCCGCACGCGATTTCTTCCGCTGGCGGCAGGACCCGCGCGCCTGGCGGGCCGAGTCGGAGATCGTCGGCTGCAGTGCCGAGACCTGTCCCGGCGAAGGCGACCGCCTCCTCATCGAGTGTTGGATGGGGGCCAAATGGGGGCTAGCCAAGTTCCCCCTCGATCCCGCCCTGGTCAGACCTACGCCGGGGCTGGAACTCGATTGGCGGGCGCAGCCGGTCGAGGTGGAGGCGCTGTTGCATGCCGAGGACCTGGCGTCACTGGGTGAGGAGAGGATGGCCCTGGTGTTCGACCTCACCCTGCCGCTGGCCGAGCAGCTCGATGCGGCACGCGTGCGCCTCGTCGCCCGTGCCCGTGCCCTGGAGAAGGCCGGCCGCATCACCCGCCGGGTCGCCGCTGCGGCGCCGACCTGGACACGCTGGCTTCGCCTGCTGGATGGCGCCGCAGCGGGTGCGTCGCTGGCCACGCTGGCCCAGGTGCTGGAGATGGAGGATGTGGCGATGACGCTTCAGCGGGCGCGGGCGATGTGCGCTGCAGGCTACCGCAGGATCCTTTTCATGCACTGAGCACGGAGTGTGCGAAATGACGATGGATGCGATCGACTACGACATCTTCGGCGATGACATGCAATACGTAGAGATCGAGCTCGATCCCGGCGAGGCGGCCATCGGCGAGGCCGGCATGATGTTTTACATGCAGGACGGCATCGCGATGGACACCGTCTTCGGCGACGGCTCCGATGCTCAGTCCGGGCTGCTTCGTCGACTCGTGGGGGCGGGCAAGCGTCTGCTCACGGGCGAGTCGCTCTTCACCACGGTGTATGTGAATCAGGCCGCGTCCAAACGCCGGCTCGCCTTCGCCGCGCCCTATCCGGGCAAGATCATCCCGGTCGACCTGGCGCAGATCGGCGGCGGCCTGGTCTGCCAGAAGGACGCCTTCCTCTGTGCCGCCCGGGGCGTGAGCCTGGGGCTCGCACTGCAACGACGGCTGGGGGCGGGTTTCTTCGGCGGCGAAGGTTTCATCCTGCAGAAACTGGAGGGGGATGGGCTGGTCTTCATCCATGCCGGTGGTTCCATCGCCGAGAAGACTTTGGCCGACGGCGAGGTGTTGCGGGTGGACACGGGCTGTGTGGCGGCCTTCCAGCCCACGGTCGATTTCGACATCGAGTTCGTCGGCAATCTGAGGAGCGCGCTGTTCGGCGGCGAGGGGTTGTTTTTTGCCCGCCTCACCGGCCCCGGCCGGGTCTGGCTCCAGAGCCTGCCGCTGTCGCGGCTGGCCGACCGCCTGATCGCCGCTGCGCCCGTCACGGGGCGTCAGGCCGAGGAGGGCTCGGTGCTGGGCGGCGTGGGCCGGGTGTTGCGCGGGGACAATCGATGAGAGGAGCTGTGCGATGGACCTGATTCTATGGCGCCATGCCGATGCCCAGGACGGGGTGCCGGACCAGGAGCGCGCCTTGACCGCCAAGGGGCTCAAGCAGGCCGAGCGCATGGCGGCGTGGCTCAAACCCCGACTGCCGGAGGACTGCCGCATCCTGGTGAGCCCCGCCACGCGCGCCCGGCAGACGGCCGACGCCCTGGACTCGCGCTACCAGGTGGTGGAGCGGATCGCCCCGGGTGCCGACCCCACGGCCGTGCTGGCTGCCGCTGGCTGGCCGGATGCCGAACGCGCTGCCCTCGTCGTGGGGCACCAACCC
>JBKBRS010000264.1:0-1965 GCA_046292095.1 Thiobacillaceae bacterium
GGGGCTGCTTGCGCCGACGGCCGTGGCCGAGCTTGCCGAGATCGATGCCTTCTGGCGGGCGCATCCGCAGGCCTTCGATGCCGCCTTCGGCGATCTGATCCCGCGCATCGACCGCGCGACCGAATTGGCCGGCTGGGTGGAGAATGAGGCCGGACGACCCATGCCGATCCCGGCGCATCACTGGTGGTGGCGGCTGTCGAGGGATTGGTGACGCTGCCAGGCGTCGCGGCACTCGGTAGAGCACTGGCGTCGGTGATCTTCGAGCGGCGCTTCGCACCCCTGAACCCCTCATGGTGATCCCGCTCGCCCCTCACGATGAAAGCCGAGGCGAGAGGGACGACACGGGCCGAGAGGCGTATGGCGAGAGGTCGTAAGACCTTTGGCGGTTTACCCTGAGCTTCAACCGGACCCGTTCCGACAAGCCCGCGCCTCGGATTCGGCCCGCAAGCGGGCCTCCTACAAGGCACTGGAGGTCGGCAATCCTTTGCCGACAGCCCTAGGACGTGAGCGAACAGGGGACTGCATGCCTCGATGCGTTTGGATTCGCCCCGGGTTCGGCCCGCAAGCGGGCCTCCTGCCAGGCGCTGTGTGTCGGCAATCCTTCACCGACACCCGCAAACACGAGTCTCGCAGGTCGGCAATCCCTTGCCGACAGCCTCAGGGCGGGTGTAGGACGACCAAGGCAATCCGACCGACCGAGCGGTGGGCGTATGAGATACTCAACCGGCGAGGCGGTTGAGAGTCTGCCGGCCTACCCGATCCCACGGAAGGCTGAAAATGATTGAACTTCTTTACAACTTATGAATTCTTGATGATTTCTGGCGGAGAGAGTGGGATTCGAACCCACGGTGAGCACAGGCCCACACCGGATTTCGAGTCCGGCCCGTTCGACCACTCCGGCATCTCTCCGAAAGGGCGGCATTCTACCGGTAATCGGCATGCGAGGGTACCCATCAGCCATCAGGCTGGCGACATGGCTTCTGCTGGCCTTGGTCGGGCTGGCGGGCTGCGGCCGCGTGCCCGCCCCACCTTGGCAGACCGGGGAGCTGGTTGTGCTCACGCGCGAGGGCGCCACCACCTATTACCTCGATGCCGATGGCGAGCCTGCGGGGTTTGAATACGACCTGGTGCGCCGCTTTGCCGAGGCGCAGGGCTGGAAGGTGCGCTTCGAGGTGGCGGAGTCCCTGGAGGCGTTGTTTTCCCGCTTGCAGCGCGGTGAGGCGCATTTCGCGGCGGCTGGCCTGACCGCCACCGAGCGGCGTCTGGGGCGCATGCGCTTCGGTCCGGCCTATGCGACGACCCATGAATGGGTGGTCTGTGGCCCCGCGGTGGACACCCCCAGACAGGCGGAGGACTTGGTGGGGCTGCGCATCGAGGTGGTGGCGGGCAGCAGCCATCTGGATCATCTGCGCGAACTGCGCCTGGAGCACCCGAAGCTGGCTTGGCGGGAAACAAGCCTGCCGAGTGAGGAAGCGCTGCTGGAACGGGTATCCAGCGGTCTGGCCGACTGTACCGTGGCCGATGAGATGGAATACCAGATCGCGCGCAACTTCCTGCCCGGCCTGCGGGCGGCTTTTACGCTCGGCAAAGAGCGCCGCATCGCCTGGGCCTTCCCCAAGCGGGGTGAGGGCCGTCTGCTCGAAGCCGTGGGGCGTTTTTTTCAGGCGCTCGCGCAAAGCGGCGAGGTCGAGATTCTGAAAGAGCGCTACTTCGGGCATCTCCGCCGCTTAGCGGAGGCCGACGTTCTGGGCATATTGGAGAAACGCACGACTCGGCTGCCGGCCCTCAAACCGTTTTTCCATGAAGGCCAGCGCGTCAGCGGCTTGGACTGGCGTCTGCTCGCTGCCGTGGCCTATCAGGAATCACAGTGGGATGCGCGGGCGACCTCGCCGACCGGCGTGCGGGGGATCATGATGCTGACGGCGGATACGGCCGACCGTCTGGGGGTGCGCGACCGGCTCGACC
>JBKBRS010000265.1:0-1945 GCA_046292095.1 Thiobacillaceae bacterium
ATGTGCTGGTTACCCGCCGCGACTTCAGCTTCATGCGCAGCTTCCTGATGATCGGCATCCTGGTGGCCTTCATCGCCGGCATCGTCTCCCTGGTGGCGGGCCTGGTCGGCTACCCCATGCCCGCCCTGGCGCTGACCGTCTCAGCCATGTTCGCCTTCCTGATGTGCGGTCTGATCCTCTGGCAGACGAGCGAGATCGTCAACGGCGGCGAGACCAACTACGTCCTGGCTACCGTTTCGCTCTACGTCTCCATCTACAACCTCTTCACCAGCCTGCTGCACCTGCTGGGCGCCTTCATGGGCGAGCGCGAGTAAGGCTGTTCGCAATACCACGCAAGGGCGGCCTCAGGCCGCCTTTGTTATTCGTGCCGCTCGAACAGGGCGATGGACTCGACGTGGGCGGTGTGCGGGAACATGTTGGCCACCCCGGCAGCCTTGAGTCGATAGCCTTTGGTGTGCACCAGCACGGCGGCGTCGCGCGCGAGCGTGGCGGGGTTGCAGGAGACATAGACGATGCGCCTCGGGGCGTCCGTCTCGGGCACGGCCTTGACCAGCTCGATGGCGCCGTCGCGCGGCGGGTCGATCAGCCATTTGTCGAAGCGCCCCAGGGCGGCGAGCACCGGCGGCGTGATCTCAAACAGGTCGAGGTACTGGAAGCGGCAGCGCTCGGCTAGGCCATTGTAGCGGGCGTTGTCCAACGCCCGCTGCACCAAGGCAAAGGCGCCCTCCACGCCGATGACCTCGGCGCCGCGACGGGCGATGGGCAGGGTGAAGTTGCCCAGGCCGCAGAAAAAGTCAGCGATGCGCTCGTCCGGCCGCGGGTCGAGCAGGGCGATGGCGCGGCGCACCAACATGCGGTTGACGTCCTGGTTGACCTGGGTGAAGTCGGTGGGCCGGAAGGGGAGGGTGAGGTCGAACTCGGGCAGGCGATAGGCGAGCGCCGGGGCATCCAGCGGGTGGAGGGGGTGGGCGCTGTCTGGCCCCTTGGGCTGCAGCCAGACCTGCACTCCATGCCGATCGGCGAAGTCGCGCAAGCTGGCCTCGTCCGCCGCCGTGAGGGGTTCGAGGTGGCGCAGGACCAGCACGCTTACCGCCTCGCCGACCGCCACCTCGATCTGCGGTAACCGCTCGCGCACGCTCAACCCGGCCACCAGCCGGCGCAGCTCGGGCAGCAGCCGGCTGATGTGCGGCGGCAGCACCTCACAGCCCAGCATGTCGGCCACATAACTCGAGCGCCGTTCGTGAAAACCCACCAGGATGCCGCCCTTGCGCGGCACGTTGCGCACCGACAGGCGCGCCCGGCCGCGGTAACCCCAGGCAGGCCCGTGGATGGGCGAGAGCATGACCTCGGGTCTTACCTTGCCAATGTGGGCGAGACAGTCCTCCAGCACGCGCTGTTTCGCCGCGACCTGGGCCGCCTCGTGCAGGTGTTGGTGGGTGCAGCCGCCGCAGATGCCGAACCAGCGGCAGCGTGGCGTGACCCGGTAGGGGCTGGACCTGAGGATGCGGCTTGCTTGGGCCTGTTCGTAATTGGGTTTGTTGCGGTAGGTCTTTGCCTCGACCAGCTCGCCGGACAAGGCGCCATCGACGAAGATCGCCTTGCCGTCGCGATGCGCCACACCACGGCCCTCGTGGTCGAGGGATTCGATCAACAGGGGTTGGGTCATGCGTGCCAGGCCGCCAGGAATTCGCGCCAATGTGCCGCGTCGCTGGCGGCCAGGGTGTCGCGCACCAGGGCGATCTCCGCCTCGTACTGCTCGGGTGTGAGCACGCCGCGCAGGCGTTGGAAGCGCAGGAAGACGAGGTGGGTGTTGACCACGTCGGTCTCGCAGTAGTCGCGGATGGCGGCCATCTCGCCGCGCTGATAGGCCTCCCACACCTGGGCCCCGTCCATACCCAGCTTGCCCGGGAAGCCGAGCAGACGGGCGAAGTCGTCCAACGGCACG
>JBKBRS010000025.1:0-5556 GCA_046292095.1 Thiobacillaceae bacterium
CCGCAGCCTGGACGGCCGCCCGCCGCTGGACGTCCTGCGCGAAGACATCGGCGAGGTGCTCTATAAGCAGCTGCAGCGCCTGGGCGGCTACCTCTTCGTCGGCCTGCCCACGCGCGACTCGGACACCGAGGACTACCTGGTGCGCCACATCGTCGGCGTCGACCCGGACAGCAAACTCATCGCCGTGGGCGATTACGTCGAGGCCGGCCAGCCGCTCATGTTCTGCCGCCGCGACAGCCATTCGGCGCTGGAGGACATGCAGCGCATGCTCGACGCCCTCAAGGCGAACCTCGCCGGCCCGCCGCGCGGGGCGCTCTACTTCTCCTGTCTGGGCCGCGGCGCCAGCATGTTCGGCGAGACCGATGCGGAAATGCGCATGATCCGCGATACCCTGGGCGACATTCCCCTTGTCGGCTTCTCCGCCAATGGCGAGATCTCGCGCAACCGGCTGTACGGCTACACCGGGGTGCTAACGGTCTTCACATGAGCGCAGTCCCTGAGCCCAGCGCCCACAACCACTGGCTCGTCGACCAGGCCGCACGCATCATCGCCTCCTACCACTACTGGACCGGCCAGCATCTCGTCGATCCTGCACTGGACCCGGCCGCCGCGGCGAGCGCCCTGTATCGCGCGCCATTCGTCGTCCTCGCGCACGATGCGGCCGCCGACCCGGTGTTCACCTACGCCAACCTAACCGCGCAACGCCTGTTTGAGCGACCCTGGCGAGAGATCATCGGCCTGCCTTCGCGCTACTCCGCCGAACCTCTCGCGCGCGAGGAGCGCGCCCGTCTGCTCGATCAGGTGGCTCGGCAGGGCTATACCGACAATTACTCCGGGGTGCGGGTCACCGCCAGCGGCCGACGCTTTCGGGTGCACCGGGCCATAGTCTGGAATCTGATCGAGGCGGACGGCACCCTGTGCGGACAGGCGGCCAGCTTCGCCGACTGGGAGTGGCTCTGAACCAAAGCCGCACCCACAGGTGGAACCCTGGCTGCCACCGGCTATCTTGAAGGACAGACACCCCTGCGCGCGATGCCGTTGACCCGCTACAAGCTCGTCCTCCTCCTACTGCTGATGGGTCTGGTCTCTGCCTGCGCCACACCGCGCTACCAGACCGTGTATCGCCTAGAACCGCCCGGCGACCCGGCGGGACTTGCCTGCGTGGAGCGTTGCGCGCGGGAACTGACGACCTGTCAGGCACAATGTGCCGAGGCCTACCAGACCTGCGTCCAGTCCCTGGAGCCCGTGGTCCAGGAGCGCTATCTCCAGGCGCTGGAGGCCTATGAGCAGGCCCTAGACCGTTACGCCGCCGAACAGCGTGCCTACGAGCTGCAATACTGGCTGTCCTGGCGGCATGGCCCCTGGTGGTACGACCCCTGGCCGGGTCCGTTCTGGGTGCCCTTCCCCCCGCCGCGCAAACCCTCGCGCGAGGCCGTGCGCGAGGCGCTCGTCAAGGAACGCTGTGTCGAGGACTGCGGCTGCCTCACACGACACGAGGCCTGCTTCCTGGCCTGCGGCGGCCGCAAGGTCTCCGAGGAGCGCTGTGTGGCGAACTGCCCGCCCGAGGCTCGCTAGTCCGACGCCCCTGATGCGCAGGGTTTCCCGGCAGCGGGATCGAGCCGGATCCGCGCATCCGGCAGTTATCGGTTAGATTCCCGAACATTACCACCTAACGGAAGCGACATGTACGCCGCGTTCTTGCGCTGGTTCGACCGCAACATCCTGGAGCTGGGCCATGAGATGCGGCTTGCCTACCTGCCGCCGCTGATGGTCTATCTCGCGGCGGGGGTGTCGGGCCTGACCGGCATCGTCGGCACCTTCTTCGTCAAGGAATATCTGGGACTATCCGCTGCCTTTCTGGCGGCGCTCGGTTTCTGGGCCGGCATCCCCTGGGCGCTGAAGATGCCGCTGGGGCACCTGGTGGACCTCATCTGGCGCTGGAAGAGCGGCCTGGTCTGGCTGGGGGCGGGGCTGATCGCCGTGAGCCTGCTCATCATGGTGGGGCTGATCGGACACCGCGAGGCCATGACCGCCATCCTCTCGGCCGAGGCCTGGTTCGTGATCTCCGCACTGCTCGCGCCGGTAGGCTATGTGGTACAGGACGTGGTGGCCGATGCCATGACCGTTGAGGCGGTGCCGCGCGTCGACGCCCAGGGCCGCCCGATAGACCCTACTGAGCGCAAGCTCATGCACACCACCATGCAGACGCTGGGCCGTGTGGCCATCATCGGCGGCGGGGTGCTGGTGGCGCTCATCAACCTGTACGTCTTCACCGGCGTGGAGGGCCGCCCCCAGGCCGAGATCGCCGCCCTCTACCGCGACGTCTACCTCATGGCCCTGGTGATCCCGGTCGTCTCGGTGCTGGGCGTGCTGGCAGCGGGGCTACTCAAGGCGCGCGACCGCCGGCGACTGATGGCGCGAGGCATGAGCCGCGCCGAGGCGGAGGCCTTGCTCACCGAGCGCACCGAGCCCACCCGGCCGAACTGGTGGATCCTAGGCGGCAGCCTGGCCTTCGTGGTGTTCACCCTGGGCTTGGGTTTGAACGACGTGCCCTACAGCCAGGAGCTGGTCTTTGCCGGCTCCATGGCCATCGTACTTTTTCTGATCTGGCGCCTGACCCGAGTGCTGGAACCGGCGGCACGCGCCACACTGGTCGGCACCGCGCTGGTCATCTTCGTCTTCCGCGCCGTTCCGGGGCCGGGGCCGGGGGTGACCTGGTGGATGATCGACGAACTGAAGTTCGACCAACACTTCCTGTCGGTGCTGTCGTTGATCGGCAGCACGCTCACGCTGCTGGGCATGTTCATCTTCCGCCGTTTCATGGCCGAGCGCCCCATCACCTATGTGGTGGGCTTCCTGACGCTGGCCGGATTCATCCTGGCCCTGCCCATCCTGGGCATGGTGCATGGCCTGCACGAATGGACCGCGGCGCGCACCGGCGGCGTGGTCGATGCCCGCTTCATCACCCTGGTGGACACCGCCCTGGAGTCGCCGCTGGGGCAGATCGCCATGATCCCCATGCTCGCCTGGATCGCCAACTCGGCGCCGCCCAACCTCAAGGCCACCTTCTTCGCGGTGATGGCCTCCTTCACCAACCTGGCCCTGTCCGCTTCGCAGCTGGGTACCAAGTACCTGAACCAGCACTGGGTGGTCGAGCGTCAGGTGCTCGACCCTGCCACGCACACCGTGGTCAAACCGGCCGACTACAGTGCGCTGCCGGAGCTGCTCGCCTTCCAGATCGGTCTGGCGCTGGTGCTGCCCTTCGCCGCCATCCTGCTCGTCAAGGCCACGCGGCTGCGCAGCGCCTGAGCTACAGGCCGCGCTCGGCCTCCTCTAGCCTCTGCTGCTGCAGCTGCTGGGCGGCGTCCAACTGCTGCTGGTAGCGCTCCAGCACCTCCTGTTTCGTCTGTTCGGCCGCACGCGCCTCCTCCGCCTTGGCCTTGGCGGCGGTGGCGGCCGTTCCGGCGACCTCCGCGCCGCAACCCGCCAGCATGACCAGCGACAACACCCCGAAGAATCTCTGCATGTTTGCATCCTCCACAAAGGCGCACGCATGGCGTGCGGCAGCCTCGGCTGCCCGCGCCCATGCGACGACGCACACTATATACTGCGCAGACCCCGACCCAGGTGTCTGCCGCATGTCCTCCTGGCTATTCCCGGCCTTCATCGCCTTCGTCCTGTGGAGCCTCTGGGCCTACATTCCCAAGATCACCACGCAGCACATCGATCCACGCAGTGCGCTCGTCTTCCAGGCCGTCGGCGCCTTCGCCTGCGGGCTCGTGGTGCTGGCCACCCTGGGGTTTCGCCCCATGCTGCACGAGCGTGCACTGCCGCTTGCCCTGCTCACCGGCGTGCTGGGCATGGCCGGCGGGCTGGCCTATCTATACGCCGTTGCCCGCGGTCCCGTCACGCTCATTTCGGTGCTGACCGCCCTCTACCCGGCGCTCACCGTGCTCTTGGCCAACCTGTTCCTCGACGAGGCGGTCTCACCCAGGCAGTGGTTCGGTATCCTCCTGGGCTTGATTGCGATCGTCCTCGTCATCGGCTGACCCCGACACGCAACCCTCACGGCGACATCGCCAGGAGACCGACATGCACGTCACCCTCGTCCACGTCCACGTCCGACCCGAGGCGGTCGACGCATTCATCGCCGCCACCCGTGCCAATCACGAGGCCTCGGTGCAGGAGCCCGGCAACCGCCGCTTCGACGTCCTGCAATCGCCCGAGGACCCCACCCGTTTCCTGCTCTACGAGGCCTATGCCAGCGCCGAGGCCGCGGCCGCGCACAAGTCCACACCGCATTACCTGGCCTGGCGCGAGGCGGTCGCCGACATGATGGCCGAACCGCGCCGGGGCGAACCCTGGGTGGGGCTCTGCCCTGCAGACTGAGCCGCTGGGCAGGCCGGTGGAACGAGGCAAGGGTGCCAGTCCCATCCTGGTGGTCGGCAATGCCGTCCTCGACGTCATCCTGACCATCGATCACTACCCCGCCGAAGACGAAGAGATGCGGGCCAGCGCCCGCCGCCTCGCGGTCGGGGGCAATGCCGCCAACACCGCCCAGGTGCTGGCCGGCCTGGGTCACCGCGTCAGCCTGCTCGCCACCGTCGCCACGGATGCCGAGGCGCAGACGCTGCGCACGGGGCTGATCGCAGCAGGGGTGGACTGCGGGCGTCTGGTGCGCTGCCGCCGTGGGCACACACCGCTGTCCTACATCCTGCTCAACGCCGCGCATGGCACCCGCACCATCGTGCACCACCGCGACCTCGACGAGCTCGCCGCGGAGGATTTCCAGGCACTGCCGCTCGAGACCTATGCCTGGATCCACTTCGAGGGGCGGAATGTGGACAGGGTGGGCGATATGCTGCGCCACCTGCGGGCGATCGGGTACTCCGGGCGGGTCTCACTGGAGATCGAGAAACCCCGTCCCGGCCTAGACACGCTCATGCCCCTGGCCGACTTGCTGCTCTTCTCGCGTCCCTACGCCGAGGCCCGGGGGCACCGCAGCGCGGCGAGCCTGCTCGACGCGATGGGTGCATGCTTGCCCGGCAAGGCTATGACCTGCACCTGGGGGGACGCTGGCGCCTGGGCACGCGACGCGCAAGATCGCATCCACCATGCCGCGGCCCAGGTCCCGCCGCGGGTGGTGGACACCGTGGGGGCGGGCGATGTCTTCAATGCCGGCATGATCCACGCCCTGCTCGCCGGCCTGGAACTCCCCACGGCCCTGCAGGCGGCGAGCCGTCTCGCCGGTCAGAAGGTGGGCGTGGCGGGGTTAAAGGGGTTGGCCGATCCGCTCAATCCCCCCGCGGCCGCATGACGTAGGCGATCGGCAGGACGACGGCGGCGGTGAGCAAGGGCAGCCAGTAGATCGGGCTGCCGTCATAGCCATCGTAGGCGAGCAGGCGTTCTTTCACCACCAGCGCCCCATTGACCCCCAGCAGGACGAGGCCCGGCAGCAGCAGCGCCGCACCGCGCAGGGTCTCGCTCAAGGCCCCGTAGACGATGAAGGGGATGATGAGGGCGAACAGCACGCCGACCTCCAGCTTGAAGCCGATG
>JBKBRS010000025.1:5656-17539 GCA_046292095.1 Thiobacillaceae bacterium
CGTATTGGGGCACCAGGGCGGCCACGGCGCCGCTCAGCAGGCCCAGTAGGATGATGACATAGGCGATGGGGCGATAGTCGCGGGTTTGCTCGGTCATGGCGGGTTCCTCCAGTTGGGCTTGTGCTCGACTAGACCAGGGGGCGGGCGCGCCGGTTTCACCCTGCTTGGCGCAGGGGCATGGTGCCAGGTCGACCCCGGCCGTTGATAAGTCGCGGGCAATGCCCATTTTGCAAACCGTGCACCCAACCGACAAACCCTACGCCCCGGCCTGCGAGCGTAACCGCGACCCCATCCTGGCCGTGCTGCGCGAGCACTTCGCCGACCGCCGCCAGGTACTGGAGATCGGCAGCGGCACCGGCCAGCACGCCGTCCATTTCGCCGCGGCCCTGCCCCATCTCACCTGGCAGACCTCGGATCGGCCGGAGAATCTCCCCGGTATTCGCCTGTGGCTCGACGAGGCGGCGCTGCCGAACACACCACCACCGCCACTCCTGGACGTCAACGGCCCCTGGCCGCAACAGCGATTCGATGCGGCCTTCAGCGCCAATACCCTGCACATCCTGGCCTGGGCCGAGGTCGAACGCCTGTTCGCCGGCCTGGCCGGCGTGCTGACCGAGACGGCCAAGCTGGTGATCTACGGCCCCTTCAACAATGGCGGCCGCTATACCAGCGAGAGCAACGCCCGCTTCGACGCCATGCTCCGGGCCGAGGCGGCGCATCAGGGTATCCGCGACTTCGAGGCGGTCCACGCCCTGGCCGCCGGCATCGGCTTCACCCTCCTAGAGGACCTCGCCATGCCGGCCAACAACCGCTGCCTGATCTGGCAGCGCGGGCTCGGTCACAGTCACCATGCGCCTTGAGCTGCTGAGCAGTGCCACCGCCCTGGCGGAGCCGGAATGGCAGGCCCTCGCCACGGACGACGACCCCTTCGTCAGTCGTGTCTTCCTCGGTGCTGCCGAGGAGACGGGCGCGGCGGGCGTGACGCTATCCTGGCAGCCCATGCATTGCCTGCTGCGCGGCGCCGATGACCGTGTAGCCGGTCTGCTGCCGCTGTATCTGCGCCACCATTCCTTCGGCGATTTCTCGCAGGACTGGCATTGGCCCCAGGCCTGGCGTCAGGCCGGCCTTGAGTACTACCCGAAGCTGGTCACCGGCGTGCCCTACACCCCCTCGCCCGGCCCACGCCTTCTGCTCAGCCGTCAGGCCGGGACCGAGGTCGCCGCCGAGCTCGTGCGCAGTGCGATCGCACTCGTTCAGGAGACCGGCGCATCCAGCTGGCAATGCCTGTTCGTGCGCGAGGCCGACCTCGCCCCCCTGCGCGACGCCGGTCTAATCCTGCGGCGTGGCGTGCAGTTTCACTGGCTCAACCGCGGCTACCGCGACTTCGCCGACTTCCTCGACGGATTCACCGCCGAGCGGCGCAAGAAGGTCAAGCGCGAACGCCGGGGTGTGGCCGAGGCCGGGGTCCAGGTCGAGGTGCGCCATGGCGACGAATTGGACGCGGCCCTGTGGCAGACGGTGCACGCGCATTACCGCGACACCTTTCTGCGCCACGGCAACCACCCCGCCTTCACGGCGGGCTTTTTCCAGCGCGTGGGTGAGGCCTTGGGCCCGCGCATGGTGGTCTTTCTCGCCTGGCTGCAGGGCAGGCCGGTGGCCTCGGCCATCTGCTTCCGCAATACCACGACCCTGTATGGGCGCCACTGGGGCGCGAGCGTACACATCCCGGGGCTGCATTTCGAGTTGTGCTACCACCGCGGCATCGAGTACGCCATCGCCCACGGGCTCAAGCGCTTCGAGCCGGGGGCCGGCGGCGAGCACAAACTCCTGCGCGGCTTCGAGCCCGTGTCCACCTGGTCCGCCTTCTGGATCGCCGACGCACGCATGCGCGCGCTGCTCGCACGCCACCTGGTGCGCGAGGATGGGGCGATGCTCGATTATCAGGCCGAGCTCGCCCGACATCTGCCCTACAAGACGGACGCGTGAACCCGACATCGTCCTTCCGTTATGATTGTGCTCTGAACAATAGACATTCGGAGGTCAAGCGATGACCCTGACGGTGTATCAGGTCACGGTCCCGGTCTTCATCCGCATGCTCGACAACCTGGCCGGTATCCTGGGGAAGGCCGCCGAACACTGTACCACCCGCAAGATCGACCCGGCTGCGCTGATCCATGCGCGGCTGTATCCCGACATGTTCGATCTTGCCCGCCAGGTACAGGTGGCCTGCGACCACGCCCGCAACGGGACAGCACGGCTGGCCGGCCTCGAGGCCCCGGACATGGAGAAGACCGAGCTGACCTTCGCCGAGCTGATCGAACGCATCCGCAAGACCATCGCCTACCTGGAGACGCTGCGCCCCGAGCAGTTCGAGGGGGCGGAGACACGCGAGATCACTATTAAGCGCGGCGAGACCACGGTGACCTACCCAGGCCTCGACTACCTCCTCAACCGGGTGCTGCCCAACTTCTATTTCCACGTCACCACCGCCTACGACATCCTGCGCCACAACGGGGTGGAACTCGGCAAGCGCGATTATCTCGGCCGCTAGGGGTGACTGTGCCGTAACAGCGCAGACCCGCCATGAAGCATCTCAACCGGGCCAACTGGCTGGAGCCGGACCTGCACGAGGGCGCGGAGCCGCTCGATGCCGAGGCCTGGCGCGACACCTACCTGGCGATCCGCCTGGACCCGCGCGTGCCGGAGGAGATCGCCGCCATGTTCGAGGCGGCACGCGCCTGCATGATCTACGGCAGCTTCTACACCCCTCTCGTGACCCTGGGCGTCGAACACTGCTATTGCATGCTGGAGGCGGCGGCGCGCGTACGCTGCAATCAGCTTGGGCTACCCGTGGTCATCCGCGACCGACAAGGCAAGGAGCGGCCACTGTCCTTTCAACACAACCTGCGCCAGCTCATCGGGCGAGAGGCCATCCCCGAGACGGACGTCAAACTCTGGATGCAGGCGGGCGAGCTGCGCGACTGGGCGGCACTGCCCGAACACCACGACTCGGTGGGCCCCGATCATGCCGTCACCGCGCTGACCCGCGCCGCCGGGATGCTCGGGCGGCTGTTCACATCCACCCCCGCTGCCGAGACTAAGGCCTGAGGCCTAGCCTGGTTGTGGCACCCCGCAACGATGTAAAGTTCGCATCCGCCTGTCCGTTAATGTCGGTATCAGCCATCTCCCCAACGACAAGACAGGAACCCGCGATGATCGAGATCTGGCTCAACGGTAAGAAAGTCTCCATGCTCAGCCTCGCCGCCTGGGGAAAGGAACCCACAGTCGGACAGACCTACACCCACCTGGGCCAGACCTACAAGGTGACCGCAATCGCCAGAGACCTCAAGACCCAGTTCATCAAGCTGACCCTGGGCGCGGCCTGACCGCCGACGTCTGCCCCGGCCCGTGCACTGGGCCGAACCGCGGCTGCCCCCGCCTCCGCAATCTCACTGACCCGCCGGACACGCCGGTGCGTCACCGCGGAAGCGCACCATGCGCTCCATAAAGGCACAGGGGCTGGCCGGCGGTGGCGGCAATGTCGCGCCGCGCGCCTGTGCCCGCGCCAGGACGTGCTGGCGCTGGGCAGCGACGAGCGCCTCGCAGGCCTCGCGGCTGGGACTCGCCTGCAACGCGCGCACGTAGGCGTGACGCTCCTCGGCGCTCATCAGATCGCCCCCCCAGATTCCCTCACCAGAGGCATACCAGGGGAAGGCCAGGGCCACACTGGGGTGTAGCAGCAGCAAGGCGATGAGGCGTTTCATGGCGCTGGTCCCCCACACTTCCTTTCAGCATAGCCCAGGCTCAGTCGGCCGGTTCCAGACGCAGCAGCAGGCCGTCCGCCGCGTCGGTGAGGAGGTAGACCAGGCCGTCCGGCCCCATCCGCACGTCGCGGATCCGACCCATGCCCTGGAGCAGCCGCTCCTCGGCCACCACCCGCTCGCCGTCGAGCCTGAGCCGCACCAGCATGCGATCGCGCAGGGCACCGACTAGCAGGTCGCCGCGCCAGCGCGGGAAGCGATCGCCAGTGTAGAAGGCGGCCCCGGACGGCGCGATCGAAGTGGGCACCCAGTACCAGATCGGCTGCGCCATGCCGGCCTTGTGCGTCCCCTCGCCGATGGGGGCACCGCTGCCATATTCGACGCCGTAGGTGATCACCGGCCAGCCGTAGTTGACGCCCGGGCGGAGCACGTTCACCTCGTCGCCCCCCTGGGGTCCGTGTTCCACCACCCAAACCCGGCCGCTCTCCGGATGGAGCGCCGCCGCCTGGATGTTGCGGTGGCCATAGCTGTAAATCTCGGGCAGGGCATCCGTCCGGCCCACAAAGGGGTTGTCGGGCGGGACACGACCGTCGTCCAGGAGGCGGACCACCGTGCCGACGTGGTCGGTCAGTCGCTGCGCCCGCTCGGGGTAACCTCGGTCACCCAGGGTGACATAGAGCCGCCCTTCACGGTCGAACACGAGACGACAGCCGAAGTGAAAGCCGGTGTCGCGCTTGGGCTGCATGCGGAAGAGCACCTGCACGTCGGCGAGGCGCTCCCCCACCAGGCGGCCGCGCAGGACCTCGGTGCCCACACCCCCGCGGCCTTCGCCGGCATAGCTCAGGTAGACGAGGCCGTTGTCGCGGAAGCGCGGGTGTAGGGCCACGTCCAGTAGCCCGCCCTGGCCGTGCTGGCAGATCTGCGGCAGTCCCCGCACCGGCTCGGGCCACAGCCGTCCTCCCTCGATCAACCGCAGTCGTCCCGGCCGTTCGGTCACCAGCATGCGTCCGTCCGGCAGGAAGGCGAGCCCCCAGGGGTGCTCCAAACCGCGCACCAGGGTCACCACGCGCAGGGTATGCGCCCGGCTCGCGACCCGCTCGCCCTGTGCCAGCCCCCGGGCGGGCAGCAGGGCGATCAGCGGCAGGGCCAGCAGGTCGCGGCGCCTCACAGCAGCGCCTCGATCTCGCGCTCGAGCGCCTCCGGCGGGGTGGACGGGGTATGCCGGGAGACCACCCGCCCCTGCCGGTCGACCAGGAACTTGGTGAAGTTCCACTTGATCGCCTCGCTGCCCAGGAGGCCCGGTGCGGCGGCCTTCAGGTGCAGGTAGAGGGGATGGGCGTTGGGCCCGTTGACCTCGATCTTGGCGAACATCGGAAAGGTCACGTCGTAGCGGGCGCTGCAGAACTGGGCGATCGCCGCCTCGCTGCCGGGTTCCTGCGCGCCGAACTGGTTACAGGGGAAACCCAACACCGTGAAGCCACGGCTGCGGTACTTACGCCACAGGGCCTCCAGCCCGGCGTACTGTGGCGTGAAGCCACACTGGCTGGCGACATTGACGATTAGCAGCACCTGCCCGGCATAGTCAGACAGGGGCTGTTCGCGGCCATCGATGCGGCGGGCGGTGAAGTCAAAGACGTTTGCCATAGTCGCTCCTCTCTCCAAGGGATCGGGTCAATTGGAACGCCAGCGGCCGGCGCCGGCAATGCTATTTGACGGAGCGACCGGCGCCATTGGCCAAAGTTGCCGAACCCGAACAAAAAAGGGCCACCCAGGGTGGCCCACCGTACACACGCGTCCTTAGCGTGGCCGCGCGAGATCGAAGCGGTCGAGGTTCATCACCTTGTGCCAGGCGGCGACGAAGTCACGCACGAACTTCTCCTGCCCGTCGGCGGCACCGTAGACCTCGGCCACCGCCCGCAGCTCGGAATGGGCGCCGAAGATCAGGTCGACGCGGGTCGCGGTCCACTTCAGCGCCCCGGTCTTGCGGTCGCGCCCCTCGAACAGCTCCTGATCGGCGTCGAGCGGCCGCCAGACGGTGCCCATGTCGAGCAGGTTGACGAAGAAGTCGTTGCTCAGCACACCCGGCCGCTCGGTGAACACCCCGTGCCGGCTGCCGCCATAGTTGGCGCCGAGCGCCCGCATGCCACCGACCAGGACGGTCATCTCCGGCACCGTCAGGGTCAGCAACTGGGCGCGATCCACCAACAAGGCCTCGGTCGGCGTGGCACTATGCGCCTTCAGATAGTTGCGGAAACCATCGGCAAAGGGCTCCAGCAAGGCGAAGGACTCCACGTCGGTCATCTCCTGGGTGGCGTCGGTGCGGCCGGGCGAGAACGGCACCTCCACCGGCACCCCGGCGTCGCGCGCGGCCTTCTCCACCGCCGCACAGCCGGCGAGCACGATCATGTCGGCCAGCGAGATCCGCTTACCACCGGCGGCCTGGGCATTGAACTCGCGGCGTATGCCCTCGATGACCTCGAGCACGACGGCGAGCTGGGCCGGCTGGTTGACCTCCCAGTCCTTCTGTGGTGCCAGGTGGATGCGCGCCCCGTTGGCACCACCGCGCTTGTCCGAGCCGCGGAATGTGGCGGCGGCGGACCAGGCGGTGTAGACGAACGCGCTCACCGACAGGCCCGAGGCCAGCACCCGGGCCTTGAGCGCCGCGATGTCCTGGGTGTCGACCAGCGGGTGATCGACCGGCGGCACGGGGTCCTGCCAGATGAGGTCTTCCTTGGGCACCTCGGGGCCCAGATAACGCGACTTGGGTCCCATGTCGCGGTGGGTGAGCTTGAACCAGGCGCGGGCGAAGGCCTCGGCCAGCTCCTCGGGATGCGCGAGGAAGTGGCGCGAGATCTTCTCGTAGGCCGGGTCGAAGCGTAGCGACAGGTCAGTGGTGAGCATGGTCGGCTTGTGCCGCTTGTTCGGGTCGAAGGCGTCGGGAATCACCTCCGGCGCATCCTTGGCCACCCACTGCCAGGCCCCGGCCGGGCTCTTGGCCAGCTCCCACTCGTACTTGAAGATGTTCTCCAGGTAGTGGTTGCTCCACTGCGTGGGCGTCTGCGACCAAGTCACTTCCGGTCCGCCGGTGATGGTGTCCGGACCCTTGCCGCTGCGGAAGCTGCTGATCCAGCCCAGCCCCTGTTGCTCAATGGGCGCCGCCTCGGGTTCCGGACCGACGTGGCTGGCTGGACCCGCCCCATGGCTCTTACCGAAGGCGTGCCCGCCGGCGATGAGCGCCACCGTCTCGTAGTCGTTCATCGCCATGCGCCGGAAGGTCTCGCGGATGTCACGCGCAGCCGCGACCGGGTCGGGGTTGCCGTTGGGGCCTTCGGGGTTGACGTAGATGAGGCCCATCTGCACCGCGGCGAGCGGGTTCTCCAGCTCGCGGTCGCCGGAGTAGCGCTTGTCCTCCAGCCACTTGCCCTCCGGGCCCCAATAGACCGACTCGTCCGGCTCCCAGGCGTCGACTCGGCCGCCGCCGAAGCCGAAGGTCTTGAAGCCCATGCTCTCCAGCGCCACGTTGCCGGCGAGGATCATCAGATCGGCCCAGGAGAGCTTGCGGCCGTACTTTTGCTTCACCGGCCAGAGCAGGCGTCGGGCCTTGTCCAGGTTGGCGTTGTCGGGCCAGCTGTTCACCGGGGCGAAGCGCTGCTGTCCGGTACCCGCGCCGCCGCGCCCGTCGGCGATGCGGTAGGTCCCGGCCGCGTGCCAGGCCATGCGGATGATGAACGGCCCGTAGTGGCCGAAGTCGGCTGGCCACCAGTCCTGTGACTCGGTCAGGACCTTTTGGATGTCGGCCTTGACCGCCTTGAGGTCCAGGCTCAGAAACTCGCGCGCATAATCGAAATCCGCCCCCATCGGGTCGGACTTCGGCGAGTTCTGGCGCAGGATGTCGAGCTTGAGGCGGTGCGGCCACCATTGATCGTTGCTCGGGCCATCGCCGGCGGCCTGGGTGTGGACGGCGTGGAAGGGGCATTTGGCTTGCATATTCATGGTCGTCTCCTGTGACTGTGACTCAACCCGCGTCCAGGTCGTACCGCGGCGTTGGCTTGCACTGCGGCTGCGGCTGCGGTGCCCTGACACGTTCACAGCCTAGCCACCGCCAGGATGACTGTGAAATTGATTGTTACGCAGATATCGATCTACTCAGTCGATTGCCCTGCGCCCTGCAGGGCCGGTGTGCCCCTCACAAGCCGAGCGGGGTGTAGCCAAGTCCACCGGCGATGCGCGACCAGTCGGCCTGGAAGTGCGCCGAGAGGACGGCGACACCGGCCGGGTCCTGCCGGTCGAGGCGGCCGGTCCAGGCATCGACGCGGTGGCGGTAGAGAACCAGGCGGTCATCACCCAGGACATAGGCCTGCGCCGTATCGGGCAAGGCCTCATAGACGCGGACCCCCATCTGTTTCGGATGATCACGCAGCAGACGCATCAACAGGGGCAGATGGCCGGTCAGGTAGTCGCTGCGGTGCAGCAGGATCTCCACCCGCCGGGTCCGGTCGGTGCGCAGAAAGTCCCTCAGCCGGGACGGCCGTGCCGGTGTCTCCCAGCCCTGGCCGCACAGGTCCTGGTCCAGGATACGCAGCTGCCGCCGGGCCTCTGCCAGCAGGCCGTCGAAGGCCTGCAGCCAGGCCTCGCGCGTGTCGAACAGGATCGCCCCCATGGCCTCATTGTAGAGGGGCCATCACCAAGGTTGCGGATTACGGGAAAATCACCGCCGTGCACACGATAGAAGTTGCAGCATGTCCCCTGAATTGAGCGATCTGATCGGTTATCCCGCCGCGGTGCTGACCACCGCCGCCTTTGCCCCGCAGGCCTGGCACTCCTGGCGCACGCGCGACATGGGCGGCATCTCCCTGCTCATGTACAGCCTGTTCACCCTGGGGGTCGCCCTGTGGTGCGCCTATGGCCTGGTGATCGGCAGCTGGCCGGTTATCCTCGCCAACGGCATCACCCTGTTGTTGGCCGCACTCGTCCTGGGGCTCAAGGTGCACAGCCTGCTCAAGGCCTGAACCCCGGCGCCCCGGGCTGGTCACAGCCTGAACGTGGCGACCCGATGCGTGGCATAGAGATGGAGGCCGACATGCAGCCGGTAGGCACCCCGGGCAGTCCCCAGCGGCGCGGCTTTCTGCGAGCCTTGGGCAGCCTTGCCGCCGCGGCTGCACTGCCGCCGTCGGCCGCCGCGGCCGCCTCCCCACTCCTGCGGGCGATCCCCAGCAGCGGCGAACGCATCCCGGCCGTCGGTCTGGGTTCCTGGCTCACCCTGGACGTGGGCGACGACCCCCGGCGCCGTGCGAGCCGGCTGCCCGTGCTGCAGGCCTTCTTCGCCCAGGGCGGCGGCATGATCGACTCCTCGCCCATGTACGGCTCGTCCGAGGAGGTGATCGGCTGGTGTCTCAACCGCATCGGCGAGCGGTCCAATCTCTTCGCCGCCACCAAGGTCTGGACCGTGGGGCGCGAGGAAGGCCGGCAGCAGATGGAAAACTCGCGGCGGCTGTGGAGTCTGCCCCGCTTCGACCTGATCCAGGTGCACAACCTGCTCGACTGGGAGGTCCAGCTCGACACCCTCAAGGCCATGAAGGCGGAGGGCCGGGTGCGCTACATCGGCGTGACCACCTCACACGGGCGCCGCCACGCCGAACTGGAGCGCATCATGCTGCGCGAACCGCTCGATTTCGTGCAGTTCACCTACAACCTGGCCGACCGCGAGGCCGAGGCCCGGCTACTGCCCCTGGCACAGGAACGCGGCATCGCCGTCATCGTCAACCGGCCCTTCCGCGGGGGCAGCCTGTTCCATGCGGTCTGGGGCAAACCCCTGCCCGCCTGGGCGGGCGAGATCGAATGCACGAACTGGGCGCAGGTCTTCCTCAAGTTCGTCCTCGCCCACCCCGCCGTCACCTGCGCCATCCCGGCGACATCGAGGGCGGATCACCTGCTCGAGAACATGGGGGCGCGCTTCGGCCCCTTGCCGGACGCTGCCCTGCGCCAGCGGATGGCCGAGAGCGTCGACCGCCTCTGAGCCTCCCCTGACGACCGCTCGTCGGATCGGCACGCCGTGAATTGTCAGTGAGGCATGGAGATAGTATTTTTGTAACATTGATAAGTTATATTAATCAGTTGTCTGGAATAGGGTGGAGGACCCGATGGCCATGCAAGGCATACACCGCAGCGCCTCACCCGCGCGCATCGAGCGCCGCAAGAATCTGCGCCTGCGTAATCGCTTCGAGGAGGCGCGCCGGCTGCTCGAGCCGCTGCTCGGTGACGCCCCCCTGCAGAAGAACGGCGCTGCGCTCTACCGGGCGTTGCACAAGCTGCAGGGTGCCTTTCCTGAATTGAGCCCCATGGAGCTGGAGGCGCTGGTCGCCTCGGTGGTGCGCGCCCTCGCCAGCCGGGCCAAATAGCGCCGTTGGCCTCCCCTGCGCAGCCTCGGTCTCAGAGATACTCTCCGCCGCCGGGGTTGAGCTCGATGTAGAAGGTGGACAAGGCCGCATCCTCGGCGGTCTGCCGCCGCGCCTGGCTGTTGAGCAGTACCGACTCCACCAGTGCGGCATTGATCTCGGCCTGATTGACCACTGCGGGATAGAGCCGGTACTGCCGCGCCACCTCCATGGCCTGCGCGCGTGCCTGGCGCTCCAGCTCGGCGCGAGTCTCCGGCGCCAATCCCTGCAGGAGCAGCAGCCAGGGGGCCAACCAGGCATGATAGTCGTCGATCAGGCAGCGATGCTGCTCGTCGTGTCCCGCCTCCGCCAGGATGTAGCGCGGAAACGCCGATGCCGCGAGGTGTCGGTCGGCCAGCGATGCGGGCGTGTCGGCCGACTGCAGACCCCGCCCGGAACCGTCGGCTTGACGTAAAAACCACTGCGCCAGGGGCCTGGGCCCGGCGCAGCCGTTGATGTAGTCGCAGAGGTGATCGGCGGCCGTGACCCGCGACTCCGCGGGCCAGGCCGTCGAGGTGAAGCGTTCGCGTGCCGCATAGCCCGCCTGCCAGCGTCGTGCGGTCTGATCGAGCGCCATCTCATGCTCGTTGCAGGCGCTGGCGAGCAAGGCCAGGGGCTGCGCTGCGCGGTCGAGTAGCCAAAGCTCATAGTGATCGGCGTAGGCGAAAGGCACGCGGGTATGCAACTGTGTGAGCTGCTCATAAACCACGGCTCCCATCGCCTCCATGGCGAGGAAGTCGTCGTAGAGGTTGATCGGACCGCGTTTGAGCCCTTGTGCGGCCGACCAGCTGCCATAGCGGATGTCGCTGGTCTGGACGCGGCAATCCGGCGGCAGATCGGCGAGCAGGGCGTCGTTGCTGACGTAGATGTCCCAATGCACCCCGTCGGTCGTCACCGCCTCCGCCGAGGCGTGGCGGATCACATGCACGGCGCCGCGAAAAGGGTTGAGCAGGCGCTGGGCGTAACACTCGACCGACATGACAGACCCTCTCGGAACTTTCATTGCCGGGACAGCCGACGTGGCAAGACCCCGACGACACGGCTTTGGACTTGCAGCCACGGAAAAACGTTCTAGCGTGATAGTAAACGAGAATGTAAAATCGTCGGGTGCGGCCGGCGGTCGCTCAAACGTTTCCGGTCTGCGGCGTCAAGAACCATCTGTTGAGGAGAAATACGATGACAGACTATGTCTTGCCCGGCCAAGAGGTGCTGATCGACAAGGACCCCGAGTTTCCGCATGCCCCAGTCGGCTGGACGCGGGCGGAGGCCGAGCGCATCGCGCAGGCCGAGGGCTTGGCGCTGACCGATCTGCACTGGCGCGCGGTGCGGGCCCTGCAGGAATACTTTCATCGGCACGCGGATGCCCCCAGCATCCAGATCCGCGAGCTGCACGACGCCCTGGACGAGGCCTTTCACGCGGACGGGGGGCTAAAGCGCCTCTACGAGGTTTTCCCGGGCGGGCCGGTGGCGCAGGGCTGCCGCCTGGCGGGCCTCAAGGCACCCGCAGGCGCAGTCGATCCTAGCTTCGGCAGCGTGGTCTGAGACGCTCCCTTGTATCTTGACCATCATGATCGTCTCGCCCGCCCCCTAGCATGAAAGTTGGCGCAGCCAACTCACGATGCGCCCCTCTCCCAGCGGGACCAGCCCGAAGGGCGCAGGACGCAACGAAGTTGCGGTCCCGAGCATAG
>JBKBRS010000266.1:0-1939 GCA_046292095.1 Thiobacillaceae bacterium
CGTAGTAACCGTGCGACAGCACATAGGTGCCGACCATGATGCGCCGCTTGACCTCCTCGCCGAAGCCCTCGGCGCGGGTGCGCTCGTACATGTCGGTGAGGTCCGTGTATTCCGTCGCGCGGTAGCCGTAGCGCACGCCGTCGTAGCGGGCGAGATTGCTGGACGCCTCGGCAGGGGCCAGCACGTAATACACCGGCACGGAGAGCCGGCTCATGGGCAGGCTCACCTCCACGGTCTGCGCCCCCAGCCGGCGAAATTCGGCGAGGGCCGCCTCGATCGCGCGGGCGACGTCCGCGCTCAAACCCTCGGCGAAATATTCGCGCGGCAGGCCGAGCCTGAGCCCGGTGAGCGGCCGCTCCAAGTCGCGCGTGTAGTCCTCGGCCGGGCGTTCTAGCGAGGTGGAGTCGCGCGCATCGAACCCGGCCATGACGTTCATGAGCAGCGCGCAGTCCTCGGCGCTGGGGGCCATGGGGCCGCCCTGGTCGAGCGAAGAGGCGAAGGCAATCATGCCGTAGCGCGACACCAGGCCGTAGGTGGGCTTGAGTCCCGTGATGCCGCAGAAGGCGGCCGGTTGGCGGATCGAGCCGCCGGTGTCGGTGCCGGTGGCGGCCGGCGCCAGACGCGCGGCCACCGCGGCGGCCGAGCCACCGGAGGAGCCGCCCGGAACCGCCTGCAGGGCCCAGGGGTTGCGCACGGGGCCGAAGTAGCTCGTCTCATTGGACGAACCCATGGCGAACTCGTCCATGTTGGTCTTGCCCAGGCAGGGCAGTCCCGCCGCCTTGCAGCGCTCGATCACGTGCGCGTCATAGGGGGCGATGAAGTTGGCCAGCATCTTGGAGCCGCAGGTGGTGAGCCAGCCCTCGGCGCAAAAGATGTCCTTGTGGGCGATGGGCACGCCGGTGAGAAGCCCGGCGCGGCCCTCGGCACGCAGGCGGTCGGCGGCCTCGGCCTCGGCCAGGGTGCGCTCGGGGTCGACGGTGATGAAGGCATTGAGCACAGGGTTCAGGCGCGCGATGCGGTCGAGGTAGTCCTGACAGAGCTCGCGACTGGAGGCCTGCCCCGACGCGAGCAGGTGGGACAACTGCTTGAGCGAGGTGTGGTTCATGACTTGGATGTGTGCTTCAGCCTGACGGGCGCCTTGGGTTCGCCGCCTATTCGATCACCTTGGGCACCAGATAGAGCCCGTCTTCCACCTGCGGGGCCACGGCCTGAAAGGCATCGCGCCGGTCGGTCTCGGTGACCACGTCCTCGCGCAGGCGCTGATAGACGTCGCGGGCATGGGCCATAGGCTCGACGCCGGTGGTGTCGACGGCCTGCATCTGTTCGATCAGGTGGAAGATCTCGTTGAGCTGGGATTGATAGCGGGCGGCCTCGTCGGCATCGATGCGGATGCGCGCGAGGTGGGCGATGCGGCGGATGTCTTCGAGTGTGAGCGACATGGTGAACCTCTCGGCGACCGTGCAGTCGCGCATGACACCCGATGACGTCGGGATCGGGTGCAGGCGCTATACCCTCAAACTGAATAGGTTATCATATGCCGCTTGACCACGCGCCTGGCTCGGCGGCGTCGTGTCGTGGCGAAGAGACTCGCCTTCGACGGGCGAGACATACCCCTACCATACCCCGACAATCGGTTTTCAGATCATGTTTGGATTTCTACGCGGTTATTTCTCCACCGACCTGGCCATCGACCTGGGCACGGCCAACACCCTGATCTATGTGCGCGGTCGCGGCATCGTGCTCGATGAGCCGTCGGTGGTGGCCATCCGCCACGAGGGCCCGACCGGCAAAAAGGTCATCCAGGCGGTGGGCAACGAGGCCAAGCAGATGCTCGGCCGCACCCCGGGCAACATCCAGGCCATCCGGCCGATGAAGGACGGGGTGATCGCCGATTTCAACATCACCGAGCAGATGCTGAAGTTCTTCATCAAGAAGGTGC
>JBKBRS010000267.1:0-1900 GCA_046292095.1 Thiobacillaceae bacterium
GCGGCGTCGTCGCGCCTTGCCAGCCGGTCGTACAAGCCCGCTTTCGGGCGCGTTCAACTGCGGTTTTTAGGATGATCCGCCTGCTGCTGACCCTCCTTTTCACCCTCGGCGTCGCGCCGTCGCTCGCCGCCTGGCAGGCAGGCGGTCCGTACCCATTTGGCGTGCTCAACCACCGCTCAGTGACCCTCACTGCCGAATACTGGAACCCCATCCTTGCCTGGGTGTCGGTCCGCGCGGGCGTGCCGCTCACCCTCAGGATCGCGCGTACCGCCAACGAGACTACCGACATGGCCACACGCGGCGAGCTCGCCTTCGTCTATACCAACCACCTGTTCACGCCGCAGCGCGACCGGCTGGGCTACACCGTCATCGCCCGTCAGGAGGGCGAGGGCATCCGCGGCCAGATCGTGGTGCCGGCATCGAGCCCGGTGACACGGCTGGAGGATCTGGCCGGTCAGGCGGTGGCCTTTGCCAACCCTTACGCCTTCGTCGGCTATTTCGTCCCCTATGATGCCCTGCTGAAAGCGGGCATCGAGGTCAGGCCGGTGTTCGCCGGCAATCAGGAGGCGGCCATGGGCCTGCTGCGGCACGGCAAGGTGGCGGCAGCCGGGGTCAACCATCAGGTGATGGCGGACTACGCCCGGCGCGAGGGCTTCGCCTACCGCATATTGTGGCAGTCGCAGCCCTATTACGACCTGGCGGTCATGGCCCACCCGGCGGTGCCGGAGAAGGTGCGCCTAGCGGTGCGAGAGGCCTTGCTCGCCTTGAAGACCGACCCAGAAGGGCAAAAGGTCCTCGCCGAGGCGGCGGCGCGGCTGAAACTGCCCGCACCGCGCGGCTTCGTCGCCGCCGGCGACCACGACTACGACGCCTACCGCAGCTTCTTCAAGCAAACTCGGGTACCCCTGGAGGGCCAGTGAGACGGCTGCTCTCGCGCCTGAGCCTGCGCACACGGCTCGTCGCCGCGTTGATCGGCGTGCTCTTGACCGCGCTCGTCCTCGGCGGCCTTTACGGCTTGCAGGCGGCGCGCGAGGTGGGCGGTCAGGCCTTGCAGCAAATGGCCCAGCGCGAGGCGCAGGTCCTGGCGCTGACGCTGACCGAGGCGCTCATCCTCGGCGACTACAGCGCCGCGCGGGAGCTGATGCAGCGCGCCGCCGCCCAAGGGGGCTTCGTCTGGGCGCGTCTCATGGACAACGGCCAGGCGATCGCCGTCGATTCTCCCCCGGCAGACGCCCAGCGGCCGGACTGGTTCGCCGCCCTGATCGGACTCGAGCCGGCGGTAGCGCGTCAGTCCATCACGGTGGGCGGCCGCCACTACGGCAGCATCGAACTCGCCGTGGCGCCAACCGTGGTCGAGGACCGGCTGTGGCGATTGCTGGGACGCCTGTTTGCGGTGGCCCTGGCTGCCAGCCTGCTCCTGGCGGCGCTCATGGTCTGGATCATGCGCGTGAACCTGGAGGCGCTCGCCCGCATCGCCCAGGCGGGCAAGGGCATGGCGGAAGGCAGGCCACCGACCGGCATCCGGCTACCCGCCAGCGCGCCGCCCGAGCTCATCGCCACCGCCCAGGCCCTCGATGCGGCGCATGGGCGCATCCAGGCGCAGATCGAACAGCTTGCGACGGAGAAGGAACGCTGGCGGGTGACGCTGGAGGCGATCGCCGACGCGGTGATCGTCACCGACGCCGACAGCCGTGTGCGCTTCATGAATCCGGCGGCGGAGCGCCTGACCGACTGGGACGAGGTCAATGCCCTGGATCGACCGATCGAGCAGATCGCGCCCCTCATCGACGAAACCCACCGCCAGCCCATCGCCCACCCCGTCCTGATGGTGCTCAAAGGCGAGGCGCCGCAGAAGACCGTCGGCCAGGCCCTGCTGCGCACGGCGAGCGGCGGCGAGATC
>JBKBRS010000268.1:0-1896 GCA_046292095.1 Thiobacillaceae bacterium
CATCAGCGCGCAGGACCTCGCCGACATCCGCCGCGGCCTCGCCGAGATCCAGGCCGAGATCGATAACGGCAGCTTCGTCTGGAATCTTGATGACGAAGACGTGCACTTCAACATCGAGCGCGCCTTAACGCGCAAGATCGGCGAGGCCGGCAAACGGCTGCACACCGGCCGCTCGCGCAACGACCAGGTCGCCACGGACGTGCGTCTGTGGCTGCGCGACGCCATCGACCGCATCCAGGCCCTGCTGCGCGAGGTGCGGCTGGCCTTGTTGGATCAGGCCGAGCGGCATGCCGACACGGTCATGCCCGGCTTCACCCACTTGCAGGCGGCCCAGCCGGTGACCTTCGGCCACCACCTGATGGCCTGGCAGGAGATGCTCAGGCGCGACGCGGAGCGACTCGCCGACTGCCGCCGGCGGGTGAACCGGCTGCCGCTGGGGGCGGCGGCGCTGGCCGGCACCAGCTTCCCCATCGACCGCGAATTCGTCGCCCGCGAGCTGGGCTTCGAAGGCCTGTGCGAGAACTCGCTCGACGCCGTGTCCGACCGCGACTTTGCCATCGAATTCCTCGCCTGCGGCGCGCTCGTGATGATGCATCTGTCGCGCATGGCCGAGGAGCTGGTGTTGTGGATGACGCCGCGCTTCGCCTTCATCGACCTGCCCGACCGTTTCTGCACCGGCTCCTCCATCATGCCGCAGAAGAAGAACCCGGACGTACCCGAGCTCATGCGCGGCAAGAGCGGCCGCATGTACGGGCACCTCATGGCCCTGCTCACGCTCATGAAGGCGCAGCCCCTGGCCTACAACAAGGACAACCAGGAGGACAAGGAGCCCCTGTTCGATGCCGTCGACACCCTTACCGACACGCTCGCCATCTTCGCCGAACTGGTGCGGGGCTTGCGCGTCAATGCCGAGGCCATGCGCCGCGCCGCGGTCGAGGGCTATGCCACCGCCACCGACCTGGCCGACTACCTGGTCAGGCGCGGCATACCCTTCCGCGAGGCGCACGAGGCCTGCGCGCGCGCCGTGCGTGCCGCCGAGGCGCGCGGCTGCGACCTCTCCGAACTCAGCCTGGAGGAGCTGCGCGCTTTCGCCCCACAGATCGAGGCCGACGTCTATCAGGTCCTGACCCTGGAGGGGTCGCTGGCCGCCCGCCGGCATCCCGGCGGCACCGCGCCCGAGGCGGTGCGCGCCGCCATCGCCCGCATTCGGCACGAACTTGGATGATTCCCGGCGTCGGCCAGGGAAGCGCTGCAAAACGCCGCGAGCGGGAGAAAGCCGCACAGCGCCGGGCGCGCAGCGGACAAGACACAACAAATCGTTACCGTGAAAGTGGCTGATGGTTTGTGACCACCAACCAAACCCGACGACCCAAACCTCAGCGGTAAGACGCCCGCTTGCGGGCCGAACGGGGGGCGAATCCGAAAGGCGCGTGGTATGCGGTCTTCGATTTCGCGCCGCACGCGGCGCGCCTACCTGTTCCAACCGTCGAGGTAGGAGGCCCGCTTGCGGGCCGAATCCCCCAACCTACCACCGATGGTAGGAGGCCCGCTTGCGGGCCGAACCGGTTCGCCGTGGCGATGTTGCCCGCGGGTGGCGGTCTGTGACTCGCGCCGCAAGCGGCGCGCCTACCCGGCGGGGTGGTCTGCTGGTTCGCGCCGCAAGCGGCGCTCCTTGTATGTTGACCCTCATGATCCATCATAATCTTGATCGAGGGCTGTGGCGCTTGTGGGCAAAGGGGCGCGCTGGGAGGCGCGCAGCGTTTTCCACGGCAAGCGCCCCGGTGCGCCGCAGGCGCATTGTCCACAAGATCGAAAGCCCCCTTCGGGTCAGCGATCCTACAGCGCTGGGATCGGCAAGCCTCGATGCCGCAAAGTAGCAACTGCCGGGAGAAGACG
>JBKBRS010000269.1:0-1894 GCA_046292095.1 Thiobacillaceae bacterium
GGACGCCGGCGCCTACGACCAGCGCGACGCCGGCGGCTTCATCAAGCTGAACGCACTGCGCATGCGTATCGCCGCGCGTCGGGATGCCAGGAGGAAAGTGACGACATGACGAGTGCGACCCTGATCGGCTACACCGAGGCGGAGCTGGCCGCTTTGACCGGACCCGTCTAGAGCGGCCCGCACCTCGGGTTCGGCCCGGTAGGAGCGCCGCTTGCGGCGCGAACCGCAGCAACATGCGGTGTACCGTACGGATTCGGCTCGGGTTCAGCCCGCAAGCGGACCTCCTACCATCGGTGGTAGGTTTTGGGATTCGGCCCGCAAGCGGGCCTCCTACCACGCGAACCAACGGACCACCCTGTGGTAGGAGCGCCGCTTGCGGCGCGAATCACAGATCGCCACCTGCGGGGCACATCGCCACGGCGAACCGGTTCGGCCCGCAAGCGGGCCTCCTACCGTGTCGGTTGGGTCGGTCGGGTTCGGCCCGGTAGGAGGTGTCAACCATCAAGCGCTTTCACGGTACTATTCAATACTGTCCAATCCTGTCGTTGGTATCCCATGCCATCCTTCGACATTGTTTCCGAGGTCGACAAGCAAGAGCTCCGCAACGCCGTTGACCAGGCCAACAAGGAGATCGCCAACCGTTTCGACTTCAAGGGCTCCGACGCCCGCATCGAGCAGGCCGACGATGTGCTGACGCTCTACGCCGACGACGACTTCAAGCTCGACCAGGTGCGCGACATCTTGGTCAGCAAGCTCGCCAAGCGCGGCATCGACGTGCGCGCCCTGGAGGTGGCCGAGAGAAGCGAGAAGGTCTCCGGCAACAAGGTCAAGCGCCAGGTCAAGGTGCGTAACGGCCTGGAGACCGAGGTGGCGAAGAAGATTGTCAAGCTGATCAAGGACAGCAAGCTCAAGGTCACCGCCAGCATCCAGGGCGACAGCGTGCGGGTGTCTGGCGCCAAGCGCGACACTCTGCAGGAGGCGATCGCACTCACGCGCAAAACGGTGACCGAGGTGCCCCTGCAGTTCACAAACTTTCGGGACTGAGCGGGTCACACCCCGCCCAGCTTGCCGGTCAGCGGCACGAAAGCCACATCCAGGACGTCCCGCTCGCGAAGCCTGCCGTCCGGGCGTTTTTCCACCACCTTGAGCGTCTGTGACCAGCCCGGCTGGCCCACCGGTATGACCAGACGGGCGCCGGGCTTGAGCTGTTCGATGAGCGGGGGCGGCACGAATGGGGCGGCGGCGGTGACGATGATGCCGTCGTAGGGGGCGTGTTCCGGCAGGCCGGCGTAGCCGTCGGCGTGGCGCACCTCCACGTTGTCGTAGCCCAGCTCGGCCAGGCGCCGACGAGCCTCGGTGGCGAGCGGTTCGATGATCTCCAGACTGTAGACCCGATCGACCAGGCGCGCGAGTACGGCGGCCTGGTAGCCGGAACCGGTGCCCACCTCCAGGATCACGTCCTGCGGCTCGGGCTCCAGCAGATCGGTCATGAGGGCGACGATGTAGGGCTGCGAGATGGTCTGGCCATGCCCGATGGGCACCGGGCCGTTGCGAAAGGCCAGGCTGCGCATCTCCTCGGGGACGAAGCGCTCGCGCGGCACCTCCCGCATCGCCTGCATGACCCGCGGCGAGAGGTCGTCCTTGCCGATGTAGCGCCGGGTGACCTCCACCTCCCAGCGGATGTCCTGCAGCATGCTCTCCAGATCATTCATGGCCTTCGTTTTACAAGGATTCAGCCGTGTACACGCCGCCAGAAGCACCAGGCGTCGAGCGGCGTCAGGTGGCTGGCGATGGATAGCGGGGCGGCACTTGCCACCGTCACCGTCTGCCAGCGGCCGCGCTTGAGCCCGTGCAGGGCAGGGCGGAAGATGCGCGCCTCGCAGGCGCCCAGCAC
>JBKBRS010000270.1:0-1869 GCA_046292095.1 Thiobacillaceae bacterium
AGTTCGTTTCGTTCGTTTCGCGACATCATCGTCGGCGAGGCTTTTATGCGCCCGTCAATCACGTTGTTTCATGTTAATCCAGAAAGCGCTGCAGCAGGTCGTTGAGAAACCGACGGCCGAGTTCGGTCGGCCGGATGCGTTCACCGTCCTGGACGATCAGCCCCTGCGCTTCGGCTTGCGCGAGTGGCTCCGACACCACCGACAAGGGTAGCCCCGTGCGCGCGGTGAACAGGGCCTTGTCGAAGCCTCTGGTCAACCGCAGGGCGTTCATCATGAACTCGAAGGCCAGGTCGCGCCGGCTAACCCGGTGTGACTCGTCGATGGCCTGTGGCGTGCCGGCATGTTCCAGATAGGGACGTGGGTGCTTCACGCGCACCTGGCGCACGATCCCATCGGGCAGGCTGAGCTTGGAGTGGGCGCCGGCGCCTATCCCCAGGTAGTCACCGAAGGTCCAGTAGTTGAGGTTGTGGCGGCAGTGCCGCCCGGGCAGGGCATAGGCCGAGGTCTCGTAGTGGTCGTAGCCCGCCGCGGTTGTGCGCGCCTCGATGAGGTTCTGCATCTCGGCGGCGAGGTCGTCATCGGGAAGCGGCGGCGGGTGGGCGGCAAAGGCCGTGTTGGGCTCCACGGTCAGGTGATAGAGGGACAGGTGCGTAGGCCGATAGGCCAGGGCGGCGTCGAGATCGGCGCTGAGGGCGGCGAGGTCTTGGCCCGGCAGGGCATACATGAGATCCAGGTTGACGCTGTCGAACAGGGCGAGCGCCGTCTCGACCGCGGCATGGGCCTCGCGCGCACTGTGGATGCGCCCCAGCGCCGCGAGGCTGCGGTCATCGAAGCTTTGGATGCCGAGCGACAAGCGGTTTACGCCGGCGTCACGGTAGGCGCGGAAACGGGCCGAGTCGAACGTGCCGGGGTTGGCCTCCAGGGTGATCTCGGCGCCGGGACGCAGGCGCAGGAGGGTGCGCACGCAGGTGAGCAGTCGGTCCACCCCCGCGGCGGAGAGCAGGCTGGGGGTGCCGCCGCCGATGAAGACGCTGACCACCTCGCGCCCCCAGACCTGGGGCAGGGCGCTGGTGAGATCGCGTTCCAGGGCGTCGAGATAGGCCGCCTCGGGCAGGTCCTCGCGCAGGGGGTGCGAATTGAAGTCGCAATAGGGGCACTTGCGCACGCACCAGGGGATGTGGACGTACAGCGTCAGCGGCGGCGGCTGGCTCGGCCGCCCGGCGGGATGCAGGATCGCGCTAGCCAAGGGCCTTGAGCTTCTCCACCAGGGCGCGCAGGGCCTGGCCGCGGTGGCTGATGGCGTTCTTCTCCTCGGCGGAGAGTTCCGCGCCGGTGCGGTTGAGCTCGGGCACCAGGAAATAGGGGTCGTAGCCGAAACCGCCGCTGCCGCGCGGGGTGTCGATGATCTCGCCGTACCAGCGCCCCTCGGCGATGAGGGGTTCGGGGTCGTCGGGGTAGCGCAGATAGACCATCACACAGTAGTAATGCGCCCGGCGGTTCGCCTGCCCCTGCAGGGCCTCGATGAGCTTGGCGTTGTTGCGCGCGTCGCTCTTGGGTTCGCCGGCATAACGGGCGGAGTACACCCCTGGGGCGCCGTTTAAGGCGTCCACGCAAATGCCGGAGTCGTCCGCCAGGGCCGGTAGCCCCGTGTGGGCCGCGGCGTGGCGGGCCTTGGCGATGCAGTTCTCGACGAAGGTGACGTGCGGCTCCGGGCAGTCAGGCACGCCGAAGGCGCCCTGTGGCAGGGCCTCGATGCCGAGGGGGGCGAGGATCTGACCGATCTCGCGCAGCTTGCCGGGGTTGTTGGAGGCGATGACGATCTTGCGCATGCGGTTTGGGGTGAGGGTTGAGGGGTGTCAGTCCGCCAGG
>JBKBRS010000271.1:0-1844 GCA_046292095.1 Thiobacillaceae bacterium
GCCTGAAGCCGCCGAACAGATCCTGCGGGCGCATGCGCCCTTCATCCACGGTGTGGTGCAGGCTTGCCGCGATCCGGCACTCAGGCCCCAGCTCATGGCGATGCTGCAGGCCGCCGAGGATCAGGGCTGGCGCCGGCTCGTCGGCGCCATCCGTGCCATCGTCGACGGCCGGCGCGACCGGTCCGTCCTGTTGGGGTTGGACGACGAGGACCGGGTGATCGCCGAGGCCATCCTGGCCGGCCTGGAAGACCCGGCCAATCTGCCCCCACTCGCCCCTGCGGGCGACCCCGCCACCGCGGCACCGGGGCTCGCCGCCATGATCCATGCCGCCGCCCGGGGCGATGTGCAGGCCTTCGCCGCATTGGCCAACATGGCCGAGCAGATGCTGCGGGTCGGTGGCGACATGGCGCGCTTGGGCGGCATCATGCGCCGTCTGGTCGATGGCGAGCGCGATGCCGACCTCTTGTGCCGGGGCATGGGGCCCCTCGGTCGAAGTTTAGTGCTCGACATCCTCAACGAGCTCGCCCGCCTGCGGACGCATTGATGCGCGCCTTGCTCGCGCTGGGCCTGTGCAGTCTGCTCTTGGGTTGCGCGACACCGGGCGGCCCCGCACTGCAGACCCAGGCGGAGGGTTTCCTGCCTTATCCGCCCGATCCCCGTATCAGGCTGGAGGCGGGGGCCGAGGACCAGGCCGCGCGTGTCCATGCCTTGCTCGATGCCGCGGTGGCGCGCGTGGAACGCATCCACGGCCTGCCTTTCCGCGCGCCGCCGAACGTCTACGTCTGTGCAACGGCGGCCTGCTTCCAACGCCTGGTGAAGACCCCAGGCCTCACGGCTGCCGTGGTCGCGGACGACCGGCTCGTCCTCTCGCCGCGCCTGTTCGGCGTCGAGGCCGAACGCCTGCCCGGCATCCTGGCGCATGAGTTGTCGCATGTGCATCTCGGCCAGCGTCTGGGTCACTACACTCCCTGGCTCCCCGTGTGGTTTCACGAGGGGCTGGCCGCCCTCGTGGCGGAGGGTGGCGGTGCCGAGTTCGCCAGCGACCGGGCTGCGTGTGTCGCCTGGCGCGACGGCCGGCGGGTCGATTTCGGCCGGCGCGACGCACCCGGGCAGCGCCATCGGGCCGAGGCCTTCGGACTCAGCATACACGAGTTCTATCGCCAATCATGGCGGGCGGTCGAGCTGCTGCGTGCGCACGACCCGCTGGCGTTCCGGCGCTGGCTGGTCGACCTGCAGGAGGGACAGGATTTCCACATCGCCTTTGCCGATGCCTACAATACGGATTTGGCCACCCTCTTGAACACCCTGCTCGACAGCATTGCCCTCGCCGCAAACCCCGTCAGTCATGAAGGATGCGCTCATCCCGGTCCGCAAGGCGGACATCGCCATCGGTAAGCCCCTGCCCTGGGCGGTCTACGACGCGCACCACGTCCTGCTGCTTAACAAAGGGGTGGTGGTGACCAGCGAACACCAGCTCGAGACCCTCATCGAGAAGGGGTTGTACCGTGAGGGACGACCCCGCGCTCTGGACCCCTTGCGCCCGCAGCGGGAGGAGATGTTCCAGGACCAGCCGCTCGAAGGTGGCGTGGACATGCCCTTCGACCGGCTCCACCTCGCCCCCGGCGACCTGCTACAGATGCAGGTCCTGCAGGAGGGCGGGGACGAGCGCTACAACGTGCGCCTCATCGGCATGCTCAAGGGCAAGAGCGTTCTGGTCACGCACCCTGTAGTCGATGAGACGCTCATCTTCGTGCGCGAGGGCCAGAACTTCCTGGTGCGGGCTTTCTCCGGGATGAACGCCTGTGGCTTCAAGACACGTGTGCTCAAGGCCAATCTCACCCCTT
>JBKBRS010000272.1:0-1839 GCA_046292095.1 Thiobacillaceae bacterium
AGCGACCCGGTGCGGATCACGTTGCCCTTGCCCGGCATGATGGCGGCTTCGATGGTCAGCAGGTCGCCGCCCACCTCGGTCCACGCCAGCCCGACCACCTGACCGACCTGGTTTTGCTGCTCGGCGCGGCCGTAGGTGTATTTGCGCACGCCCAGGAAGTCGGCGAGATTCTCCGGCGTGACCACCACCGGCTTGGCCATCTTGCCCAGCAGCAGGCCCTTGACCACCTTGCGGCAGATGCGCGAGATTTCGCGCTCCAGCGCGCGCACGCCGGCCTCGCGCGTGTAGTAACGCACGATGTCGCGCACCGCGGCTTCGGTCACCTCCAGCTCGTCGTCCTTGACGCCGTTGTGGGCGCGCTGCTTGGGCAGCAGGTAGCGCAGCGCGATCGCCACCTTCTCGTCCTCGGTGTAGCCCGACAGGCGGATCACCTCCATGCGGTCGAGCAGTGCCGGCGGGATGTTGAGCGAGTTGGACGTCGCGACGAACATCACGTCCGACAGGTCGAAGTCCAGCTCGACGTAGTGGTCCTGAAAGGTGTGGTTCTGCTCGGGGTCGAGCACCTCGAGCAGCGCCGACGCGGGATCACCGCGAAAGTCCATGCCCAGCTTGTCGATCTCGTCGAGCAGGAACAGCGGGTTGCGCACCCCCACCTTGGTGAGGTTTTGCAGCACCTTGCCTGGCAGCGCACCGATGTACGTGCGCCGGTGTCCGCGGATCTCGGCCTCGTCGCGCATGCCGCCCAGCGCCATGCGCACGTATTTGCGGCCGGTGGCCTTGGCGATGGACTGCCCGAGCGACGTCTTGCCCACGCCCGGCGGCCCGACCAGGCACAGGATCGGCGCCTTGACCTTGTCCACGCGCTGCTGCACCGCCAAGTATTCGAGGATGCGCTCCTTGACCTTCTCCAGCCCGTGGTGGTCGGCGTTGAGCACCTCCTCTGCGTAGGCCAGGTCGTGGCGGACCTTGGTCTTCTTGCTCCACGGCAGGTTGACCAGCACGTCGATGTAATTGCGCACGACGGTGGCTTCGGCCGACATCGGCGACATGAGCCGCAGCTTTTTGAGCTCACTCTCGGCCTTCTTGCGCGCCTCCTTGGGCATGCGCGCGGCCTTGATCTTCTTCTCCAGCTCCTCGAGGTCTGCGCCCTCCTCGCCCTCGCCGAGCTCCTTCTGGATGGCCTTGACCTGCTCGTTCAGGTAAAACTCGCGCTGGTTCTTTTCCATCTGGCGCTTGACGCGCCCGCGGATGCGCCGGTCGACGTTGAGGATTTCGACCTCGGCCTCCAGTTGCGCAAAGAGGTTTTCCAGCCGCGGCACCAGGCGCTCGAGGTCGAGCACATTTTGCTTGGCTTCGAGCTTGAGCGGCAGGTGCGCGGCGATCGTGTCGGCCAGGCGCCCCGGATCTTCGATGCTGGCAATCGAGGTCAGAATCTCCGACGGGATCTTTTTGGTGAGCTTGACGTACTGGTCGAACTGCTGCATCACCGCGCGGCGCAGCGCCTCCAGCTCGGTGGGGTCGGCGTCGGCACGCTCGGCTTCGGCGTCCACCGGCATCACGTTGGCACTGAAGTGGGCCTCGCCCTCCTCGACCTGCAGCACCTTGGCGCGCTGCACGCCCTCGACCAGCACCTTGACGGTACCGTCCGGGAGTTTGAGCATCTGCAGGATGCTCGCGACACAGCCCATCTCGAACAGGTCGCTCGGCTTGGGCTCGTCCTTGGCGGCGGCCTTTTGCGCCACCAGCATGATGCGCCGCTCGTGTGCCATCGCGGCCTCGAGCGCCTTGATGCTCTTGGGCCGCCCGACGAACAGCGGGATGACCATGTGCGGGAAGACG
>JBKBRS010000273.1:0-1832 GCA_046292095.1 Thiobacillaceae bacterium
CCATGAAGGAATGGTATCGGCGAAGACCGGACTTGTTCCAGAAGCGACCTCACAATCATCCGGGACATGACACATAGCGAAAACGGCGCATTGCCGTGTGCGAATCGCAAAAGACCTTGACGTAGGTCAATGATTTTGCGTTTTATCGTTAAGCCGGCCGCCCTCAGGCCAGGAAGAGCTTGTAGGCAGGGTTGGGCGTCTCGTTCCAGTAGCGGTAGCCCAGGCCGTCGAGAAAACGCTGGAAGGCCTCGCGCTCGACCGGCGGGACCTGGATGCCGGCGAGCACGCGCCCGTAGTCGGCGCCATGGTTGCGGTAATGGAACAAACTGATGTTCCAGTCGTGGCTCATGCTGTTCAGAAATTTCATCAACGCGCCCGGCCGCTCGGGGAATTCGAAGCGGTAGATCACCTCGTGCTCGACCTGTGGCGCACGGCCGCCGACCATGTGGCGGATGTGCAGCTTGGCCATTTCGTTGTCGCTGAGGTCCAGCACCGCGAGCTCATGTGCCCGGAGCGTGTCGATGAGCGTCGCGACCTCGCTGCGGTCGCGTACCTGGACACCGACGAAGACGTGCGCCACCTTTGGGTCGGCGTAGCGGTAGTTGAACTCGGTAATCACCCGCCCGCCGAGCAGGGCGCAGAAGGCCTTGAAGCTGCCCGGCCGCTCGGGGATGTCCACCGCCAGCAGGGCCTCGCGCTGCTCGCCGAGCTCCGCCCGCTCGGCGACGAAGCGCAGGCGGTCGAAATTCATGTTGGCGCCGCTGGCGATGGCGATGAGGTGCCGGCCGCGCACCTTCTCGCGCGCCACCCAGGCCTTGAGCCCGGCCACGCCCAGCGCCCCGGCCGGCTCGAGGATGGAGCGGGTGTCCTCGAACACGTCCTTGATCGCTGCGCAGATGGCGTCGTTGTCCACACGGATGACCTCGTCCACATAGCGCTGTGCCAGGCGGAAGGTCTCTTCGCCGACCTGCTTGACCGCTACGCCGTCGGCGAAGATGCCCACCTGGGGCAGCACCACCCGCGCCTTCTTGCACAGCGAACGAGCCATGGCGTCGGCGTCCTCGGGCTCCACGCCGATCACCTTGATCTCGGGTTTGAGCCGCTTGAGATAGACGGCGATGCCGGCGATCAGCCCGCCGCCGCCCACCGGCACGAACACGGCGTGGATGGGGTGGCGCATCTGCCTCAACAGCTCCATGCCGATGGTGCCCTGGCCGGCGATGACGTCCGGGTCGTCATAGGGGTGGACGAAGGTCTTGCCCTCGGCCTCGGCGATGGCGCGCGCCTGGGCGTAGGCCTCGTCATAGGAGTCGCCGTGCAGCACCACCCGCGCGCCGCGCTTGGCCACGGCGTCGACCTTGATCTGCGGTGTGGTGGCCGGCATGACGATGGTGGCAGCGCAGCCCAGCACCTGCGCGGCCAGCGCCACTCCCTGGGCGTGGTTGCCGGCGCTCGCCGCCACCACGCCGTGGGCGAGCTGCTCGGGGGCAAGCCCCGCCATCTTGTTGTAGGCGCCGCGCAGCTTGAATGAGAACACCGGCTGCAGGTCCTCGCGCTTGAGCCAGACCGGGTTGTCGAGCCGGCGCGAGAGGTTGTCCGCCGCCTCCAGGGGTGACTCGATGGCCACGTCATAGACGCGGGCGAGCAGGATGCGTTCGAGATAGTCGGTCATGCGCTGTGGTCGCTAGGAATCGATCGGGATTGGCGCTATTCTCGGACTTTCGCCGACTCATTCATAGAGAGACGACCATGAATCAGGACGAGATGAAACAGGCCGTCGCCCGCGCCGCCATCGATTACGTGCCCGCCGGCGTGATCGGCGTGGGCACCGG
>JBKBRS010000274.1:0-1818 GCA_046292095.1 Thiobacillaceae bacterium
GAGCTCTCCGGCGGCATGGCGCGACGGGTGGCGCTGGCGCGCGCCATCGCGCTGGATCCCATGCTGATCATGTACGACGAGCCCTTCGCCGGGTTGGACCCGATCTCGCTGGGCGTGGCCGGGGACCTGATCCGGCGGCTCACCGACACGCTGGGGCTCACCTCGCTGGTGGTCACCCATGACGTGCAGGAGTCGCTCAAGATCGTGGACTACGTTTATTTCATCTCCGAAGGGGTGATCGTCGCCCAGGGCACCCCGCAGGACATCCGCGCCTCTGAGCTGCCCTACGTCCACCAATTCGTGCACGGCGAGGAGGACGGGCCGGTGCCTTTCCACCACCCGGCGCCCGACTATGCCGAGGAACTGGGGCTTGCCCATGCCTGAGACCTTGCTTGCGCCGCTGCGCCGCCTGGGAGGGCGCGTGATCCACTCGGTCTGGCGCTTGGGCCAGGCCACCCGCTTCTTTTTCCTCACCCTGCTCTACTCCGGCACCTGCGTGCGCCGACCGCATCTGGTGGTCAAGGAGATCTTCTCCGCCGGCGTGCTCTCGCTCATCATCATCCTGGTCTCGGGGCTGTTCGTCGGCATGGTGCTGGGATTGCAGGGCTACGAGACCCTGCAGACCTATGGCTCCGAGGAGGCGCTGGGCATCCTGGTGGCCCTGTCGCTGGTGCGCGAGCTGGGTCCGGTGGTGGCGGCGCTCCTCTTCGCCAGCCGCGCCGGTTCGGCCATGACCGCGGAGATCGGGCTGATGAAGGCAACCGAGCAGATCTCCGCCCTGGAGATGATGGCGGTGGACCCCATCGCCCGGGTGGTGGCGCCGCGCTTCTGGGGTGGGGTGATCTCCATGCCGCTGCTGGCCGCGCTGTTCTCCGCCATGGGTATCTTCGGCGGCTATCTGGTCGGCGTGGTGCTGATCGGGGTGGACGAGGGCGCCTTCTGGTCGCAGATGCAGGCGGCAGTGGACTTTCGCGACGACATCCTGAATGGTGTGATCAAGAGCGTGGTCTTCGGCGTGGTGGTCACCGTGATCGCGCTCTACGAGGGCTATGACGCGCCGCCCACTGCCGAAGGGGTGTCGCGCGCCACCACACGCACCGTGGTCAGCTCCAGCCTGGCCATCCTCGCCTGGGACTTCGTCCTGACCTCTTTCATGTTCCGCGGAGTCTGACATGACCATGAAGAAAACGACCCTGGACTTGTGGGTCGGCCTGTTCGTCGCCGCAGGGCTGGCAGCGTTGCTGTTCCTGGCCCTCAAGGTGGGCAGCTTCAGCGCCTTCGAGGCGGGCAAGACTTACACCGTCAAGGCCTCTTTCGCCAACATCGGCGGGCTGAAGGTCCGCGCCCCGGTCAAGAGCGCCGGCGTGGTGGTCGGCCGGGTGACCGACATCCGCTTCGACAACACGACCTATGAAGCCGTGGTCACCTTGAGCATTGGCAACCAGTACAAGTTTCCCACCGACACCACCGCCGCCATCATGACCTCGGGCCTGCTGGGCGAGCAGTACGTGGCCCTGGAAGCGGGCGGGTCGGAGAAGATGTTGTCCAACGGCGACAGCCTACGCCTGACCCAGGGGGCCATCGTCCTCGAAGACCTGATCGGCAAATTCCTCTACGGCAAGGCCGAGGAAGGCGGTGGCGGCGGCGCCAGCCCCGCTGACACCCCTTGACGCCGGCCGGAAGTGGCGCCAGATTGGCAACATCCGTATTAGCATGAAAGTTGGCGCAGCCAACTCAGGACGCTCCCCTCTCCATCCCTCACCCCCGACCCCTCCCCCCGAGGGGGAGGGGAGGCTCGACCCGCCTCTCTCCCTCAGG
>JBKBRS010000275.1:0-1720 GCA_046292095.1 Thiobacillaceae bacterium
GGCAATGTGTCTTTCCTGCACTTCACCGACTGTCACGCGCAGCTCTTGCCAGTCTGGTTCCGGGAGCCCAACGTGAACATGGGCGTGGGCTCGATGTCCGGCAAGGTGCCGCACCTGGTCGGGCATGCCTTCCTCAAGCATTACGGCATCAAACCCGGCACCGCCGATGCGCACGCCTTCACCTATCTCGACTTCGTCGAGGCAGCCAAGGTGTACGGCAAGGTGGGCGGTTTCGCACACCTGAAGACCCTGGTCGATCGCGTGCGCGCTTCGCGCCCCGGCGCGCTCCTGCTCGACGGCGGCGATACCTGGCAGGGCTCGGCCACCTCGCTGTGGACCAATGCCCAGGACATGGTGGATGCCTGCATCCTGCTCGGGGTGGATGTCATGACCCCGCACTGGGAGGCCACCTTTGGCGCCGACCGGGTGAAGCAGATCGTCAACAACGACTTCGCAAAGGCGGGGGTGGAGTTCGTCGCCCAGAACATCGTCACCAGCGACTTCGGCGACCAGGTCTTCAAACCCTATGTGCTGAGGGAGATCAACGGCGTGACCGTCGCCGTGATCGGCCAGGCCTTTCCCTATACGCCGATCGCCAACCCCGCCTATCTGGTTCCTGACTGGTCCTATGGCATCCGCGACGACTCCATGCAGAAGTGGGTCGACGAGGCACGCGCCAAGGGGGCGAAGGTCGTGGTGGTGCTCTCCCACAATGGCATGGACGTGGATCTCAAGATGGCTAGCCGTGTCAGCGGCATCGACGCCATCTTCGGCGGCCACACCCACGACGGCGTCTATCAGCCAGTGCCGGTCAAGCGCCCCGACGGCGGCGTGTGCCTCGTCACCAATGGCGGATCCAACGGCAAGTTCCTGGGGGTCATGGACTTCGACGTCCGGGACGGCAAGATCCGCGGCTGGAAGTATCGTCTGCTACCGGTTTTCTCCAACTTCCTGCCGCCCGATCCCAAAATGGAGGCCTTCATCAAGCAGGTCCGCGCGCCCTACGAGGCGAAGCTGAACGAGGTCCTGGCGGTGACCGACGACCTGCTCTACCGGCGCGGCAACTTCAACGGCACCTGGGATCAGTTGATCTGCGACGCCCTCATGGCGGTCAAGGGGGCGGATGCGGCCTTCTCCCCCGGCTTCCGCTGGGGCACCAGCATCCTGCCCGGCGAGGCCATCACCATGGAACGGCTCATGGATCAGACCGCCATCACCTACCCCTACTCCACGCTCACCCCCATGACCGGCGAGACCATCAAGATGATCATGGAGGACGTCTGCGACAACCTGTTCAACCCCGATCCCTACTATCAGCAGGGTGGCGACATGGTGCGCGTGGGCGGTATCGAATACACCATCGCCCCTAACGCCAAGATGGGCGAGCGTATCCGCGACATGCGCATCGGCGGTAAACCCGTCGAGGCGAAGAAAACCTACAAGGTCGCAGGCTGGGCGCCGGTGGCCGAGGGCGCCTCTGGCCAGCCGATCTGGGAAGTGGTGGCCGAGTACCTGAGGGCGAAGAAGGTCATCAGGGGCATCAAGCTCAATACGCCCAAGATCGTCGGCATGCCCAAGAACGACCCAGGCATCGCCTTGTAAGGTCCTGCATCCCTCTCATGGACGAGGCCCGCGGCAGCGGGGCGCGGGGTGAGGAAGTAAATTTGCGCGGGCCACACACCAGTGGCCCCGCACCCACCGGGGCCCCCCCCCAAGACAC
>JBKBRS010000026.1:0-17283 GCA_046292095.1 Thiobacillaceae bacterium
GCCCAGGCGGGCGGTGGCGCGCTGAAACTGGGTCGGCTCGGCATCCTCCGGGTCGTGTTTGGTGAAGATGCCGTGCCGGTCACTGCAGAGCGCCACCGGACAACCGTAGGCCGTCACATACGCTTCGAGCGCCGACAGATACGCCTGGGCGCTCTCCACGGGCACGAAACGAGCAACCATCACACGGCTGGTGGCATCGTCGATGAAGGCCATGAGCGTGCAGCGCATGCCACGCCCCTCGAACCAGTCATGTGGGCTACCGTCGATCTGCACCAACTCCCCCAGCCGCGCGCGGCGCGGCCGTGGCGGATGCAGCCGGGGCGGGCGCTTGTGCTTGGCCTGCCACACCCCGGTCTCGATCATCCAGCCGCGCAGCGCCTCTTTGGATACCCTGAAGCCCTCTGCGCGCAGATACTCGGCTGCCAATGTGGGACCAAAGTCGGCATAGCGTTCCTTGACCCGCGCCATGATCGCCGCCTTGAGGGGCGCTGGCGTGCGCCGGTTCGAGGGCTTGCCGCGGCGTCGATCGATCAGTCCTGCCGCCCCCTCGCTCGCATAGCGGCGCATCAGCCTGCGCACCTGACGCGCCGAAAGCCTCAACAGCGCCGCCGCTTGCCGTTGGCTGATCACCCCTTCGCATACCCGCTCCAGTACCTTCAGCCGCTCGATCACCCGCTCGCTCATCTCGATCCGCTTCTCCATAAGCCTCTCCGCTTCCTCTACCGAAAGCGGACATTTCTAACTTGCCGGGAGCGGACATTACTATCTTGCCTCTACATGCATGTTCCCGACTCGCTGTCCAGATTGAGCGACCTTCGCTACTACGGCAGGGAGGGGTCCAGTCTTGAGACATACGAGCGTAAGCGCGTGATCGATCCGAGACGGATGATCTTTACGGTCGATCCTTGCCCTGTAGGAGCGACGGGAGGAGCGGCCCATGCCGGCCGAGGCGCGTGATAATGCCGCCTGCGTCCCGCCTGCTGGTCAGATGACCCTCGGAACCCAAGGGGCGGAGAGATCAAGTTCATCCGTTTCGGATCGATAGTGATATCATCACCGCCGTCTGCAAGGCGGGGCTCACATGGAAGTATGGAAATGCAAGCGCGAACACCATCAGCATGGCCGTCCATCCTTGCCTGCCTGCTGCTCATCGCCCTGCTTGGGCCGGCGCATGCCGAGCGCCTGATCCCCGTCGTGCTGGCCACCGCCGGCCCCGGGAACCTGTCGCATCTGCCGGTGGATTTGATCAAAAAGATCGGCGCCGACCGCGCCGAGGGCATCAACCTGGAGGTGCGCTATTTCCCGGGCGGGCCGCTGGCCTTCAAGGACATGCTGGAGAAAAACGCCGACTTCGCCGTCGCCGGCGCACCAGCCCTGGCGGCCCTGCGGCTCAAGGGCGAGCCGGTGGTATCCATCGCCACGGTCAATCGCGTGCCGACCTTCACCCTGATGGTGCGTCGTGACCTCGAAGGCAAGGTCAAGCGCGTCGCCGATCTGCGCGGTCGGGTGATCGGCGTCAACACCTCGAGTGTCGCGAGCAAATCCACCTCGCAACAAGTCGCCGAATACCTGTTGCGGACTGCTGGCGTCGATCCCGAGCGGGTGCACTTCGTGCCCGCGGGCCAAAGCCTGGAAGATCAAACGGCGGCACTGGACTCCGGCGCCGTCGACGCGCTGATGGGCGATGAACCTTTTGCCTCACAGCTCAAGCAAGCAGGCAAGGTTTACATATTGGCAGATCTGCACGACCGGCAAACAGTGCGCAGCTTCTACGGCGGCCTCTTCCTCAACGCCCAACTGGCCACCCGGTCCGATGTGCTGGCGCAGCGGCCCGCGCTGGCGGCACGCATGGTACGGGTGCTGCGCCGAACCCTGCAGTGGATTGCCGCGCACAGCCCGGAGGAGATCGCCGCCCGGCTCGACACCCGCGATCGCGCCCTGCTGATCGACCTGCTGCGTCGGCACAAGGCCATCTATAGCCCCGATGGCGCCTTCACCGAGGAACAGATCCGCACGGCGGAACGCTTCTTTCAGGCCACCCATGCCAACGACCCCGAGGCGCAGCGTTTCCGCTTCTCACAGATGATCGATCCGCGCTGGGCGGGGCTTGCATCGCGTTGAGGCGCCGTGGTGAGCACACTGCAAGCTCGCCTCAACCGTCGTCTGGCCTTGATCGGCCTGCTCGGCACCCTGCTCGTCGGCGGTATCGTCTGGGCGATCTGGCACTACACCGTGGCCGCCGCCGCCACCCAGACCATGTCCTCGATGCGCGGCAGCTACCAGGCGAAACTCGAAGCCCTGCGCCAGGACTGGCAGCGGGAAGCGCAACACCTGCGCGCGGAGATCGAATTCCTGCGTATCGGTGAGTTGCCCACGCCCCAGCGTCGTGCCCGACTGCTCGCCCTCCTCAACGCCCAAGCCGAATGGCTGCCCTTCCGCGCCTTGATGTTCGTCGACGCGCACGGCATCCCGTTCCTGACGCGGGGTTGCACGGCCATACTGCAGCAGGCGCTCGACCTCATGCACCTGCAGGCTACCGACTCGGCCCTGTCGCGCAGTCACTGTGCCGACGGGGAATACGTCTATTCCGTCACCCGCATGCCTTTGTGGCTCGGCGACGCAGGGCGCGGCGGCGTGATCCTGGCCGCGGCCCTGGACAACGCCACCATGAGGCGGTTGGCAGAGGGTGGCGATCTCGTCTATCTCCTGTACGAAGGACGCATCATGGCGAGCTCAGCGGGTCGCGTGCACCTGGATGACCCCATCGATCCGCACCCGCGCTCGGAGGCCCGGAGGGACGGCATGATCCAGGTGGTCCTACCGCTCGACCCACAGGCTCAGGAGGACGCCTTTTTACTCGTCGTGCGCCGTCCGCCCGACTCCCTATTTTCCGTCCGCGATGTGCTCGTCGGCACGACAAGCATTGCGGCCGCGGTGTTGGCCTTGATCTGGTTCGGCGTGGGGCGGGATGTGCGCCGGCACGTGCGCGACATCGACCTGGTCAGCCAGGCCTCCGACCGGTTCCAGCGCGACTTCCGCCAGTCGCCAGACTGGTACATCCCTTTTAGCCGACTTCTCCAGCGTGAAGACGAGATCGGCCAACTCACCCGCATCCTCGACCGCCTGATGGACGAGGCCCTGCAAAGGCAGAAAGAGCACGCCGCCTATCAACAAACCCTGGACCTGCTCGACGACGTGGTGATCGAGTTGGACAGCCAAGGCCGGCTACGCAACGTCAGCAATGCCTGGTCGCGGTTCACCGGCCGCGGCGCCGAGGTCCAGGGCCAGAAGCTGGCGGAGTTCTTTCACCCTGAAGACACAGCGGTGCTGGACGGCTTCCTCGACATGCTGTCGTCCGGGCGCAAACAGACCGTCATGGCCCGGCTGCGCCTGGCCGGCCCTGAGGGCCAGGAGCGTTGGGCCGAGCTCAGGCTGGCCCGTTGCCCAGAGGGCGTTACGCTGCGCGGCGTGCTACGCGACATCACGCAAAGCTACCTGCAGGAGCAGCGCATCACGCACATGGCGATGCACGACGCCCTGACCGGCTTGCCCAACCGGGTACTGCTGGAGGACCGCATCCAGGTCGCACTGCATTCCGCCCAGCGCCATGGTCACAAGGTGGCCGTGGGATTCATCGACCTGGATCACTTCAAAGAGGTCAACGACAGCCTGGGACACAAGACCGGCGACCAGGTCCTCGTCGCCCTGAGCAAGCGCCTGCGCCGGCATCTGCGCGCCAGCGACACCCTCGCGCGCTGGGGCGGCGACGAGTTCGTCGTGCTCTTGCCCGAGATGCCCGACAGCGCTGCCATCCAAGAGGTTGCGGACAAGCTCCGGCAAGCCATCGACACCCCCATACAGGTGGAGGACGTCGATTACAACCTCACCTTCAGCGCCGGCTTCGCCGTCTTTCCCGACGACGCCGAGTCCAGCGAAACACTCCTGTCGCAAGCCGACCGGGCGATGTTCTACGCCAAGTCGCAGGGCCGCAACAATGTTCAGTTTTACAGCGAGATGCCCCAAAAGGGGTACGGCAGAAAGGACCTCTACATCCAGCAGCGTCTCGCTGCCGCCATACGGGATAAGCGCATCATCCCTCATTATCAGCCCCAGGTGCGCGCCTCGGACGGGCGCGTGCTCGGCGTGGAGGTCCTAGCCCGTTGGTTCGACCCGGACATGGGCTGGATCAGCCCTGCCACCTTCATCCCCATGGCCGAAAACCTCGGACTCATCCGCCCTCTGGGCGAGGTGATCTGGCATCGCGCCCTGCACGACATGGCGGCATTACGAGACTTCGACCTATCCTGCGCGATCAACATCTCCAAGCGGCAACTGTTCATTCCCCTCTTCGCCGACAAACTCATCGAGGATGTCGAGGCCCATGGCCTGCGACCCGAGCGGGTCGTGCTGGAAATCACCGAGTCGATCGCCCTGCTGGACGTCGAGTACGGGATATACCGCCTGCGCCAGTTGCACGAGGCCGGATTCCGCCTGGCCATCGACGATTTCGGCGTCGGCTACTCCTCCCTGTCAGTCCTGCATCAAATCCCCATCCACGAACTCAAGATCGACCAGTCCTTCATCCACCGCCTGCATGAACCCCAGGGCAGGAAGGTCGTGCAGGTCATCGTCGGGCTGGCCGCCTCCATGGGGTTACGCACGACCGCCGAGGGCGTCGAGGACCAGGCGACGGCAGACCTGCTGCGTGAGATGGGCGTCGAAGTGCTGCAAGGCTTTCACTTCGCCCGCGCCATGCCGGCAGAGGAACTGTCCGCCTGGCTGGCGGCGAATGCCGCAGGTTTGGCCAGCCAAGCCGCCCGCCGGTGAAGGCGTTCGCTCCCATCGGCGCCGCATCGGCGCGATCCACTCCGCCTGCCGGCCGAGCCGCAGCCGCGTGACGTCTGACCGATGTGTCGATGATCCTTCCATGCAGAAGGGCGACGGAAGGAGCGACCCACGCCGGCCGCGGCGCGTCATGTCGCGGCCTGCACGGCTCGCGACCGACGTCGCGCCCACAGCAGGGTATGGAAGCGGTGTAGGCGCGGCAAGGTGTCGCGACCTTTCCGGTTGTGTGCTTTCTGGTCGCGGCTACGCCGCGCCTTCAAACCAAGGATCGACGGTAAAGATCATCCGCTTCGGATCGATAACCTCGGCTTCGCAATGGGGCGCCATGCCGGTAAGTTGCGCAGCCGACGTTTGAAGCGCCTCTGCCCCGCTGGAGGAGCGGCTTGGGGTGAGGGAATGGACATGGCGACATCATGACTCGGGATGGCGTCGCCAGGCCCAAAGGGCCGAAACCGCGGTTTGCCGCCGGCCGGCGCCACACAGCACTGCCTTGCGGGTCAACCGGACGAGCGTCGGCCGGCAGTGCATTGCCGGTCTTCGCGCGGTGCGCCGGCCTTCTGCGATAATCGTTCCTTTGTTTTGCATCGCATGGCTCCCCGCTCCGATCTACCCGCCCCTGGCCAGCGCCGCCTTCTGGCCCTGCCGCCCGGCTCGGCGGATGCGCTCTATCTTTCGCAACTGGCCGCCAGGCGACGCCTGCTCGTCCTCGCCGAATCGGCCCAGGCCGCCGCGCGCCTCGCCGAGGAGGCCGCCTGGTTCCAGCCTGGGCTGTCGGTGCGGCTGTTTCCGGACTGGGAGACCCTGCCCTATGACCCGATCTCGCCGCATCCCGACCTGGTCTCCGAGCGGCTGGAGGCCTTGTGGCTGACCCACCAGGGCCGGGTCGAGCTTCTCGTCGCCCCGGCCGCGACCGCCTGCCAGCGCCTGGCCCCGCCGCAATTCCTGGCGGCGCACGCCTTTCTGCTCAAGCTCGGCGAGCGCCTGAACATCGAGGCCTTGCGCGAGCGCCTGGTCCAGGCCGGCTACAGCCACGTCAACCAGGTGCTCTCGCCCGGCGAGTTCGCCCTCCGCGGGGGGCTCATCGACCTCTTCCCGACCGGCGCGACCCTGCCCTTCCGCATCGAACTGTTGGACGACGTGGTGGAGAGCCTGCGCACCTTCGATCCGGACAGTCAGCGCAGCCTCTTCAAGGTCAACGAGATTCGGCTTTTGCCGGCGCGCGAGTTCCCGCTGGACGAGGCGGGCATCACCCGCTTCCGCCAGAACTTCCGCGACGCCTTCGAGGGCGACCCGTCCAAGAGCCGCATCTACAAGGATGTCTCGAACAAGCTCGCGCCGGCCGGCATCGAGTACTACCTGCCGCTGTTCTTCGACCACACCGTCAGCCTGTTCGACTACCTCCCCGCAGACGTCCTGGTCGTGTTGCACGGCGATGTCCAGCGCGCGGTCAAAGGCTTCTGGAGCGACACCCAGGGCCGCCACCGCCTGCTCGCAGGCGATCGCGACCGGCCGCTGTTGCCGCCGACACGGCTGTTCCTGCCACCCGATGAGTTCTTCGGCAGGCTACGCCCCCACGCCTGCCTCGATCTTCGCACGCCCGATCACGCAGCCTCGGCTGACACGTTGCCCTATGCCCCCGCCCCCGAGGTGGCGGTGGACCGCCGGGCGGAGGACCCCTATGCCCGCCTCAAGGGCCACCTGGTGGCATTCGAGGGCACTACCCTGCTGGTGGCCGAAAACCTGGGCCGGCGCGAGACCATGGCCCAGGCCCTGGCGGAATACGGCCTGAAGCCCGAGCTGATCGAAGGTTGGATCGTTACGCCAGAACAGAGGACCGCAACCCCACACTCCTCTCACCGTTTCCTCCTGACCACGGGGCCGCTAGCTGCCGGTTTCATCGACCTGGAGGCGCGGCTCGCCGTCCTCACCGAGACGGAACTGTACGCCCGCAGCCCGACTGTACGGGCGGGGCGGGCAGTGCGACCCACGCCGGTCGAGGGGCTGCTGCGCGACCTGTCGGAGCTCAAGATCGGCGACCCGGTGGTGCACGTGCAGCACGGCATCGGTCGCTACCAGGGGCTCACCGGCATGGACCTGGGCGAGGGCACAGAGGAGTTCCTCACCCTGGAATACGCCGGCGGCGACAAGCTCTACGTACCGGTCGCCCACCTGCACCTGATCACCCGCTACTTGGGCGGCGACCCCGAGAGCGCGCCGCTACACCGGCTCGGCAGCGGCCAGTGGGAGAAGGCCCGCCGCCGCGCCATGCAGAAGGCGCGCGACACCGCGGCGGAGCTGCTCAACCTCTACGCCCAGCGGGCGGCGCGCCAGGGTCACGCCTTCGAGGTCAGCGAACACGATCTGGAGGCCTTCGCCGCCGGCTTCGACTTCGAGGAGACCCCCGACCAGATGGCCGCCATCGAGGCGGTGCTCGACGACATGCGCTCGGGCCGGCCCATGGACCGCCTGGTCTGCGGCGACGTCGGCTTCGGCAAGACCGAGGTGGCCTTACGCGCCGCCTTCATGGCGGTGGCCGGCGGCCGCCAGGTGGCGGTGCTCTGCCCCACCACGCTGCTCGCGGAACAGCACTACCAGACCTTCCTCGACCGTTTCGCCGATTTCCCCGTCAAGATCGCCGAGCTGTCGCGCTTCCGCTCGGCCAAGGAGGTCGGCGCCGTCCTCGATGGCCTCAGGGAGGGCCGCATCGACATCGTCATCGGCACCCACAAGCTGCTGCAGCCCGAGGTCCGCTTCAAGGACCTGGGCCTGGTGATCATCGACGAGGAACACCGCTTCGGGGTGCGCCAGAAGGAACGGCTCAAGTCGCTGCGCGCCGAGGTGGACGTGTTGACCCTAACCGCCACCCCCATCCCAAGGACGCTGGCCATGTCGCTGGAGGGGATCCGCGACTTCTCGGTCATCGCCACCGCGCCGCAGAAGCGGCTGGCCATCAAGACCTTCGTGCAGCCCTACTCCGAGGGCCTCATCCGCGAGGCGGTGTTGCGCGAGCTGAAGCGCGGTGGCCAGACCTACTTTCTGCACAACGAGGTCGAAAGCATCGCGGCGATGCGCGCGGCGCTGGAGAAGCTCCTGCCCGAGGCGCGCATCGAGGTCGCGCACGGCCAGATGCCGGAGCGAGAGCTCGAACACGTCATGCGCGACTTCTATCACCAGCGCTTCAACCTCCTGCTGTGCACCACCATCATCGAGACCGGTATCAACGTGCCCACCGCCAACACCATCCTCATCAACCGCGCCGACAAGTTCGGCCTGGCCCAGCTGCACCAGCTGCGCGGGCGGGTCGGCCGCTCGCATCACCAGGCCTATGCCTATCTGCTGCTGCCGCCCGGGGCCAAGGTCACCCCGGCGGCGCAAAAGCGGCTGGAGGCCATCCAGGCGATGGAGGAGCTGGGTTCGGGCTTCTTTCTCGCCATGCACGACCTGGAGATCCGCGGCGCCGGCGAAGTGCTGGGCGAGGCGCAGAGCGGCGAGATGCAGGAGGTGGGCTTCAACCTGTTCAACGACATGCTCGCCAGCGCGGTGCGCTCGCTCAAGGAAGGGCGCGAGCCCGACCTCGAGGCCCCGCTCGCCGTCACCGCCGAGATCAATCTGCACGCCCCGGCCCTCCTGCCGGCGGACTACTGCCCCGACGTGCACGAGCGGTTGGTGCTCTACAAGCGCCTGGCCAACTGTCAGACCGAGGCGGAACTGAAGGCGATGGAAGAGGAGCTGATCGACCGCTTTGGGCTACCGCCGGAGCCAGCGCGCACGCTGCTCGAGGTGCATCGGCTGCGCATCCGCACCCAGCCGCTCGGCATCGCCCGCCTGGAGGTCGGCCCCAAGGCCGCCAGCGTGCAGTTCGTGCCCAACCCGCCCATCGACCCCGCCCGCTTGATCCGCCTGATCCAGACCCGGCGCGAGTACAAACTCGCCGGGCAGGACCGACTGCGCATCGAACGCGGCGGCGCCGATTTGAACCAGCGGCTGGCGGTGATCGGCGAGTTCCTGCGCGAGATCGCCTAGGGAAACGCTGATTAGTGTCACAAGCGGGATGGCGTGCCAGGCGCGAAGCGTGCAAGTTGCCAGACACATCAATGGGTCAGGCGTGGTGGCGCGTACCATCTAGCGCCGTGATGCGGCCGCGCGGCGATTGAATCAGCGTTTCCTTTGACGCGGCTGTAGGGGCGGTAATCCCTTGCCGGCAAACTCAAACCACAAGCGGTAGGCGCACCGCTTGCAGCGCGAAACGCAGCCAGATGCGAAACGTTGTTCGGGTTCGGCCCGCAAGCGGGCCTCCTACCGCGCGAACCGGCAGACCACCATGCGGTAGGCGCACCGCTTGCGGCGCGAAACACAGGCACCCGCTCGCGGCGTTTTGCAAAGCTTTCTTGAGCGAGGCGAAGCCGAGCGGCCGAAGCCCACACCGCGCAACGCAAGCCGCGCCCGCGCAGCAAGTCATGCAGCGCTTCCCTGGTCGCTGGCTTCGTCCTCGTACTCGCTGCCCAGGTCCACGCCCAGCTCTTCGGCCACCTCCAGCCAGTAGGGTTCAGCGGCGCAGGAGCAACAGTCGCACCACACGGCGATGCCCTCATGCATGCTGATGCGCCGGCGTTTGGCCGGCGCGGCTTCCTGCCCAGCCGATTCGGGACTGTTGCCAACGGGGTTCGTGTTCATGGTCTCAGGCCTCGCGGATCACCACCTCAGTATAGACCGGCACGAGATCGAAGAGCTCGATCACGTCGGCATTGCGCATGCGGATGCAGCCGTGCGAGCGCGGCGCCTGTTCGAACTGCTCGTCTGGGCTGCCGTGGATGTAGATGTAACGGCGCATGGTGTCGCAGGGCCCGAGGCGGTTGAAGCCCACCTCCTTGCCGGAGAGCCAGAGGATGCGACTCAGGATCCAGTCGCGCCCGGGGTCGGCCGCGCCCAGCTCGGGGGTGTAGATCTCGCCCGTCGGCCGCCGGGCGCGGAACACGGCCCCTGCCGGCAGGCCCGCGCCGATCTTGGCGCGGATGATGTGCCGGCCGCGCGGGGTGCAGTAGCTCCCCGCCGCCTCGCCGGGGCCGTTGGCGGCGGTGGACACCGGCCAGGTCTTGAGACGCCGACCGGCGTCATCGAAGAGCGTCAGGGTCTGGCGTGCCAGGCTGATCTCGATCTTCATCGCTGCGGGTCCTGTCTTCACGCCGCCGCTCGGCGAAGAATTCGCGCAGCAGCGCAGCGCATTCCTCCGCCAGCACCCCACCCTCGACCTCGGCGTGGTGGTTCAGGCGCGGCTCGGCATAGAGGTCGAGCACGCTGCCCGCGGTGCCCGTCTTGGGGTCGGGCGCACCGTACACCACCCGTGCGATACGGGCGTGGAAGATGGCGCCGCTGCACATCGCACAGGGCTCGAGCGTCACATAGAGGGTGCTGCCGGGCAGGCGGTAGTTGCCCAACCGGTGCCCCGCCGCCCGCAGCGCCATGATCTCGGCGTGCGCGCTCGGGTCATGGGCGCGGATCGGCTGGTTCCAGCCAGCGCCGATGACCTCGCCTTCACGCACCACCACCGCCCCCACCGGCACCTCGCCCGCGGCGCGGGCCAGCCGCGCCTGGGCGAGCGCGAGCCGCATGAAATGTTCATCCTCACCTCTCATGCCTCACCCCTCACGCTCAAGGAGCCGTGCCGCCAGCTCCAGGTCTGCCGGGAAGGTCACCTTGAGGTTACGGCGCTCGCCCTCGATGAGACGCGGCTTGAGCCCTATCGCCTCCACGGCGCCCGCCTCGTCGGTCACCGCATCGCCGGCGCGCCCGAGCGCCTTAAGCAGCAGTCCATAGCGAAACATCTGCGGGGTCTGCGCCGCCCACAGGCCTGCCCGGTCCACCGTCGCGGCCACCCGCCCATCGGTCCCGGCGCGCTTGAGGGTGTCCGCCACGGGCACGGCGAGCAGGCCGCCGACCGGATCGTCGGCAAGCTGCGTAAGCAACCGGTCGAGCAGGGCCTGGGTCAGACAGGGCCGGGCGGCGTCATGCACCAGGATCCAGTCCTGTTCCGATACCGACGGACCAAGGGCGGCCAGGCCGTTGCGCACGCTCTCGGCCCGCGTCGCCCCGCCGCAGCGCAGCACCGTGAGTTTGCCGAATTCGTCCCAGGCAAAGCGCCCCCACCACGCATCATCGGCGCTCAGCACGACATAGACGCGGGCGATGGCCGGATGCCGTTCGAACACGCGCAGGGCATGCCACAGCAGCGGTCGGCCCTGGACAGTCAGATATTGCTTTGGGAATTCGGCGCCCATGCGTGTGCCCACGCCAGCGGCGGGCAGGAGGGCGAAGTGACGCGGCGCGGGATGGGGGGACACGGATTTGTAATCTGCAGGATCTGCCCTACATTTTAAGCAGAGACAGCAGGCAAGCTGCGGGAGGTGTTATGACACTGACCATCCGGCGGGCCGCCGTGGCCGGCATGTTCTACCCGGGCGATCGCGTGCATCTCGCCCGCGACGTGCGACGGCTCATCGATGCGGCCTATCCCAAGCCGCTCAGGCCCAAGGCCCTGATCGTGCCGCACGCCGGCTATGTCTACTCCGGTCCGGTGGCGGCCAGCGCCTATGCCCTCCTGAAGGACAGGCGCGATGAGATCCGGCGGGTCGTGCTGCTCGGGCCGGTGCATCGGGTCTGGGTGCAGGGGCTGGCGCTCCCCGCCGTGGACGCCTTCGAGACACCGCTCGGGCGCGTGCCGCTGGACGAGGCGGCCATGGCCAAACTGCTCGATCTGCCCCAGGTCGAGGTCAACGAGGCGGCCCACGCCTGGGAACACTCGCTGGAGGTGCACCTGCCCTTCCTGCAGACGGTGCTCGACGAGTTCAGCCTGGTTCCGCTCGCCGTGGGTGGCGCGTCAGCGGAAGAGGTGGCCGAGGTCCTCGAGTTGGTCTGGGGGGGCGACGAGACCCTGATCGTGGTCAGTTCCGACCTGTCGCACTACCTGCCCTACGAGGAGGCGCGCAGGATCGACGCGAGCACCGCCCGCGCCATCCTCGACCTGCGCACCGACCTGGTCGGCGAGCAGGCCTGCGGCGCCCATCCGGTCAACGGGCTGCTGCTGGCGGCGCGCCGCCATCGCCTCAGGCCCCACCTGCTCGACCTGCGCAATTCCGGCGACACCGCTGGCGACCGCAGCCGGGTCGTTGGCTACGGCGCCTTCGCCCTGACCGAGGCGGACGATGGCCAAGCCAGCCACTGAGGATCGCGGTTACGTCCTCACCCGGCTCGCTCGTGCCAGCATCGCCCGCGCCTTGGGCGAGCCGGTTAAGGCACCGCCCCATCCCGATTGGCTCGATGCGCCCGGGGCGGCCTTCGTCACACTGACCCGTGGGGGTGAGCTGCGCGGCTGCATCGGCTCGCTGGAAGCACGCCGCAGCCTGGCCGAGGACATCGAAGAGAACGCGCGGCTCGCCGCCTTCGCCGACCCGCGCTTTCCGCCGCTCACCCGCGCGGAACTGGCCGACACCCAGATCGAGGTCTCGGTCCTGTCGCCGGCCGAACCCCTCGCCTTCAGCGACGAGGCCGACGCCCTGCGCCGATTGCGCCCGGGGGTGGATGGCGTGATCCTGGAATACGGTCGGCATCGCGCCACCTTCCTGCCCCAGGTCTGGCGGCAATTACCCGACCCGCGCGATTTCCTCGCCCATCTCAAGCGCAAGGCCGGGTTGCCGGCCGACTTCTGGCACCCCGACATCCGGCTCTACCGCTACACGGTCGAAAAATACGAGGAGGACGCTGATGCGCACGCCTGAGACCAGCCACCCGGCGCGCTGGTGGCACACCCTGGAAGACGGACGCATCCAGTGCGACCTGTGCCCGCGCGACTGCCGCCTGCACGAGGGGCAGCGGGGCCTGTGCTTCGTGCGTAAGATGGAGGGCGGCCGCATGGTGCTCACCACCTATGGCCGCAGCTCGGGCTTCTGCGTGGACCCCATCGAGAAGAAGCCGCTCAACCACTTCTACCCCGGCACCTCGGTCTTCTCCTTCGGCACCGCCGGCTGCAACCTGGCCTGCAAGTTCTGCCAGAACTGGGACATCTCCAAGAGCCGCGAGATGGACACCCTGATGGACGCCGCGAGCCCCGCCGAGATCGCCCGCACGGCGGCGCGCCTCAAATGCAAGAGCGTGGCCTATACCTACAACGACCCGGTGATCTTCGCCGAGTACGCCATCGACACGGCGGTCGAATGCCACAAGCTGGGTATCCAGAACGTGGCCGTCACCGCCGGCTACATCCACCCGGAGCCGGCGCGTGAGTTCTTCGCCGTGATGGACGCGGCCAACGTGGACCTCAAGGGCTTTACCGACGCCTTCTACGTGAAATATTGCGGCGGGCACCTGCAACCGGTGCTGGATACCTTGCAATACCTGGTGCACGAGACCCCGGTTTGGGTGGAGATCACCACCCTGCTCATCCCCACCCTCAACGACTCGGACGCCGAGATCCGGCAGTTGTCGGAATGGGTGCTCAAGGCCCTTGGGCCGGACGTGCCGCTGCACTTCACCGCCTTCCACCCGGACTGGAAGCTCAAGGACCTGCCCCCCACCCCGCCCGCCACCCTCACCCGCGCCCGCCGCATCGCCCGCGAGGTCGGCCTGCATTACGTCTACACCGGCAATGTGCACGACCCGGAGGGTGGTACCACTTACTGCCCCGCCTGCGGTACAGCCCTGATCGAGCGGGACTGGTATGAGATCCCCAGCTACCGCCTCACGGCGGATGGCCATTGCCCACAGTGCGGCGCCGCCATCGCCGGGCGCTTCCAGCCGTTCGAGGCGGCCTTCGGCGCCCGGCGCATCCCCGTGGCCATGCACCGGCTTTGATCACGGCGCCGCGGTCGCGACGGCGATGCGCTGCTCCATACGCAGCTGCAGACGCTCCTGCGGTTGCCGCCCCTTGGCCGCCAGCCGGCTCCTCTGCTCAGAGTGCTGAAAGGGTGAGACGGCGGCAACCGCCGGGGGCGCCACGGGTGTGGCCGTGGGCCGCTCCGGCAGGACGTTGAGGCTGGTCAACAAAAGCAGGGCGAGTACGGTGCTGTTCATGGCGCTTCCTCCTGTGCAGACCGCGCACCATGCGCGGTGACACTCAAGAGGCTAGCCATCGCGGCCGTTATCGGTGAGCAATCGGGTTGAAACCGGGTGGGCCAACCAGGCGGCCCTTCACCCCAACCCGGTTGGTGTCGCGGCCCGGACGGGCTGTCTAGGCTTGCAACGTAGGTCGTCGTATCACGAGAGGAGGCCGCATGTCGTATCTCACCCAAAAATGGACCGAATACAGCCGCCAGCCCAATCCGCCGCGGCACTTCAGCGGTCAGCGCGAGTTCGAGGCGGACTGGGTGGGGCGGCTGCGCCGCCGCTACGGGTTATCACAAGAGGGGCTGGCCGCGCTCGCCTGTGTGTCGGTGACCACGGTGCAGAACTGGGAAAACCCCTTGAGCCGCAAGAACATCGCCCCGCACAACCAGGAGCGGCTGCGCGACATCGAGCGCGAGCTCTGGATCAAGGCGCACGTGACCCTGCTCGAGCCCTGCCCGCCGCACATTCGCGCCCTCTACGACCTGCTGGTCGCGAACAAGGACGCCAGCGCGCAGGGGCTCGCGGAGTACCTCCTCAACATGCTGCCCGCGGGCGACGCCGAACGCGCCCGTGTGCTGCACTGGGCCGCGCTGGCGTACAGCATCGGTGATCCCGCCTCGCCCAAGGCCAGGGCCTACGAGGAAGCCGCGCTCAAGGCCCTGGGCAACGCCGACAGCCGGCTCGCCGCCGCCATCGAGAACGAGATCCTCGGCAGCCACTTCGAGGACCTGCTGGCCATGGCGGCGGGACCCGAGCGTCAGGAGAAAGGGCGCTGGATCATGGCCGCCTGCGAGCGCCTGTTCGACCGCGACGGTCAGCCGGCCTATCTCTGGAACGCCCTGGAGGTCGCCTGCCGCGCCCCGCTCGATGCCGCCGAACGCTATCGGCTGGTCGGCCGTCTCAACGAGACACTGGGCGAGGCCCGTGTGCGCAGCCGCATCCTGCGCGAGGACAGCTACGCCGCGGCCCGTGAGGTCTGGGCCAGCGACGGCCAGGTGAACTGATGCGCGAGGGGAGCCTGTACATGAAAGCCCGTCTTACCCGTCCCGCCCGCGCCTGGTTGACCGCCCTCACCCTGCTGACAGCCGCCCCGGTCTGGGCTTCGCAACCGCCCGCCCCGCCCAGCGTCACCCCTGCCCCCATAGACGGCGTCCGTGCGCCGGCCGTGGTCACCCGCATCGTCTGGGATCGCGTGGGCGCCCCGCTGCAGGGCCTGAGCTGACCGGCGCCACCCCGGCCCCGCCCTCACCCGAGGGTGGGCCGGCCAGCGCGGTGGCAGCGAGGGATGCCGCGCGCGACAATGCGGCATGGCCAACCTGCAGCTCCGCCGCGCCGTCGAGTTCAGCGTCCTTTTCATCCTGCTGCCGCTGCTGCTCGCCTGGCAGGGCGAGGTGATGCGCCGCTGGATCATCCCGCAGTTGCTGGCCTTCACGGCGCTTTGCCTTTGGCTGCTGCTGCGCGACCCCAGCTTCGACCGCAGCCGGCTCACCGCCTGGCCCCGGACCTGGCGTCCCTGTCTTGCCCGCATCACCGCCCTGCTCCTGGTGGGCGGGGCAGTGGTGCTGGCGCTCGCGTTCGGGCTGCCCGGCGTCGAACCCTTCGCACTGCCGCACGAACGGCCCATCCTGTGGCTCGCCGTGCTCCTGCTCTACCCCGTGCTCTCGGCCCTGCCACAGGAACTCATCTTCCGCGTCTTCTTCTTCCACCGCTATCGCCACCTGTTCCCCAAGCCCTGGCAGCTCGCCCTGGTGAGCGCCACCGTCTTCGCCCTTGCCCACCTCGTCCTCGGCAACTGGGTGGCCCCGCCGTTGTCGCTCGCCGGCGGTCTGCTCTTCGCCTATACCTATGCCAAGACCGGCTCCCTGGCCCTGGTTACCCTGGAGCATGGTCTGTGGGGCAACTGGCTGTTCACCCTGGGGCTGGGCACATACTTCTATGGCGGGCATGTCTGATTCCAGCGCACTTGAAACCGGCACAGACGGGATGCATCTTCCAAAATATTTGCCTGCAAACCCTGACTGGAGAACCTCATGAGCACCAAACACGCCCGCCTCCTCATCCTCGGCTCCGGCCCCGCCGGCTACACCGCTGCCGTCTATGCCGCGCGCGCCAACCTGAAACCGGTGCTGATCACCGGGCTCGCCCAGGGCGGCCAGCTCATGACCACCACTGACGTGGACAACTGGCCGGCGGATGTCAACGGCGTGCAGGGGCCGGAGCTCATGCAGCGCTTCCAGGCGCATGCCGAGCGCTTCGGCACCGAGATCATCTTCGACCAGATCCACACCGCCAAACTGACCGAGCGGCCCTTCACCCTGATCGGCGACGCGGGCACCTACACCTGTGATGCCCTGATCATCGCCACCGGCGCCTCGGCCCAGTACCTGGGGCTGCCGAGCGAGCAGAAATACATGGGCCGCGGCGTCTCCGGCTGCGCCACCTGCGACGGCTTCTTCTACAAGGGCCAGGAGGTCGCGGTCATCGGCGGCGGCAACACCGCCGTGGAGGAAGCGATCTATCTCTCCAACATCGCCAGCAAGGTGACGCTCGTGCACCGGCGCGACAGCTTCCGCGCCGAGGCCATCATGGTGGACCACCTGATGGAGATTGTGAAGACCGGCAAGATCGTCCTGGAGCTCGACAGCGTATTGGAGGAGGTCTTAGGTGATGACCAGGGCGTCACCGGCATGCGCATCAAGAACGTCAAGACCGGCGCGACCAAGGAGATCGCCCTCTCGGGCGTTTTCATCGCCATCGGTCACAAGCCCAACACGGCGATCTTCGAAGGCCAGTTGGAGCTGGACAACGGCTACATCGTCACCCGCGCCGGCCGCCACGGCAATGCCACCGCCACCAGCATCCCCGGCGTGTTCGCCGCCGGCGACGTGCAGGACATGATCTACAAACAGGCCGTGACCAGCGCCGCCTCGGGTTGCCAGGCGGCCCTGGACGCCGAGAAATATCTTCAGAATCTGAAGTAACGCCCGGCGTAAGCGGTTGATCTCGAGGCGCTGTCACGAACCATGTCGGCTACCCGACGCGGCCGCACGACGGCGGCCCGGCGCGATGCGGGCAGCCCCGGCGGCTGTCCCGAGGAGGAAGCCCGTTTGTTCCGCCAGGCGGTGGCCGACGTGCAGCCGCTCTCGCCCCATGGCCGCTACCTGCACGACATCCCGCCGCCGCCGCCCATCCCGCTGTCGCGTCTGCGCGACGAGCGGGCGGTGATCCTGGAGTCTCTGACCGACCCCATCCGCTGGGACGAGGCGGCCGAGACCGGTGAGGAACTCGCCTATGTGCGGCCAGGGCTGTCGCGTCAGATCCTGCGGCGGCTGCGCAGTCAAT
>JBKBRS010000276.1:0-1656 GCA_046292095.1 Thiobacillaceae bacterium
GCCCCCACCAGCAGCGCGGCCAGGATGCCGGTCGTGATGACCTTGACGGCGGTCTGCCACGCCGTTCGGCGGGCATCGCGCCACGCTTCCAGCAGATCGCGCAGTTCGCGGATGTCCTTCGCGGCACTGCCGTTCTCCAGGCCCAGGTGGGCAAGGCAACGCTCGGCTCCGCGTTCGGCGGCGCGGTCGAGCAAGTCGTCGAAGTCCTCGCGGCGCAGAAGCAGCATGTTCTCCACGAGCGCGGGCGGTTGTGCGGGTTCGGTCATGGCTGGTCTCCCAAAAATGCGAAACCCGCCACGCGGGCGGGTCCAGGGGTGACGGATCGGTGTGAGGGTCAGATGGCGATGCCGGCGCTCCAGCCAGTGGGCTTGAAGACGGCGAGCTTGGCCTCGTCCTCGATGTAGGCCAGCCATCCGATCTGGGGCGCGTGGTACTCCCAGGTGCCGTCGATTCGCACCGCGATCTGGTCGGCCTTGCCGGCCCAGGCGCCGGTGGCGCTGGCGGGGATGATGTAGCGCTCGCCCTCGGCGGGGCTCGCCGGCGGGGTGGTCAGGTCGCGGTCCTTCACGGACAGGCCCACGATGGCGCCAAGGCGCTTGAGGTTGGCATCCATGTCGGTGTGCCAGCCGGACTCGCCCAGCGTCCAGCCGTAGGCAAGGCCCAGGTTCGGATCGGTCAATGGCATGGTCTATCTCCAGGGGTTCGTGGCTTGGTCGATCGTTTGCCGGATACGCCGCACGACAGCCGGGTCTGCGGTGCGATGGACTTGCCGTGGGTGTTGCCGCCAGTGCCGCCCGACGATGGGCAGGTGCAGCACGCCACCGCGCTGGGCCACCAGCCGGGTCAACAGCCAGTCGGCCATGGGGTGGATGTCGGTGGTGGCGGCGAGCACGGCCTCGACCGCAGCGCGGCGCATCACGATCAGGCCGTGCACATGGCTGGCCGAGAGGGCGTGCTGGAAGGCGCTGTAGGCGAGCCGGCGCACGCCGACGTCTCGGCCTTGCTCGTCCATCAGCGCCTCGTCGGTGTAGGCCATCACGGCCTGCGGGCAACCATCGAGCGCATCGGCCAGGTGTGTGAAGGCACTGGCTTCGTACACATCGTCGGGATCGACGAAGGACACCAGCGGCAAGGTTCCTCGCGCGAAGCCTGCCGTGCGCGCATCACCGATCCGGCCGGGAATGCCCGGCAGCACGTGCAGGCGGATCGGCGCGCCGGCGAGGCTGGCAAGACATGCTTCGCGCCACGCAGCCGGCTCGTCGAGCGTGAGCAGGTGCACGTCGATGCGCGGCTGGGGGTGCAGATCGATGGGCGACTCCATCACACCCCTCCCCAGTACTGCCCCCAGCGCAGGCCGTAGCCGGCGCGCTCGGTGGTGCGTGTCTGCGCCTGCCAGCTGCTCAGGCCGTCGCGCTCGGCCTCGATCTCGACGGTGACGGTATCGCCGGCGCTGCCCGCCTCTGCCGCAGCGCTGGCCACGTCCCAGGTCCAGGTGTTGCCGGTGAGGCCGGTCTCGCTGCGCACGAGGGTGCCGTTGCGGTCGCGGAGGCGCACGGTGTAGGTGGTGCCGGGCTCGGGGCCGATGTCGCCCTCGTCCTGGTGCACGAGGTAGGCGGTCTGCTGGATGCGGTCGCGGTGCGCCCAGGTGAGGGTCAG
>JBKBRS010000277.1:0-1603 GCA_046292095.1 Thiobacillaceae bacterium
GCGGGCGCGGAGCGTGTTCTCCCTCTGGGAGAGGATGACCGGAGGCAAAAATCTCTCGCATCATCGATCTGTTACGACACGGTCAGAGCGGTCAACTGCGGTTCTAGGTTAAAGCCCAGAGCGGCTGCGTGATCGGGCTGTCGGCACCGGCATTCTGATCTGGGGCGCTTGATGCTCCAGGTGGCGCGGCCTCGGTGTGTGTGCCGTCCTTTTGGGGTTTCGGCCGCGGGGCTTCCTCGTCGCCGTTTTGGGGTCCTCCTGCCCATACCCGCGCATCGGCTAAAATAGCGAGCAACTCCTGTCATTCACCTTCGAGGGCTATCGCGCATGGCCGGACATTCCAAATGGGCCAACATCCAACACCGTAAGGGTCGCCAGGACGAAAAGCGCGGCAAGATCTTCTCGCGCCTGGCGAAAGAGATCACCGTGGCCGCCAAGTTGGGCGGTGGCGACCCCGCCTTCAACCCGCGACTGCGCCTGGCCATCGACAAGGCCAAGTCGGTGAACATGCCCAGCGACAACATCGAGCGGGCGATCAAGAAGGGCACAGGCGAGCTGGAGGGGGTCAACTACGAGGCGGTGCGCTACGAGGGCTATGGCCCCGGCGGCGCCCCGGTGATCGTCGACTGTCTGACCGACAACAAGACGCGCACGGTGGCCGATGTGCGCCATGCCTTCAGCAAGCACGGCGGCAACCTGGGCACGGATGGATCGGTCGCCTTCCTGTTCAAGCACTGCGGCCAGATCGTGCTCGCACCCGGGGCGGACGAGGACCGGGTGATGGAGGTTGCCCTGGAGGCGGGGGCCGAGGACGTCATCACCAACGAGGACGGTTCCATCGAGGTGATCACCGCCCCCTACAACGATCTCACGACCGTCAAGGAGGCGTTGGAGCGCGCCGGTTTCAAGGTCGAGTTCGCCGAGACGGTGATGAAGCCGCTCAACGAGACCGAGGTCACAGGGGAGGATGCGGTGCGTTTCCGCAAGCTGCTCGACATGCTGGACAACCTCGACGACGTGCAGGAGGTCTACACCGCGGCCATCCTGCCAGACGACTGAGGCATGCGCATCCTGGGGCTCGACCCGGGGCTCAGGGTGACCGGCTACGGGGTCATCGACAAGACGGGTCAGACCCTCAGTTACGTGACGAGCGGCGTCATCCGCACCGGTGAGGGCGCCCTGCCAGAGCGCATCCGCGTCCTCTTCGCCGGCATCCAGGAGATCGTCGCCACCTTCCGGCCCGAGGCGGCGGCGGTCGAGAAGGTCTTCGTCAACGTCAACCCCCAGTCCACCCTGCTCTTGGGTCAGGCGCGCGGGGCGGCCATCGCCGCGCTCACCCATGTGGGACAACCGGTCTACGAGTACACGGCGCTACAGGTCAAACAAGCGGTGGTGGGCAACGGCCATGCCGACAAGCAACAGGTCATGCACATGGTGCGGCGGCTGCTGAGTCTGCCGGGTGAGCCCAGCGCGGACGCCGCCGATGCCCTTGCCTGCGCCATCTGCCATGCCCACGGCGGCCTGGGGCTGGGGGGACTCGCGACCGCCGGGCGCCGGGTGCGCGGGGGACGCCTGCTGTGACCCCCGCCTGCGTGGCCGAACC
>JBKBRS010000278.1:0-1590 GCA_046292095.1 Thiobacillaceae bacterium
TCCTTGGCGCGCTTGGCGAGCACATGGTCCTTGAGCGAGATGCGGTCGACGGTGGCCTCGATGGCGGAGTTGATCAGCTCGACGATCAGCACCAGCAGCACGCTGCCGATCATCATCGCCCGTTCGATAGGCTGGTCGCTGAGATAGAGGGCGAGCGGGATGAGGATGACCGCGAGCCAGACCTCCTGGCGGAAGGCGTCTTCGTGGCGGTAGGCGGCCTTGAGGCCGGCCAGCGAGTAGAAAAGGGCGTTCCAGACGCGGGTCAGCCCGGTCTTGCCCTTGTGCGGACTCTCCGGGTGTTCCATCTCGGGCGGCCTGGCGGCAGGGGGGTAGAGACTGGTTTCGGCCTGCACCCGGCCGCGGTCCTGCGGTTGGCCAGGGGCTTCGCGGCTCAAGGCTGCCCCTTCCAGACGAGGTCCAGCTCCCGCGCGGCGCGCACGTCGTCGAGCCGCCGCACCGGCAAGGTGTGCGGAGCGGACTTGACCAGGGCCGGGTCGCGCTCGGCCTCCTGCCGGACCTGGACCATGGCGGCGACGAAGGCGTCCAGGGTGGCCTTGGATTCGGTCTCGGTCGGCTCGATCAGCAGGCACTCGGGCACGAGCAGGGGGAAGTAGGTGGTCGGGGCGTGGAAGCCGTAGTCGAGCAGCCGCTTGGCGAAGTCCATGGCGCTCACGCCGGTGGCGTCTTTGAGCCGCTTCAGGGTGACGATGAACTCGTGGCTCGCCCGCCGCTCGGGGAAGGCGAGCTCGAAGCCGGCGCGGGCGAGCTCGGCGGCCAGGTAGTTGGCGTTGAGGGCGGCGAAGTCGGCCACCCGCTGCAGGCCGGCGCGCCCGAGCATGCTGGCATAGACCCAGGCGCGCAGCAACACGCCCATGTTGCCGCCGAAGGCCGAGAGTCGACCGATGGACTGCGGTCGCTCCGCCTCCTCGGCGAAGCGGTAGAAGCCGCGTTCCTCCACCACCAGGGGGATGGGCAGGAAGGGCAGCAGGCGCTCGCTCACGCCCACCGGACCCGCCCCGGGGCCGCCGCCGCCGTGCGGGGTGGAGAAGGTCTTGTGCAGGTTCATGTGGATGACGTCGAAGCCCATGTCGCCCGGCCGCACCCGCCCCAGGATGGCGTTGAGGTTGGCGCCGTCGTAGTAGGTGAGAGCACCGGCCTCGTGGACGATGCGCTGGATCTCGACGATGTTTTGCTCGAACACACCCAGGGTGGAGGGGTTGGTGAGCATGAGAGCGGCGGTGTGCGGCCCGACGGCGGCACGCAGCGCGTCGAGATCGACGTTGCCCTGCCGGTCGGTGGGGATCTCGCGCACCTGGAAGCCGCACATCATGGCGGTGGCCGGGTTGGTGCCATGCGCGGCGTCGGGCACGATGATCTCGCGCCGAGCGGTGTCGCCGCGCGCCTGGTGATAGGCGCGGATCATCGCCACCCCCGCGAACTCGCCCTGGGCCCCGGCCATGGGAGCGAGCGACACCCCGGCCATGCCGGTCACTGCCTTGAGCATCTCCTGTAGCTCGTACAGGCAGGCGAGCACGCCCTGTCCGGTCTCGGCGTCGGCTAGCGGGTGGCGGGCGAGGAACTGCGGCAGCA
>JBKBRS010000279.1:0-1579 GCA_046292095.1 Thiobacillaceae bacterium
CTGTGCGACCTGCCAGAGCCTGCGCAAATGGCCCTGATCCGCTACGCTGGCGGCACCAAGCTCTACATCCCCAAGGCCGAGCATCTGCGCATCCACCGCCGCAACGAAGCCATCCGCAAGGCTTACGACTCAGGCTGCCGGGTGCAGGACATCGCGCGGCAACACGGCCTGACTGAACGGTGGGTGTATGAGATACTCAACCGACCGGGCGAACGTCCCGCCCAATCCCGTGGAAATTGTGGAAACAAATGATGGAATGGTCTTGTAACTATTTGATTTTTATGGATTGTTGGCGGAGAAGGCGGGATTCGAACCCGCGGTACGCTTTGGGCGTACACACGATTTCCAGTCGTGCACCTTCGACCACTCGGTCACTTCTCCGAAGGGGCGCTAGGATACACGCCTGCCCCCTTGCCAGCAAGTATGCCGAGAGACTTTGCATTCCGGCCTGTCTACGCGGCCCTGATAATATGGCACTTTCATCCGGATCGCTCTGCCCCCGTGCCCCTACGCCCTGTCTTGCGCGGCCTCGTGTTTCTCGCCTCCCTCGTGGCTGTCGCCTACCTTTTGCGCATCGGCGGACTGGCCCTGGATCAGGCTTGGATAGACCGCGAGATCCGCGGACGGGGACTGGCCGGCGAGCTGCTCTTTCTGAGCATGGGTGCATTGGCGACCGCCATTGGACTGCCCCGCCAGATCGTCGCCTTTCTGGGCGGTTATGCCTTCGACTGGCCGTTTGGCACCCTGCTTGCCTTGCTGTCGGCGGCGCTGGGCTGTGCCCTCGCCTTCAGCTACGCGCGGCTACTGGGGCGTGGGTTGGTGAGCGCGCGTTTACCGGGGCTCGTCCGTCGGCTGGATGCCTTCCTCGACCGTCAGCCGTTTTTCATGGCCCTGCTCATCCGGCTTTTACCGGTCGGACACAACCTGAGCACCAATCTGGCGGCAGGGGTGTCGCGAGTGCGGGCCTGGCCTTTCGTCGCGGGTTCGGCCTTGGGCTATCTACCGCAGACCTTGGTCTTCGCCCTAGCGGGCAGCGGGATCAACGTTGACCCCACCTGGCGCCTGGGTTCCGCCGTTGGCCTGTTCCTCGTCTCGGCGCTACTGGGGCTGTGGCTCTACCGCCGTTACCGCCAGGCGGCGGCCCTCGAGTCGGAATTCCAACGCGAGGAACGTTGAGGACGACCGTCCCACGCCGGGATGAGCGTCCGCGGACTCATGACGGTGTCATGAGGGCGTTCATCCGCCGCACGAAGCCGGCCGGGTCGGGCAGCTCGCCGCCGTCGAGCAGGATGGCCTGATCGAGCAGGATCTGGGCCAGGTCGGCCTGCCGCTCGCCCGTTTCCCCCTCCACGCGCCGGACCAGCGGATGCGTGGGATTGATCTCCAGGATGGGTTTGACCTCCGGCGTCTGCTGACCCAGCGCCTTCAACATGCGCGCGAGATGCGGGCTCATGTCGTGTTCGCCGGCGACCAGACAGGCGGGCGAGTCGGTGAGCCGCCGGCTCACGCGCACCTCGCGTACCTTGTCGCCGAGGATGCGCTTGAGCGTCTCCACCACCGCCTGGGCCGTCTCGGCCGC
>JBKBRS010000280.1:0-1547 GCA_046292095.1 Thiobacillaceae bacterium
CCAGTTGATCGATCAAAGCCGGCGCATCGACGAGACCAACAAACGCATCGACGAGACCAACAAGCGTATCGATGAAGTACACGACGATCTGGTCGCGCGCATCGACGAGACCAACCAGCGCATCGACAAGGTACACGACGACCTGCTCGCCCGCATCGACGAGACCAACAAGCGTATCGACAAGGTCCACGACGACCTGCTCGCCCGCATCGACGAGACCAACAAGCGTATCGACAAGGTCCACGACGACCTGCTCGCGCGCATCGACAAGGTACACGACGACCTGCTCGCCCGCATCGATCACACGAACGCCCGGCTCGATCGGCTCTATGAGGTGATCGTCAAGCGCGAGGAACACACGAAGCTGGAAAGCCGTGTGGCGCATCTGGAAGAGGTCGTCGAGAGCTTGCGCCAAAGCCTGGCCGCCTGAGACGTGAGGGGACATAGCCCGATGCGTTGTTTGGGCGTGTGCCGCCTCAACATCGATGCCCAGGGGCGTCCTACCCCCCGATCCTGTGCTGGCCTCAAGCCATAGTCGGCTATCCATTGCCGGCACAATGCCGGCGGCATGGGGAGGCTGCCCTGCTGAAGAAGTCGTCGTGAGCGGTAGGGCCTTACCGCTCGGCACACGCAAGACCTTGGCACATGAAGCCGACCGTATCCACCGACAGACCTGACCCTCAACTCGCCGAGGCCATGCGCCTGCACCAGGCCGGCCGCCTCAAGGAGGCAGAGGCACGCTACGCACGCATCCTCGCCCGCCAGCCGGGCAACTTCACCGCCCGCTATCATCAGGGCTTGGCCAAGCTGCAGCGTGGCGACCTTGAGGCCGGCGCCCGCGCCCTGGAGCAGGCGGTCAAGCTCCAGCCCGACCACGCCCAGGCGCGCTACGACCTGGGGCGCGCCTACAGCCTGCTCGGCCGGCACGCCCAGGCCCGTGTGCATTTCGAGCATCTGGTCGGTCTGCAGCCGGACCATGCCGAGAAGCGCTTCTATCTGGGTTGACCCTGGCGCTCAGGCAACCGGAGGCGGCGCTGCCGCACCTGGAGCGGGCCGCCGAGCTGCGGCCGGAGCTCGCCGAGATGTGGCACAACCTGGGCGGGGTCCTGCACGAGTTGGGCCGCTACGAGGCGGCAGTCAGCGCCTTTGAGCGCGCCCTCGTCCTGCAGCCCGGCCTGGCCGACGCCCACAACGGCCTGGGCAATGCCCTGAACAAACTGGCCCGCTACGAGGAGGCCTGCGCGGCCTACAAACGGGCCATCGCCCTGCGCGGCGACTTCTTCGAGGCCTTCCTGGGCTGGGGTACGGCCCTGCGCGAGATAGGGCAGCTCAAAGCGGCGCGGGCCAGTTTCGAGCAGGCCCTCGCCCTGCGCCCGGATGATGCCGAGGCCTTGGCCCTGCTCGGGCGCACGCTCAAAGAGCTGGGTGAGAGCCGCCAGGCCATGACCCTGTTGGAGCGTGCGTTACGGTTCAACCTAACGATCATGGTGGGGTTGTCACCACCCCTGAAGATGAAAGAAGCTTCGGGGAGGAAGGTGGGGGGTGAG
>JBKBRS010000281.1:0-878 GCA_046292095.1 Thiobacillaceae bacterium
GGCACGAGCTACACCGTGCGCGTGCGCGACCGCCACGGCGCCCTGGTGCGCACGGCCAACAGCCTCACCAGCAACACCTGGACCTGGACGGTGGCCGATGCCGCCGCGGACGCCGGTGCCGCGGGCGATCGCGTGACCCTCGAGATCAGCGCCGTGCGAGATGGGCTGGAGAGCTGGCAAGCGCAGGCGCGCACGGTCGATCGTGCCGGCTACGGCTTGCGCTGGGGGCAGCACTGGGGAGGCGTGTGATGGAAGCCCGCATCGACGTGCACCTGCTCACGCTCGACGAACCGGCCGAATGGCGGGAGGCCTGCATCGGCAGTCTCGAAGGCGCGCCGATCCGCCTGCACGTGCTACCCGGCCTGCGCGGCCGCCTGGGCCAAGCGCGCGCGGCGGGCTTCGCACAGGGCACGCTGCCGCTGGTGTCCTTCGTCGACCCGGACGACCGCTACGAGGCCGGCGCCTTTGCGCGCCTGGCCGATGCGCTCGATGCCTGCCCCGCTGCGGTGCTGGCCTACACCGACGAAGCGCTGATGGACGCGCAAGGCCGCCACATTGGCGTGCGGCGCTTGGCCTACAGCGCCTTGCAGCACGCGCACTGCGCCAGCCACGTCCACGGCCTGATCGTGATGCGCCGAAGCGCCGTCGAGCCGCTGCTCGGCCGCATCGAGCGCATCCACGACGTGCCGGAGTGGCCTCTCACCCGGGCCCTGGCCGCCGCCGGTGGCGTGCTGCACCTGCCCATCGTCGGGCGCCACTGGCGCCAGCATCCCGACCAACACCACCTGAAGCTGCGCAGGATCAAGACCCCCACCCACACCCCCAACACGGAGGAACCCGCCCATGCCGCAATTTGATCCGAACCTGGGCCTGGCCTA